>JBEKXK010000004.1:0-71934 GCA_049512055.1 Syntrophales bacterium | reverse complement strand
CGGTTGACAAATACCAAAATTTCTTGCCGTCGCAGCGAGGACAAATTTTCATAGCTGATTCCTACAACATCTCAGCTATTTGTCAAAGAACTAAGTGCAATCTAACTGGTGTATTACCTTATTTATTAGGTCATGTTCTGAATGCGAAAGCGAGCGAATGCCCAACAGTATTTCCTTAAGGATCGAACATTCTCCGGTGTTTACTGCGAAACTCTTAAATATTGCACTGCGAACGACACGGATTTTACATCAAATGTCATTCAAATACAACTCCCATGACATGGTAATAAAAAAGCCCCATGCATCAGCAATGGGGCTTTCCGGAAAAAGCTACAATCTTTCTTTGGATAATCATCTATTCAGTTGGTGCGCACACATCTGCCGATGGTTTTTCCTCTTCCAGGCCCATTGCCCTCCAGACGACTTCGGCAATGTCAAGGGAAGCCATTCTTTCTTCCTTTTCTCTTGCCTTGATGCCATCGGTCAACATGGTCAGGCAGAATGGGCATGCGACGGCAATGTTAGTTGCATTTACATCAATAGCCTGGTCGGTTCTCATATTATTGATTCTTTCACCGTCATGTTCCTCCATCCACATTCTCGCCCCGCCGGCGCCACAACAAAAGCTCTTGTCGAGTTTACGATCCATCTCCGCCAGTTTCATGCCGGGAATGGCGGCGAGAATTCTCCTCGGTTGATCATAGATATTGTTGTATCTGCCGAGGAAGCACGAGTCATGATAAGTAAACATGCCGTCCACCGGTTTTTTCAAGGTTATCTTTCCTGCAGCAATCAGATTAGCGATGATCTCCGTGTGATGATATACTTCATAGTTGCCGCCGAAGTGGGGGTAATCCTTCTTCAGGGTATTATACCCGTGAGGACACGTGCAAATTATTTTCTTGATGCCATAGCCGTTCATGACCTCAATATTCGTTTGCATCAGAGTCTGTGAGAGATATTCATTCCCTCCCCTCATGGCTGAGTCACCGCAGCATCCCTCTTCAGTACCGAGGATGCCGAAACTGACGCCGGCTGTCTGGAGTATCTTCGCAAAGGCCATAGATACCTTCTTTCCTCTTTCATCGAAGGAGCCAGAACACCCGACATAGAACAGATACTCTACACTTTGATCCTCAGCCAGGGTCTTGACACCCAATTCCTTTGCCCAGTCGGACCTGAGATGAGAACCGACACCCCAGGGGTTGGAGTTGTTCTCCATGTTTCTGTACGTCAACTGGAGTTCGGGGGCGAAATCAGCTTCCGTTAAAACCTTGTACTGCCTCATGTTGACGATCTTGGGAACATGTTCAATGGACGATGAGCAATGCTCCATACAATACATGCAGTTTGTGCAGGCCCACAGTTCATGAAGATCGATGACCTCACCTACCATGGCCTTTGTCGCTGCCGGTATTTCCGGTGCTGCGCCCTCCGCAGCTTTGCTAGCGGCCTTCTTTGCCGCTGCTACCATAGGAGCCCTCTCAAGCCAGTAGGTTTTCAAATCCTGCACGACCTTCTTTGGAGAAAGGGCCTTCCCCGACAGGTAAGCCGGGCAACCGTCCTGACATCGTCCGCAGCGTGTGCAGGCGTCAGAATCGAACACCTGCTTCCAGGTGAAATCCTCGAGTTGCCCCGCGCCGAAGGATTCTGCTGTTTCAAAATCCCGGATCGGTTCAATATTGCCCACCGGCTTCAAAGACGCCATGAAGTGATTGGCAGGGGTGGTGATCATATGCACCAGTCGTGAGTAGGGGATATAGGCGATGAAGCCTAAAGCCATAAAGGTATGAGTCCACCACATTACCTTATGAAGAATTCTTGCAGTGTTGTTATCCACTCCCGCGAATGCCTTTGCCAGGGTATAGCCGGCGAACGACCATACTTCCCACGGTGGATTGGTGACGTGGATTCTCAGTGCCTCGATTACAAATCCCGTAAGGATGATGCCTCCCAGAAGAAGAAGCACGATTGCATCATCCGGCGTATTATCCGGTTCACCCTTATAACCGAGGCGCTCTGGCTTGGTAATGTATCTCCTGTCCAGAGCCATGAAGACCCCGGCGAGAACGAACAATCCGAACACTTCCATGAGGAAGGAAAAGATAAGATAGAATTTTCCTATTAAGAAAGGGAAGCCGTACGGTTCGCCCACATGAAATTCTGTTGCATCAAAGGCAGCGCCGAACATCAGGCCGATGAATCCGAAAAATATCAATCCGTGCATTATGCCGGGATAGATGTCTCTGAATGTCTTAATCTGAAACAGGCCGTTTTTCAGAAGCAGTTTGATTCGCTCCTTGATCTGATCATTTCTGATCTCTGGTTTGCCGATAGCGGTCCACAACTGCCACCTTCTGTAAATGCCGTAAGCAAAAATGGCTACTGCGATAGCGGTAAAGGCAAAAAGGAGTCCCTCAAAATTCTCAGCATTCCAGAAAACTTCTCGTCCTTCATTGCCGACTGAAAACTTTGACAGTTCCATAAGTCTCCTCGCTACAAAAAAATGGGGGTGATGTAGCACCCCCAGGTTTGTTTCATTACGCCAGAAGCTTTTTGACTTCCTTTGTCAGTTCTGGGACGACTTTGAAGAGGTCGTCCACAATGCCGTAATCAGCCCTCGCAAAAATGGGGGCATCCGGGTCTTTATTGATTGCTACAATGTATTTGGAAGAACCCATGCCTGCAAGATGCTGAATAGCCCCGGATATGCCGCAGGCAATGTAAAGATTAGGTGAGACGACCTTTCCGGTCTGTCCAACCTGGTCTTTCTGAGGCCTCCAACCGGCATCCACTGCTGCTCTTGATGCTCCGACTGTGGCTCCCAAAACGTCCGCCAGCTCCTCGATGATCACATAATTTTCGGGACCTTTCATGCCGCGTCCGCCGGATACGATTATATTGGCCTCCGTGAGGTCAACCTTTCCAGATGTATCCTTCTGCACCTCAAGCACCTTCGTTTTCAGTTGACTTGCATCCAGGCCGGGGTCGAATTTGACAACTTCCGCCGTCTTAGGATTTTCAACAGCGGGAAATACATTCGGCCGGAGCGACGCCATCTGGGGAAATGCAGATACGATGACTTCACCATTACATTTCCCAGCGTACATGGGTCTTACAGAAATCAACTTGCCATCGGCTATCTTTAAGTCAACGCAGTCCGTTGCCATTCCAGTTGCCAGCTTGCCCACGAGGCGGGAAGACAGGTCCTTGCCCTGGGCGGAAGCGCCAAGGAGCAGAATAGAAGGATTCTGCTCCTTAACCAGCTTTGCAACTGCCGCAGCATGTGCGTCTGTTGTATAGGGTTCAAAAAGGGCGTTATCCGCCACATAGACTTTATCTGCACCATATTTTCCTAACTCACCGGCAATACCTTCAATCCCGGAACCAAGCAGGATGGCACCCACCTCCTCCCCCAGCTGGTCGGCAAGTTTTCTGGCTGCACTGACAAGTTCAAAACTTATCTTGCGGTAAGCTCCATACCTCTGCTCCGCAACGATCCATACACCTTTTGCCATTTTACTTTCCTCCATATATAGAGATCATTAAGAAAGCTCAGCCATAAGCTCTTAAATAACCTTCGCCTCTTCCCTGAGCAGTTTTGCCAGTTCTCTGGCCTTCTCCGCCGGCTCTTCACCGCAGATAATCTTTCCGGGAGGTCTGGCAGGAGGCGGCAAGGTCTTGGCTATCTTTGCTTTGGGGGCAACAGTTACTCCCAGCCCTGCAGCATCCTTTACATCGACGGGTTTCTTCTTTGCCTTCATTATTCCCGGAAGTGATGCATAGCGCGGTTCGTTCAGCCCTTTCTGCGCGGTGACGACACACGGCAGTGAACTTTCGATCAGAAGTTGAGCCCCTTCAATCGGTCTTATGACCTTTATGGCCGCACCTTCGACGTCGAGCTTTGTAACAAAGGTTACTTGAGGGATGCCCAAGAATTCTGCAAGGACGGAACCTACCTGACCGGCGTCATCGTCGATGGCGCGCTGTCCGCAAAAGATAATGTCGTGTGGAATGCCTTTGATTGCCGCAGCCAGAGCAGCGGCTATGTTATATGCATCGGCACCTTCAAGGGCCGGATCGTTTATATGTATTCCCTTATCAGCTCCCATGGCAAGAGCTGTTCTGATGGTCTCCAATGCCCTCGCTGGACCGACGGAAACGATGGTAACATCTCCGCCGAACTTTTCCTTCAGTTTCAGGGCTTCTTCAACACCAAACTCGTCATAGGGATTCATGACCCATTTAATACCAGCTTCGTCAATCCCTGATCCATCAGGCTTCACCTTGATAAGGGTTTCTGTGTCCGGAACCTGCTTTACACATGCTACGATATTCACATTTGCCTCCTTTCTTCTATAGCACCCTGTTCTTCACGATATCGTCAACGACAGAAGGGTCTGCCAGGGTAGTTGTATCTCCCAGATCACTGATCTCATTCGCAGCCACCTTCCTGAGTATTCTCCTCATGATCTTGCCACTTCTCGTCTTCGGCAGACCGTCGGCCCATTGGATCTTCTCCGGTGTAGCGGTTGGCCCGATGAGCTTCCTGACGTGCGCTACGAGTTCTTTTCTCAAGTCGTCGGATTTCTGCACGCCGGTCTTGAGAGTCACATATGCGTATATGGACTGACCCTTGATGTCATGGGGATAGCCTACAACGGCGGCCTCGGCCACCTTTTCATGAGCGACGAGGGCGCTTTCGATTTCCGCTGTCCCCAGTCTGTGTCCGGAAACATTGATGACGTCATCGATCCGGCCCATGAGCTGATAATAGCCGTCTTCATCCCTGGTGGCTCCATCACCGGTGTAATAGAATCCGGGGCGCTGTATGAAGTAGGTCTCCTGGAACCTCATCGGGTCCCCGTATACCCTCCTCATGATCCCGGGCCAGGGCTTTTTGATGCAGAGTGGCCCGCTTGCAACCGTCGTTGTGATCTCTGCATTGTTCTCATCGATGATAGCTGGATCCACCCCCATAAACGGCACTGTAGCCTTGCCGGGCTTAAGATCAATGGCGCCGGGCAGAGGCGTAATGAGAATGCCTCCTGTCTCGGTCTGCCACCATGTATCCACAATCGGCAATTCGTCGCGGCCGATGTTGTGGTGATACCAGTGCCACGCCTCGGGGTTAATCGGCTCGCCCACAGTGCCTAAGAGCCGCAGAGAGGATAAGTTCGCTTTCTTAACCCAATCGGTCCCCTCCTTCGCAATTGCCCGGATGGCCGTCGGAGCAGTGTAAAAAATCGTCACCTTATACTTTTCACAGACCTTCCAGAAGCGGCTCATATCAGGATAATTGGGCACGCCCTCAAACATCACGGACGTGGCGCCGTTGCACAGAGGACCATACACGATGTAACTATGTCCGGTCACCCAGCCGATGTCGGCAGTGCACCAGAAGATATCGTTCTCATGATAGTCGAAAATCATCTTGTGTGTATATGCCACATACACCAGATACCCTCCTGTCGTATGCACGGTGCCCTTCGGCTTTCCCGTGGAGCCAGACGTATACAGAATAAAGAGGGGGTCTTCGGCATCCATCCACTCAGGTTCGCACTTGTCACTTGCCTTTGCCATCACGTCATGCCACCACAAATCTCTGCCTGCGTTCATCTGGCAGGAGATCTTTTCCCCCACTCTTTTCACTACGATGGTTTTCTCGACGGAAGGGCAGGTCTTCACTGCCTCGTCCGCACCGCTCTTCTGGGGGACTGCCTTGGCGCCACGGAAGGTGCCATCGCAAGTCACCAGTATCTTCGCTTCACTGTCCTGAATCCTGTCGCGTAAGGACTCGGCGCTGAATCCGCCGAATACCACGCCATGGATGGCGCCAATTCTGGAACATGCCAGCATCCCGATGGGGAGCTCCGGTATCATGGGAAGAAAGAAACAGACCCGGTCGCCTTTCTTTACGCCCAACGACTTCAGGACATTGGCGAACTTGCAGACTTCCTTGAACAGTTGCTTGTAGGTATAAGACCTGTCCTCAGTGGGTTCATTGCCCTCCCACTGGATGGCTATCTTGTCACCCCTTTTCTTTAGCTGCCTGTCTAAACAGTTGTAAGAGACATTTAGCTTGCCGCCCTCAAAGTACTTCACGTAAATGGGGCCCTTCTGCACATCAAAATTATAGTCTTCCACCTTGTCCCATTTCTTGAACCAGTCCACATACTCGGTTGCGATCTCTGCCCAGAAAGCGTCAGGTTCTTTGATGGAACGCTTCCACAGTTTCTCGTACTCGGCCCTGCTCTTAATGTACGCCTGCTTGCGCGCCCAATCAGGAACGGGATAAACTTCCTTCAATTCAAGCTTTTCCGTATCTCCCATGTCTATGAATAACCTCCCTTTTCTATATCTTTCATGTTGACATTAAAATTCAAATTTCTCGATACTATATTCTGCACAGCCTTTATATAAAAACGGAATCCGCCTTTTTCTTTGCGGTTCTGGACCTTTCCCTAGGCGGAAATGATGGTGGTCAGGCTTTAGCCTGAGTGTCGAACCTTACATCATATAATTGATAAATATCAATATTAAAAGATTAATAAATAATATTAAGATTATTTAAATATTAGTGATGCAAGAAAATCGCGACAGTTCCTATCATGAATCAAGTTCTTAGACAAGAAATGTTTCCGCACTTAAAGAATAATGATTAGGAGATGAAATGGAACCATTTCTCAGGATGAATAGCGGTCATTATATGACTACTAGTCACACCTGCGAGATATCGGCTACATCATTGATCGAGTAATGTCAAGAAATATTTTGGTAGACGAAAAATGTATAGCAGCTATCTAGGAATAATCGCAATCAACCAAACATTCTTGCCAATGGTTTGTAGCAATCATGCGGTGGTTGTGAAAAATCATGAATTCTGCCGATAACCCCGGCCACTCTTATGCCGGAAGTCTCTTCAATGGCGGATTTGTTTTCCTTAATCATCTCGGGAGGCGTCTCTTTTTCTCCGGCATCTATGAAGACAATTCCGAGAGGTTTGAGTCCTCTATTCTCAATGGCCTCGATCGTAAGGAGAGTGTGGTTAATTGTCCCTAATCCTGCCCTTGCGGCTATGACGGGAGTTCCATTTACTAAGCTGATAATGTCAACTATGAGTTTCTTCCCCGCTACGGGGACCAGAACACCGCCTGCACCTTCGAGTATTACGGGGCAGTGGGCCTCAGACTTCTGAGATACGACTCTCTCTATCTTTGATAGGTCTATTAATTTTCCTTCATCGCTCGCGGCATAGAGAGGTGCCTTCGCATTCCTGAAGCAGTAGATCACGGATTCGGCCGGTTGTCTGCCATGCAAAGATTCGACATGCCTGTAAATGAATTTTGCATCACTGTCAGCGTCGTTTGCATCCCTGCATCCTGTCTGCACGGGCTTGAGATAAAAAGGGCTATATCCCTTAGCAAAAAAGAATTGCATCAGGAGAAGGGCAAGTACAGTCTTTCCCACCCCTGTATCCGTTCCCACAACAAATAGGTTTTGAATTTTCTTATTCGAGCTCTCCACTTGCTTCCTTTACATGGTCAATGAATGATGTAATATCCTCCTCTTCGTGAAGAGCCGTGACGCCTATTCTCAGTATTGAGCGGTGCAGAGGCACTGTAGGATAGCGGGCTGGCAGGACAAATATATTCCTCTGGAGAAGCTTCCGGGCCATATTGACGGCCTTAGCCTCGTCACCGATCTCCAGGGCCAAGATGTGAGCATCACCGGTAACCCGAAATCCCTCAAGGCGCAAGCTTTTCTTCAGAGATTGACTGGTATCTCTCAAGCGTTTTCTCTTGTCTTCACTGCGCTCTATAATTTCCAGGATGTCTATTGCCGTTGCGGCATGGGCTTCCGGAAGGGTCGTGGTATAAATGAGAGGAGAGGAAAAGTTAAAGAGGTATTCCTTGAATCCCGCAGGAAGAAGGACAAAGGCGCCAAAAAAGCCGAAAGCCTTGCCAAAGGTTCCGACAGCAATATCAGCCACGGGACCTGCGATGCCGCGCCCTCCGGAACCTATGGCACCAAAGGCGTGGGCTTCGTCGACGATTGTCAAGAAACGGCAACGCTCCTTTAATCTGCACAGACCAGTTACATCCAGAAGATCACCATCCATACTGAAGAGAGACTCCGTTATTACGGCAACCTGCTCCCTCGTGTACATTTCCAGTCTCTTTTCAAGGTGGGGCATGGAATTATGGTTGTACCCCAGAAAACTTGCCCCGCTTATCGTCATTCCCTTTACAGAGCTTGCATGAATATGCTTGTCAAAAATGACAGTATCTCCCCGTTCCAGAAAGGTGGAAAGAATTCCCAAATTAGCCTGGTAACCGCTGGGGAAAAATATGGCATCGCCATAACCGAAATATGATGCGTATTCTTTCTCCGCCTTGTTTATTATAGAGTAATTTCCTGACACCAGGCGCGATGACGAAGATGACGTTCCATACTTCCCAAAATTTCGCGCCGCCCTTTGTCGCAGTTCCTCGGAAACGCCGAGCCCCAGGTAGTCATTGGACGCAAAATTCAGAACCCTCCTTCCCTCTATGTTGAGGTATTTCCCGTCTCTGCTTTTCACTTCCGGCGGTTCGCGGTACAGGCCCGTTTGCTGCTGCAGCATCAGCCGGTTCTTAAATCTCTCTGCAAACATGAAAATACCTTTGTGTAGTGGTCATGTAACATTCCCTTCTTAAAGTTATGATCGTAATCAACTGCGGCGTACATAAGCTCAGCTTCCGCGGCTGTTTCTTTATCGTTTTCCGCTCTCAGGAAGCAGCGAAAGGATGAATCGCTGCTGCCTACCAGGTTTCCGGACAGTACGTATTCTCCCTCCATTGCTGTCCTCAGAGGCAATGAACAGCTCACGATTTTTATAAGGAATACATGCCGGGAAAACCCGGTTATGTAACGGACATGAAACGCACCGAGCTGGGCAAGCGATTCCAGACGCAAATACGCCGGCACACCGATAAAAGATTTTGCACCAATGATGCGGGAAGCGTTCACTTCCAGAACTTTATCAAGCATTATGAAATCTGCGAGTCCTGAATTGATGACAATGATCGCGTCCATATTATGCACTTCCATAAAATAACCTTCTGCTAGGGCACAGGAACAAGAATGCTCTCACACGTCTTCAGCCCGTCTTACGATTAGGGCGCCGTTCTGTCCTCCAAACCCGAAATTCTCAATGACGCCTGTACCAAATGAAAAAGTCCCTCCATCGCGAACAAAATTGATTTTCCCGCGGCACGGGTCTTTCAGGTTTCTGATCTCAGGGATATAACTCTCCTGCATGCATATCAACGAGAGGGCAAGCTCCATAGCTCCGCAGGCGGAGGCCGTGTGCCCTATCCAGGACTTTAGCGCCATCACCCGGGGGCTGCAGCCCATGTAGATGTCGTCTATGAGGTTGGCTTCTCCTTCATCATTGAGGAGGGTTCCTGTTCCGTGTGCGGAAATTACATCAACCTGAGAGGGAGACATCCCTGCCTCCTGCAAAGCGGAGAGCACGGCCAGCCTCCCCCATTTCCCGGTACCTTCCGGGGCGGTCATGTTGGCAGCGTCCATGGAACTTCCGTAACCACATATCTCGCCGTATATCTGCGCCCCACGTTCTCTCGCCTTCTCAAATTCCTCCAGAAGAAAAAATGCCCCTCCTTCCCCGGGGACAAAGCCGCTCCGCCCGCAATCGAAGGGCCTGCTTGCCTTGGCGGGTTCGCTATTGCCTAAATAGACGACTTTTGCCTTCTTATAGGCCAGAATCCCTCCCGGACTCAGGCGAGAATCACTGCCTCCGGCAAGGGCGCGATCAAGATAACCGGTTTTTATTTTGCGAAACGCCTCTCCGATTGCCTGCAAGGAAGCTGAACAGGCAGTGCATACTGTGAGGTTCTCACCGTGGATACCTGTAAGCTTTGCGATAACAGACGCAGCGGTGTTGGGCAGAAATCTCAGGATCCACAAGGCCTGAAGGTCCTCCCGGTCAATTTCCCCTTTCCTGATCTCCGGGAACTCGCAGCCGATATTGAGGTTCGGACCGGCACCGACAAAGAGTCCTGCTTCCACCAGATCATCTCTTTTGCACCCTGAATCCTTTATCGCTGCGATGGCGGAGGCAACAGCAAACTGAGAGCCACGGTTTAGATAACGGCCATCCTTAAACGGGCCTGTATATGCCCGGACATTGAAGCCCCCAATGGGGGAGGCAACGACTTCGTCGTCAAATGCGGGCCTTTCGAAATTCACGTTTCCCTCTTTGAAACTCTTTATAATCTCCCCGCGGTTGTGGCCCAGAGACGAGAGAATCCCCATAGAGGTGATAACGACCCTTCGTTTCATCTAAATTTCCCTGAAGATTTCTGTGATATCTTTTTGCTTGATATAAGCCGGTTCTTCATCGGGATACCCTGTTGTAACAAAGCATTTGATCTCCATCCCTTTCAAGCCAAGTATTCCCTCGGGTTCCTGGATAAAGAGCAGGGGGGCTGTGAGAATACAAGAACCGAGGCCAAGCTCCTCCCCCTTCAGGAGATATCCCTTAAGAGCCAGACCAACGGCAATGTCAATGTCCCGGTGTTTCTTCTGTCCTTGTTCCATCGCGCTGGCGCGGAACAGCCTTTCTGCGAGATTGAGAAATGTCGTAGTGGTGCTGACGGCAAGAAGTACCGGCGCATCGAACATGAACTCCGAGAACCGGCGATAGGCATTAATCCAGTTTCTCAATCTTTTTGAACTGCTCGCATTCTTAACTGCCTCCAGCAAACGTTCTTCACCTTCGCGCATGGCCTGAAGCAGATGGTCCTTAAGCTCAGGAGACAGGATGCGGATAAACCGCACGGGTTGGCTGTTTGAGGGAGAAGGCGCCCTCATGGCTGCCAGGATCATCTTTCTTACCCATTCTTCGGGAGGGCATTCGCGTTTGTACTTCCTGATGCTCCTCCGCTGATTGATCAGTTTATCCAGAGGCGTTATGTCCAAGGCGTTAAACCCCCTGTGACCGGTATGCCACATAACTGATAAGGTCTTTTATCTTCAACTGAGGACCTTCTTTAATATGCGCCATTATTTCTGCTATCCTGTCTTCGCCAAGAAAGGGATATTTTCCGGCAATATAGTGGACGGTGTCCTTTCCCTCCTGCTTCGCTTCTGTAGAATAGAGTCTGAAGCGTGTCAGGAATATCTCATCATCCCTCACGGCTATCTTAAACCGGCTGTTTACGGTTACGGCGAGCTCCAGAAGGTCAATGGACTCAGCACCCAAATCCTGGATGAGAAGAGTCTCCGGCGTAATTTCTCTGTCTTCGATGTCCAGTAGTTCTGCCAGTATTTTTTTTAATTCAGCAAAAACATCCATGTGTCCTACACTTTCGGCTGTGCTACTCAAGACCTTTCTTCCATTTCGCTTGAGAGTTTGACGGCCTCTTATTTTCCGGATGTGAGACCTCCGTCCATGGAGATCTCCGTCGCGTTGATGGCGGAGGCGCCGTCGGAAAGAAGGAAGAGAATCGTCTGGGAAATTTCTTCGCCTGTAATAGCCCTTCTTATCGGCACCATCTCAAGAATTTTTCGATCCTGCCCTTGCAGATAAATTCTGCCCCGCCCGGCCTCGATATAACCGGGACGAAGAATCACCGTAGTCACACCACGTTCTCCCAACTCCAATCCCATGTTGCGATAGAGGGCCTCCGAAGCCAGCTTGGCGGCTGCATAAAATCCCTGGCCGGGATTGGGTCTTGCCGCGGCTGCAGAAGAAATAAAAACGAGTCGCCCCCTTCTTTTCTTCAGCATCGCCCTTCCAGCCCTTTTCAGAATAGCGGCGCGAAAAGAAATGTTTTCCATGAAATAATTGTAAACGCTGTCCTCGTCTGCTCCGGCGACAAAACTCTCATAATTTCCCTGGGCAAAATCTACCAGGAAATGGAGGTCATCGCCGATTTGGGTGAAGATGGAATCCAGCGAAGCATGATCACCGAAATTCAGATAGCAAGTCTCGTATCTCCCGTGAAAGGGCCGCAGAGACTCTCTTATTGCGTTTAGACCCTTATCGTCTCTGTAAGTAAGAATGGGAAAAAGATCAGACCCTATCATGGAGTGAGCCAAAGCAAGAGCAAGCTCGCACGTGCCACCCAGAACGAGGGCACGATTTCCCGAAAAATGGCGGCTCATCTTTTCAAGACTCCCGTAACGAGTTTCTTCTCTCCCCGATAAATCTGGCATTTCAGCCGGTCCTCCGCCAGTTCGATACGAAATGCGTAATGGCCGGGTGAGAGAAATTCTCTGAACCTGAAGTTTTCTATTGCAAGATAATCCGGCAAGAAGCCGGCGTCTGTTGCCGCTTCCAAAAATGCACGCACTATCAGGCTTCCGGGGACAACCGGGTACCCGGGGAAATGATCCTGGTAAATGCCGTCATCCGGATGAAAATAAAATACGCCCTCCCAGGGGCCATTGCCGGGGCTTCTCTCTGATGCTTCTTCATCACCGGCCATTTCGAGACCTCACTTTCTTTCTGTGACGATTTGAATCGAATCGTAGACAGTCTGACAGAGAAGATCTATTTCCTTTTTAGAAATGCTCAAGGGCGGCATCAGTACAATGACATCCCCTAAAGGGCGGATAATCACGCCTCTCTTTCTTGCCTCCATAATGACCCGATGACCTGTTCTCTTCTCCGGGGGAAAGGGCTGCTTTGTATTTCGATTGTAAACGAGCTCTATACCCACCATGATGCCGCACTGGCGCACCTCTCCGACGTGACTGAGAGAGGCAAATGGTTTTAGCCTCTCTGCGAGGTGCGCAATTTTTGCTTTGAGTTTGTCGAGGGTGCGCTCCTCTTCGAAGACCTTAAGGTTGGCGATGGCAACCGCGCATGCCAGGGGGTTTCCCGTAAAAGTGTGTCCATGAAAGAATGTTTTGAACTCCTCGAACTCCCCGAGAAATCCTTCATAGATTTCCTCCGTCACGAGGGTTGCTGCAAGCGGGAGATACCCTCCCGTTATTCCCTTTGCCAGGGCCATGATGTCCGGCACCACCCCTTCATGTTCACAGGCAAACATTTTTCCCGTCTTGCCGAAGCCGACCGCCACCTCATCGGCGATCATGAAGATGTTGTAGCGCGTGCATAATTCTCTTACCCTTTTCAGGTATCCTGGTGGCTGCACCAATATCCCGCCGGCTCCCTGGACCAAGGGCTCTATCATGAGCGCGGCAATCTCATGGTTATGGGCCTTCATGATGTCCTCCACGTGCGCCAGGCATGCGAGCCCGCAGGCGGGATGGGACTTTCCGAATGCGCAGCGGTAACAGTAGGGTGCTTCCGCCTTGAAAGACGGGAAGAGCAGGTCCCTGTACATGGAATGGAACAGATCAATCCCTCCCACACTCACGGAGCCTATCGTATCTCCATGATAGGCATTGGACAGGCGAATGAATTTCTTCTTGCTGTGCTTTCCCGAAGGGCATTGCTGATGGTACTGGAAGGCCATCTTAAGCGCTATTTCATTGGCTGTGGAACCATTGTCGGAATAAAATACCTTCGTCAATCCCGCCGGGGCAATTGCGATTAATTTCTTCGCCAGTCTGATTGCCGGTGTATTGGAAAGTCCCAGCAGGGTCGAGTGGGCAATCTTGCCAAGCTGCTCTTTCAGGGCATCGTCAAGTCTCTTCTTCCTGTGGCCGTGAACATTGGTCCAGAGTGAAGAAACACCATCAATATAACTGTTACCCTCCATATCTCTTAACAGGCACCCTTCCGCTTCCTCAATGATGAGCGGCGTTTCCTTTTCATAACCCCGCATCTGGGTAAAGGGATGCCAAATATACTTTTTATCAGCGATCTCCAGTTCTTTTCTGTCTTTGCCGGTCATGATATCTAAACCTCACTCGTTCAATTCTGCTGCGTCACGCCAATTATGTTACAGTTCCTCCGGTCGAAACAGCAGCGGGGTTGAAAGGCAGTTGGTCTTAGAGACGTGAAATCTGCACAATTCTCTACTCCTGAGATAACAAAGTTACGTCCCCGGAAATTATCCTCTCAATCGTCCCCTTGCGATCCTGGAGGATCAGAGAACCGTCTTTGTCTACATCCAAGACCTTACCCATGCGTACACTGCCCATGAGGTCAACACTTATCCGCCTCCCGATTATGTCAGCAAGATGCTTCCACCGATTCAATATTGGATCAAAACCCTTCGTCTTGAATGTTTCGTAATATATTTCGAGCCACTCCAGATAGGCGCGAAGGAGGGCGATCCTGGGGAATGCCCTGCCTGCCTCCATGAAAACAGATGTTGCCGTGTGTGCGACATCAGGAGGAAGGCCTTTTCGCGGCGTATTCACATTTACACCAACACCTATGACCACATAATCGATTCTGTCCATTTCCGTGCTGATTTCCGTGAGAATGCCTGCGACCTTCCTGCCTTTGATCAGTATGTCGTTGGGCCATTTAATGTTGACCTTTAATGATGTAAGAGAAAGCAAAGCCTCAGCTACCGCCACCGATGCCAATAAAGTCAGCTTAGGCGCCTCATTTGGAGGAATGGGTGGCCTTAGGATGATAGAGGTGTAGATGCCCTCACCAGGGGGAGAAAACCAGCTTCTTCCCCTTCTTCCTCGTCCCTGTGTCTGCTTCTCCGCAACAACCACCGTTCCCTCAGGAGCGCCGTCGCCTGCCAGATACTTAGCCCTCACATTAGTTGAGTCCGTTTCCCTGAAATAAATAATCTGTCCCTTACCGAAAACATTCGTGTTCAGCCCTTCTCGGATTTCATCTGCAAGAAGTAAATCGGATGTCTGGCGAAGGAGATACCCTTTTTTTCGCGACGATTCGATCACATAACCATCTTCCTTTAAAGTGCCGATATGTTTCCATACAGCCGACCGGGAAACCGCCATTTTATGGGCGAGGAATTCGCCGGAGACCCAGGTTCCCCTACCATCTTTCAAATATATGAGTAACTGCTGCTTTGTGGACATGCGCGGCTCATAACATCCTCGTAATTGATTGTCAACCCAAAATATAAATAAGGTTGACTTATGTTCCGCCCTCTGATATGGGCAAATACTCTTTCTTACCGCCAAGAGGCAGATTATTTCCCGAGAAATGGACATCCCGCAAAAAAGGAGAAGAATATGTTCAATAAGAAAATTATCGAGCTCACTGAAAAAATTATAAACGATGGCGGTGATGCCGTTTCTTACGAAGATGCCTGTGAACTTGTTCATCTTCCGGAAAAGGATACCATGGACTTACTATTCTGTGCTCACAAGATCAAAAAGATGCGAGAGGTAAAAGAAACTATTCTGTGTTCCATCATCAATGCCAAATCGGGTTTTTGCTCCGAAGATTGCGCTTTCTGCGCCCAATCGTCCCATCATAAAACGGAGATCATGACGTATCCCTTATTGGATGAAGAGGAAATTGTGAAAAGCGCAATTGAGTTAGAGAGGGGAGGGGCCACAAGATATTCCATGGTAACAAGCGGCTATATGCTGACAGACGAGGAACTGGACATCATCTGCCGTAGCGCGGCTGCCATTGCCGGAAAGACGGACCTCACTCTCTGCGCCTCCCTGGGAATGCTCAATGAGGCCAAAGCACGCAGGCTCGCGGAAGGGGGGATTGTCGTTTACCATCATAATCTGGAAACAGCACGGAGTTTCTTCGATAAGGTATGCACGACCCATGACTACGAAGAGGACATCATTACAGTTAAGCTTGCCAAGGCGGCAGGGATGAAGGTTTGTTCAGGAGGCATTTTGGGACTGGGTGAAACCTGGGAGCAGCGCGCGGAATTAGCCTTTACTCTGAAGGAACTCGACGTTGACGGTATACCGATAAATTTTCTCAATCCCATTGCGGGCACCGGAATGGAAAAGAGACCCTTGCTCAAGCCCTTGGAGGCATTGAAGTGCATAGCCGTTTTCAGATTCGTCAATCCTGACAAGAATATTCTCATCTGCGGTGGGAGAGAAGTGACTCTCAGAGATTATCAATCATGGGCCATGCTCGCTGGTGCAAATGGCCTGATGATCGGCAACTATCTGACAACGCAGGGGCGCAACATTAAAATGGATACAGATATGGTAAAAGATCATCAATCCCTGTTGTAAAAAATCCCGCTGCCTGCTTGAGTGTGTTTTTTTTGCTACACATGTGGAGCGTATGTTACGGTTTGAAAGATTTCCCATTTATCGGTTCTAGTGAATTCATAAATCCTGTAAGTATTTGATAGGAGACAATATTGTAAGATTACCCCTCAGCTTAGCCTCGTGTCTCCAGGATTATTTCCGTGTGCAATGATATTCATTGTTGATTTTTAGGGCTATTGTAGGTGCCTTATTTTTTTTCTTCGCCAGCAATCATTATCAGGCATTAGCTCCCTTATTTACAATATGTTACCGTTGCCCATTCTTTTATGGTATTCCTGATGCACAGCCGTGGTACGGTTATTGCTGGTCGAATAAGCAAAAAGAAGGGCGGCTCTTTGCGAGGCCCTTTTGTAAAACAGCGGCGAAAAAGGCTTGACAACGAATATTGACGGTGGTACATATTTTCGCCGTAAATCTCTATGAAAGGAGGTGAAGAAGGGGTTTAAGCGGCCTTTAGGTAATTCTGGAGGCCGAAGTTTTAAAAGTGGTTCTAATGAGAATGGTCTTTCAGGAACATGCCCGGAAAGATCAATTTAAAAAACGAAAACAGGAGGAAACAATGAAGAAGCTTTGGATAGTTTTACTATCAGTTGCCCTGATCATGGCCTTCACAATGCCCGTATGTGCGACGGATGTGAAGTTCAGCGGGTCTTACGTCATCCAGGGTTACTATGAAAACAACCGTGCTCTGGTGGATCAGGGAGCGTCCCTGATGAATACATGGCAGAGACTGAGGCTGCAGACAGACTTCAAGGTCCAGGAAGGCCTGTCGCTGACGGTCCAGGCCGACATTATGGATAAGATATGGGGCGCTTCAAGGAGTTCTACAGTTACCCCCGCGAATGTCTCTAACATCTTCAACTTACCGAATAATGATGAAGATGAAAATATCCATTTCAACCAGGTGTATGTGAGCGCTAATCTCTTTGGAGGCCTCTTCAGAGCCGGTTACCAGCGGCAAGGTCAGTTCGGCACCACATTCGGTGACTACGGCGACTACGCCTATGGCCCCAGGGTCAGGTACGATTACGTTATC
The DNA here is from genome assembly GCA_049512055.1 of Syntrophales bacterium. Taxonomy (GTDB): domain Bacteria; phylum Desulfobacterota; class Syntrophia; order Syntrophales; family UBA2185; genus Fen-1135. The sequence continues at coordinate 54,737 of JBEKXK010000004.1, read as the reverse complement.
GGTCCATGGACACTTATCGCTCTCTATGACAAGACAGAAGCCACTCAGTACTATAGCTCTGCCGGTCCTGCCGGCAACATAGGCAACTCCCTCTACCAGGTGGATAACCAGCAGGATGCGTACGTCCTGGCCTTTATCTACGACTGGGGCAAGGGGAATGCCGGTTTGCTCTATAAACACCTCGTCGATAGCAGAAATGCCGGGACTAGCCCGAACCCTGCGACAGATGCGGGCTACAAGAGACTGTGGGAGATCTTTGACCCCTACTTTAAGGCCCAGATAGGTCCTGTCTATATCGAGGGTGAAGCGTTTTACCTAACAGGTAAAACAAAAAAGTATGACACGGCCAGCAACGGCACAGATCAGACTAAGGACGGACTTAGTGCCTATATCTCGGCCACCGTTGATTTCGCACCCATGTATGCCGGTATCAACCTGGTCTACGTAGAGGGTACCGATATTAATGCAACTGATAAAGACAACTCAGGATGGCCCGGAATGACCGATTTTAACCCCTGCCTGATGCTCTGGAACTTTGACTTGTCCAGGTGGAATGGTGGTATGGGGCCTCTTCCTACGTCTGTGATTGCAGGCATTACCAATGCCCAATTTGCACAGATTTTTGTTGGTGTGAAGCCTCTACCAAAGCTGGATATCAAGGCGGCCTACGCCATTGCCACTGCGGACAAGGACGCAGTTGCGAATCAGATTTCCCATAACTACGGTAGTGAGCTTGACGTGACGGCAACCTACAAGATCTATGACAACCTCACCTACATGGTCGGCTTTGGCTACCTGTGGGCGGGTGACTACTGGAAGGGCTCCGTTTCATCATACTCTATCGACAACGACTATCTCATAACTCAAAAACTGACCCTCACCTTCTAAATCCGGTCGTTATTACTTGCATCTCAAAACCCCGGGGGGATGTCCCTCCGGGGTTTTTTCATTGCGAAAATCCCCCTTGACCCGTCGCCTGTGAGTATGTTAATTTTCTGCCAAAGCGCGTAAGTAGGAATTCTCAATGCCTATCTATGAATTTGAATGCTCATGTAAGCATACATTTGAATGCTTAATGAAGGTCGGTGAAGATCAGGAAGTTGTCACCTGCCCCAAATGCGGGGCAATGAATCCCAAAAAATTGATAGGACGCACCAGCTTCCACAGCCGGGAGAGATATGAGGAACGTCTGGCGAGGAGGATGGCCTCGCGTCAGGCCGAAAGCAAGGGGGCAGGAAATCAATAAAGTCTATGGCAGCCTGACCGGCCTGGGCGCAGAACAGATAAGGAGGATCGGTCAACTCTACCGGAGGAAGGTACCGCCGGAACGCGTCATTACCCACGAACTGGCGAGACAACTCACATCCATTTCACGGGAAATCAACCGTCAGATAGGAATCTTGATCAGCCGCAGAGGCGAGATCGCCTACGTCATTGCCGGCTCGCCCAAGGACATCATGATTCCCGGCCTTGACGGCTTCCGTTCTTCTTCCATACGCTTCAAGGGCCTCCGCTTAATCCACACCCATTTAAACGGTGAAGGACTCACCACTGACGACCTCACCGACCTGGCCCTTCTCCGCCTCGATCTCATCTCAGCCGTTGAGACGGGAGAGGATGGCCTTCCCGGTTATGCCCACACTGCCCACCTGATTCCGGAAAACCCTGATGGCAGGTTCTGGCTTATTATGGAGAAGGTGCGTCCGTCGGAGATGCACCTCAATTTTCTTGCCTTCATCCAGGCCCTGGAGAGCGAATTTACAAAAAAACAGAAAACTCGCAAGGTGGATTCTGCAGACCGCGCCATACTGATCCGTGTGGAAACGCGTCCCCTTGCCGACAGCCGAAGCTCCTTAGATGAACTGAAGGAGCTCGCCCGATCCTGCGGGGTTGAGGTTTTCGACAGCATCATCCAGTATCGGGATCAGATAGACCCTCGATTTGTCCTCGGCAGGGGGAGAATGTCGGAGCTCGTCATCAGGGCCATGCAGATAGGAGCCAATCTCCTCATCTTCGACCATGAACTGCAACCGGCACAGCTGAGATCCATTACGGATTTTACGGAGATGAAGGTCGTCGACCGCACCCAGATCATTCTTGATATCTTCGCCCGGCGCGCCCATAGCCGAGAGGGCAAGCTCCAGGTGGAGCTGGCACAGTTAAAGTATCTCCTCCCCAGGCTGGCGACAAAAAATACGGCCATGTCGAGGCTCACGGGAGGCATCGGAGGCAGGGGGCCGGGGGAGACTAAGCTTGAGATAAACCGCCGCCGTGTGAGGGATCGAATCCGCCGCCTCGAACGTGAACTGCACGAGATCGAAAGGGCAAGGCAACAACGCCGCGTTAAACGGGGGAAAATGGGTCTTCCCATAATCTCCATCGTCGGCTACACGAATGCCGGAAAATCAACCCTCCTGAATACGCTCACAAAAAGCAGTGTCTTTACGGAGGACCGCCTGTTTGCGACCCTTGATCCCAAGAGTTCGCGGCTCCGCTTTCCGCGGGATACGGAAGCGATCATCACCGATACGGTAGGATTTATCCGGGATCTTCCCCGGGATCTCTTTGCTGCCTTTCGGGCGACCCTTGATGAACTCCACGAAGCCGATGTCCTTCTCCATGTAGTTGACATAAGTAATCCGAATTTTGAAAGCCATATGGCGGCAGTTGAGAAAATCCTGGAGGAGCTTGCAATAATCGGAAAGCCCACTCTCCGTGTCTTCAATAAGGCAGATCGCTTCTCCGATAAAGTGATCCTGCAAAACCTCTGTCAGAGGTTTTGCGCCACAGCCATCTCAGCCCTCAATCCCGAAACCCTGCCTCCTCTTGCGGAAAGGATGGAAGCGATGATCAATCAGACCCGGACGAGAATGAATCCTATCGAATCAAGGTCGTTTCCCTCGTGATGAATAAACTAGATGACAAACGGCAGGCATTACTCATATGCCTCTTTCTAACGGTTGTTATGCTGTCCGTTTTCTTGCAGGTGAAGGATTACGACTTCGTTGGTTTCGATGACAACGAATACATAACGGAAAATCATCACGTACAGACGGGTCTGACATCCGGGAACGTTGCATGGGCTTTTACAACCTTCTATGTGAGTAACTGGCACCCCCTGACCTGGCTTTCTCACATGCTGGACTGTCAGTTGTTCGGATTGAGGCCGGGTTTTCATCATTTAGTCAATCTCTTCTTTCACATCGCCAATACACTCTTGCTCTTTCTCATTCTTCACCGCATGACGAAGGGCCTCTGGCAAAGTGCCTTTGTGGCGGCTGTCTTCGCCATTCACCCCCTTCATGTGGAGTCTGTTGCCTGGGTTACCGAGCGCAAGGACGTCCTTTCTACATTCTTCTGGATGCTCACCATGGGGGCTTATGTTTTCTATGTTGAAAGGCGGGGGCTAAAGAGGTATCTGCTTGCTCTTTTCTTTTTTGCCCTGGGCCTCATGGCCAAACCCATGCTGGTTACGCTTCCCTTTGTCCTGCTCCTTCTTGATTACTGGCCCCTCCGCCGGTTGACGATAGGGAAATCGTTAGTAAATGAGAACACGCGATCTGAAAGACCCCTGAAAAGGAACAGCAAAAAAAAGGAACGCCGGAAGAGTGCAATAAAAGCAGAGTATGTAAATAAGCCTGAGAAGCAGAACCGGCAACAGCCTGCTATCGGTCACATTATCCTGGAAAAGGTTCCATTTTTTGTTCTTTCTCTGGCATCGAGTATAGTTACATACATGGCCCAGCAGGAAGGCGGGGCCATGCGTTCTCTGCAAAGCTTTCCCCTGTCAACACGCATTGCCAATGCCCTTGTCTCTTACTGCCGTTACATTGGGAAGATGATCTGGCCCGCTGATCTTGCGGTTCTTTATCCGTACCACGGCATGTTGCCAACCTGGGAGGTTGTTGCTGCGGTCTTCTTTCTTGGCATTACAACCTTTTTGATTATCCGGAACGTGAAGCGCTACCCCTATCTTGCGACAGGATGGCTGTGGTACTTGGGGACAATGGTTCCGGTGATCGGCCTCGTCCAGGTGGGTGTCCAGGCCATGGCGGACCGCTATACCTATGTGCCCCTTGTAGGCGTTTCGATTATGGTTGCCTGGGGTGTACCTGAGCTTTCAAAAAAGTGGCGACATCGGAATGCTGCACTTGCAACGGTAGCTGTCATCACACTAACCACTTTTTCGTTCGTTACCTGGAAGCAGGTGAAATACTGGAAGGACAGCGTTGTTCTCTTTACGCATGCAGTGGAAGTGACAACTAATAATCCCATAATGCAAAATAACCTCGGCAACGCCCTGGAGGATCAGGGCAGGCTTGATGAAGCCATCGCTCACTATGCCGAAGCATTGCGGATTGACCCGGGTCTGGCAGATGCATATAATAATATAGGTCTTGCCTTGACCAAGCTGGGAAGGCCAGATGAAGCCATACCCAATTTCTTCAAGGCCATTGGAATCAATCCCAGCCATGCAGCAGCACACTACAACCTCGGTACTCTTCTGGCATCACAGCGGAAGCTCGATGAAGCTATCTATCAATTTCGGGAATGCGTTCGCATCAAACCGGACTATGCCAAGGCATATAACAATCTGGGAAACGCCTTGCTTTTTCGGGGAAAGATTGATGAAGCCATTGACAGTTATCGACAGGCCCTGCGTCTCAAGACGGATTATACTATGGCGCGGGAGAATCTGAAGAATGCCCTTGCTCAACAGAAAAGAAACCGATAGGCTTTGCGCGTTCAATCATATCTTATTTATTTATGCTCTCTCTACTGTGAAAGAAGAACATGGGAGATAAGGTGTGGCACGCATCCAGAAATTGAATACCCCTAAGAAAAAAAAACAAAAACCAATCCCTGATGGCAAAAAAGAACAGGGGAAAAATAGAAAGTTCCCATGGAGCCTAATATCTATAATACTTATATGCCTTGTGGGTGTAATAGCTTATTCCAATTCGTTTGATTGCTCTTTTCATTTTGACGATACACCGAACATTGAGGAAAATATCACCATACGGAATCTTTCCAATGTGAAAGCCTGGTGGGGTTTTATCCCCAGCCGTCCCATAGGGAATCTATCATTTGCCCTGGATTATCATTTTCACAAACTCGATGTCTGGGGATACCACCTCGTTAATTTGGGGATACACGTTGTCAATGCCATATTGGTATGGTGGCTGGTGATCCTGACAATGGCGACGCCTGTAATGAAGGCTCAGCCGATAAGCAGGCATAAAGGAGCAATGGCTTTGTTTACCGCACTGCTCTTCGTATCGCATCCGCTGGCTACGCAGTCGGTAACGTATATAGTGCAACGGCTGGCTTCATTGGCCACGCTGTTTTATCTGTTATCATTAGCGCTGTTTGTCAAGGGCAGAGTTCGGGAAGGTAATAAAGATACACGGGTTTACTTTTATTACGCAGGCTCTGTACTGTGCGCTATATTGGGGATGCTGACCAAGGAGATCGTCTTTACGTTACCCTTTGCCCTTGTTTTGTACGAGTTCAGTTTTATAAAAACCGATACGTGGAAGATCGATTTAAGAGACAGGGGCATCCAGATTCCTGTCATTATCCTCGTGATTTTCGTTGCCCTTTTTTTCCTTAATTTCTCTTTCGGGATATTTACTCCCGTGCCCCCCCTTCTCAACCAGGGTTATGATTCTCTCATAACGGCACGGGAATATCTCCTCACGCAGTTCAGCGTCATACTAACATATATCAGGCTATTCATTCTGCCTGTAAATCAGAATCTGGATTATGACTGTCCGATCTCCCACAGCCTTTTTGAAGGGCATACGCTTTTTGGCCTGTTATCCCTGGTCGGAATATTTGTCGCGGCAATATTCCTTTTCCGCAGGTATCGGCTGATTTCCTTTGGTATATTCTGGTTTTTCTTAACACTCTCCGTAGAATCAAGTATCATCCCGATTTCCCAGAATGTTATATTTGAACATCGGACGTACCTGCCAAGTATTGGTTTCTTTCTTGTACTGACAGGCGTGGTCTTTTATTTTATATGGGATCGATACAGGCAGGTATCGGTAGGAGCGCTGGTTTTACTTATCTTGACAAACGCAGTATTGACCTATGAGCGCAATAGGGTCTGGAAGAGTGAATATACCCTGTGGGCCGACTGTCTGAGGAAATCTCCTAATAAACCGAGACCGTTGAATGCTTACGGGAAGGCAATCGCCGATGCAGGGAATGCATCTGAGGCTTTAAGGTATTACAATAGAGCAATTGAGATCAACCCTCGCTTTTTTATAGCTTACGAAAATCGTGGAAACGCAAAGGCCAAGCTCGGTGATTACGGGGGGGCTATCGCCGACTATGAGGAAACCTTGAGGATCAATCCATACCACGCCGATGGACATTATAACCTGGGTAATGCTTTGGCGCACCAGGGGAAAATGGTGGAAGCTGTGACCCACCTCAAGGAGGCTGTAAGAATCAGACCTCGCGTTGCAGAATATCAGAATAACCTCGGTTATGTCTTGGCCCTCCTCGGTAAAGAAGACGAAGCTATCACCCACTTTCGGGAGGCCATCAGACTCAAGCCTGATTTGGCAGATGCCCATAACAATCTGGGAAGCGCCTTGCTTTCGCGGGGCGAGATTGACGGAGCCATCAACAGTTACCGTGCAGCCCTGCGAATTAACCCTGACTTCAAGCAGGCCAGCGACAACCTGAAAAATGCCCTTGCAATGCATAATAAGAAATAATTAATCTCATTACGGCTGACGGATGATAAGTAAGATAAATAGCAACTATTCAGTATTGGCAATTTGTACTGCACTGGCGATAATAACAATTGCGGTCTTCTGGCAGGTCGGCAACCACGAGTTCATATCATTTGATGATAACGACTATGTAACAGAGAACCATTATGTAAAGGATGGGATTACTTCAAAAGGCATAGTCTGGGCATTTTCCGAGCCGCATGCCCATAATTGGCACCCGCTGACATGGCTTTCACACATGCTGGACTGTCAGCTGTTCGGACTGAAGCCGGGGCGGCATCATCTGGTCAACCTCTTCTTTCATGTAGCCAACACCCTCCTGCTCTTCCTAATTCTACGCCGCATGACGACGGATCTCTGGCAGAGTGCCTTTGTGGCAGGGCTTTTCGCGTTGCATCCCCTCCATGTGGAGTCTGTCGCCTGGGTGGCTGAACGGAAGGATGTCCTCTCCACGTTATTCTGGATGCTCACCATGGGGGCTTATGTCTACTATGTGGAGCGTCCCGGATATAAGAGGTATCTCTTGGTCTTCGTATTCTTCGTATTGGGTCTCATGTCCAAGCCCATGCTGGTCACCTTGCCCTTTGTCCTTCTGCTCCTGGATTACTGGCCCCTCAAGCGGCTCAACTTGGCAAAATCGGGCGCCCGCATCGCTGCTGCAACGCCCCAACCGGCGAGCCGCGCGAAGAAAAAGCAGAAGTCGCAGCAGGAACCCGGAAAAGAGACTGTAAAGACAAAGAGTGCCACGTCATCCCGTGCCCTGTGGCCGGAGATACGACCGTTGCTGAAAGAAAAGATACCATTTTTTATTATCACCATACTCTTCTGCTTCGTGACCTTCTATGCCCAGCAGTTGGTAGTGAAACCCATGGAGCTGTATCCCCTTAGCGGCCGCATTGCCAATGCACTGATTTCTTATGTCAGCTATATTGGAAAGATGCTCTGGCCTGTAAAGCTCTCCATCTTTTATCCGTATGTAGGTATTGCGCTCCTCTCATGGCAGGCAGTATCGGCCATGTTGGTTCTATTGGTTACAACCTACCTTACTATTCGAGGAGCCAGGCGTTTTCCCTATCTTATAGTCGGCTGGCTCTGGTATTCGGGAACTCTTATACCGGTCATTGGATTGGTGCAGGTGGGATTGCAGTCTATGGCCGACCGCTATACCTACGTGTCCCTCATCGGTGTTTTCATCATGATTGCCTGGGGCGTTCCGGAAGTTCTCAATCGCTGGCGTTATAGAAGGTTTGCCATTGCTACTGCCGCTGTGGGGATTCTTCTCGCCTGTATGATTATGACGTATGTCCAGATTGGTTTTTGGCGCAATAACATCATCCTCTATGAGCATGCCATAAAGGTTACATCGGAAAATGCTTGGGCGCAAAATAACCTGGGTTATGCCCTATCTCTCCAGGGCAAAACAAGGGAAGCTATTGTCCACTTTCAGACGGCTATCAGCATCAACAATCCGGCTGATGCACACTATAATTTGGGAACAATACTGGCCTCACAAGGGAACCTCGATGAAGCCATTTATCAGTTTCGCGAAAGCATCCGTATCAGTCCGGGGTATGCAAAGGCTTACAACAATCTGGGCAACGTCTTACTCTATCAAGGAAGGCTTGACGAGGCAATCGCCAGTTATCGGGAGGCATTGCGTCTCAACCCAGGTTACGCACTGGCGCAGGAAAACCTTAAGAACGCTCTGGCTGCGCAGAAGAGATTCAGGTGAGTATTGGGGTATGATTTGCCTATTGACACCGGCTGTCATTTATTCTATATTATCTCCAGACCTTAGACGGGATTTCCTGACAATGACATTTGTATCAATAAGAAGAGAGATTTTTGATTTGTGTGCTCGTCGCTTGCTTCTCCTCGCTCTTCTGTTGACGCGGCTCCCCGCGTCGCCCGTCGTTTTTAGGAAAGGATAAGAGTACGTTTATATCATCCTAAAGGCCATGGGCAAAAAATCCATGGCCTTTTTATTTTGATGAAACTTAGCTTAAGTTCACAAAGGTCGGCAGTATGCATGAAGTAATATGGCACGGAAGGGGCGGTCAGGGTGTTGTGATAGCTGCACAGATTCTGGCAGAAGCAGCTTATATTCAAGGATTCAAAGGGGTCACCTCCGCACCGACCTTCGGTCCTGAAAGAAGAGGCGCCCCGTTAACAGCTTCAACGAGGATTTCGTCAGAGCCCGTCCGGATGGTCTCGCAGATTGAGCATGCAGATATATCTGTTGTTCTGGATTCATCTCTCCTTTCTGCCGTAAATATTCTGGCAACGCTCAAAGAAGGGGGGCTTATCATCGTCAACACCCCCTTGAAACCCGAGGAGCTGAACTTTGATGTGAAGATCAGCATAGCCACGGTTGATGCCGGAGATATTGCCCTCAAACACCATCTCATCAGGGAAGGGAAACCGATTGTCAACACCACGATGCTGGGGGCATTTGCCAGGGCATCAAACCTTGTGTCTCTTGATGCGATGGAAAAAGGACTGAAGGGTAAATTATCAGGCGCCGTTTCTGCTGCCAATATCGTCGCCTTGCGGGACGCATTTGCACAGACTTTAATAAAAGCCGCCAATAGAGGACAATGATTGTGAAGAAAAAAGACACGAATATTTCCGCCATGGCCACACCGGCAGTCGGAGAAGCGGGGAAAACGGGGGACTGGCGGGACATGAGGCCAGTTTGTGATCATTCGAAGTGCATCCCCTCCGTCAAGAAAAAGGCTGCCTGTTTTCTCTGCTGGCTCTATTGTCCGGAAGGAGTAATCAAAGCAACGATCCCCCTGGAAATCGACCTGGAATATTGCAAGGGTTGCGGCATCTGTGCTGAGGAGTGTCCCGGAAAAGCGATAACCATGGTGAACGAGGGGGAGAAAAATGGCTGAAGTACAAATCATGACGGGCAACCAGGCCGCGGCCCTCGGGGCTAAGCTCAGCCATGTTCAGGTTGTGGCAGCCTATCCCATTACGCCACAGACCTCTGTGACGGAGATGCTTTCCCAGTTGATTGAGGGCGGAGAACTCAAGGCAGAATACATCCGCGTTGAATCAGAGCATTCTGCGCTTGCGGTTTGCATTTCGGCATCCACCGTGGGGGCCCGCGTCTTCACTTCCACGAGCTCCCAGGGGCTGCTTTACATGCATGAGCAGATACACTGGGCCGCCGGCGCCAGGCTGCCTATTGTGATGTGCTGCATCAACAGGGGAGTGGGAGCGCCATGGACGATATTCAATGACCAGCAGGATTCCATCGCACAGCGGGATACAGGCTGGATACAAATTTACTGCCGGGACAACCAGGAGATTATTGACTCCATCATTCAGGCGTATCGGATTGCCGAGTCCGTTTATGTACCGGTCATGATCTGTTACGATGGCTTTGTCATGTCTCATACGATGATGCCCGTGGAGATCCCTGATGCTGAGTCTGTCTCCGATTTCCTCCCCCCTTATAAACCCCACACAATCCTATCGCCGGATGCTCCCATGAATATCAACCCTGTTCTTTTCCCATGGCGGCGGGCTAATCCAGAGGGCGTTCTGTGCGACGGCTATATGGAAATGCGCTACAAACTTCAGAAGGCCCTCGACGAATCCCGTGACGTTATTATCTCTGCGAGCCGTGAATTTGCCGGGGCTTTCGGGAGAGATCACGGCGGCATGTTATGGCAATATAAGACAGATGACGCCGAGATGATGCTTGTGGGGATGGGTTCTGTGGCAAGCGAAGCAACCACGGCAGCGGATATGCTGAGGTCGCAGGGGATCAAAGCCGGTGTTGTCGGAATCAGGGTCTTCAGGCCCTTCCCGAAAGAAGATGTCCGCGCGGCTTTCAGGAAGGCGAAGGCTGTCTGTATCTTCGAAAAGGGGATCAGTTACGGATATGAAGGAGCACTGTGTTCCGAAATCAAGGCGGCCTTTTACGCAACGGATATCCGGTTGCCTATCCACAATTACATCTGCGGCCTTGGAGGCCGGGATGTCAAGGCGCGGGAACTCGCAGAGGCTGCAAGATCATCACGGGATGCAATCGCTGCAGGTGATATGGAACCTGCGCCGAAATGGCTAAACTGTTTTACGGGGTGATAATATGCCAGAGAACCTGTTCAAGGTTAATATTGAAGAGTATATGCTCCCGGGGCAGAGAGCCTGCCAGGGTTGCGGCCTGTCCCTCGCATACCGCTATGTTCTGAAAGCTTTGCGTGAAAATACGATTGTGACATTTCCGGCCTGTTGCCTGACCGTTCTCCATGGCCTGTATCCGACGACATCCGTGACTATTCCTGCCCTCAATTGCACATTCGCCAGTACGGCTGCCTCTGCGTCGGGTCTTGTCGCCGGCTTGAATGCCGTGAACCGCACGGACATTACAGTCGTGGCTATCGCCGGAGACGGCGGTACCTTCGACATGGGAATCCAGGCACTGAGCGGGGCGGCCGAAAGGGGCACGGACTTCATCTACGTCTGCTACGACAACGAAGGTTATATGAATACCGGCACACAGCGCTCCAGCGCCACGCCCATGGGGGCATTGACCTCTACCACGCCGGTGCTCACCAAGCAGCAACCCAAGAAGGATATGCTGCGAATCATGGAAGCCCACGACCTGCCTTATCTCGCCACCACTTCATCGGCCTATCCAATTGACCTGTACGATAAATTCGTCAAGGCCAAGCGCATCAAGGGAGCGCGGTACATGCATATCGCCGTTCCCTGCCCTCCGGGATGGGGATACGCGCCCAAGGACACAGTGCGCATCGGGAGGCTTGCCGTAGAAACGGGAATCGTCGTCCTCTTCGAGATTGAGGACGGCAAATTTCGCTTTACCGGAAGAAGCAAGACACTGGCGGAAAAAGGGAATAAGCTGCCTGTCATCAATTACGTGGAGAGGCAAGGGCGATTCCGGAAGATGAGCATCGAGCAGCTGAGGCAGCTTCAGAGGTGGGTTGACACCAGATGGAATGAATACCTGAGGCGGGCCGAGGGCTAACACTATCTTGATCGAAGGGCTGGATATTTCTCACCACGATTGAAGATTTTTTATTATCGCATATTGCATGCACAGGTACAATTTATTTTTTGATATGTGACCTCACCATGTCGGCATATCTATCTGCGGCCCCCATATTAGAAACTACAATTCTCCTCCCCTCCTCTCCCTTCCTGGCAAGCGTATCAGGATCAGACATGAGTGTGAGGATACCTTCGAGTAATTCTTCGCCGCTTCTCACCATTATCCCCGCGCCGGCATTTTCCAGGAGTTCCTTTTCATCCCGGAAGTCATCCATGGAAGGTCCATAAAAGATGACCTTGCCCCATGCGGCAGGTTCGAGGATGTTCTGCCCGCCCTTCGGGACAAGGGAACCGCCGCAGAAGACCACAGAAGCGAGGGAGTATACTTTGAAGAGTTCACCGATGACATCGATAACGATGATGCGTTCGCCGGTTCGATGCCTGCCTCCTTCGATATCGGTCATTGTTATGCAATCATCAAAGCCGGTTTCTTCAAGCAGGGAAAGGACTGCATGACCTCTTTCAGGATGCCGGGGGATGATAATCAATTTGAAATCAGGGTATCTCTCAAGGAGACGCCTGTAAACATTGAGGACGATTTTCTCTTCGCCGTCATGCGTGCTTCCCGCCACTAAGACCCTGTCCATTTCGATCAAATTCAGCTTTCTGTGCATCTCTTCCCGCACAAGGGGGGAGGCCTTCGCTGCTAAGCTGTCGTACTTTGCGTTCCCCATTACATGGACCCTCGCTGGTGCCATGCCAATGGCTTTCAGCCGCTCAGCGTCCATGGCCGAAATCACGCCCATTTCGTCAACCAAATTTACGATGTCTTTCCAGAAGAACTTCGTCAGGGCATATCTCTGATAAGAGCGTTGAGAGATGCGACCGTTCACCATGATTATCTTCGCACCCTGCTCTTTACATACTCTGATAAAATTGGGCCAGAGTTCCGTCTCTGTCAGGATAAAGATATCAGGACTCACTTTCGTGATAATCTTTCTCACGACAAATGGGATATCAAGTGGGTAGTATATAAAGGACGTCGCTCCGGTGACAATTCTTCTGGCCATGTCCTGGCCTGTTTCCGTGCTGGTGGAAAGCACAATGCAGGCCTCGGGGAAGTGCGTTCTTAAGGAAGCAACGATTGGTTCGGCAGCCATCACCTCGCCTACGGAAACAGCATGTATCCATATCCTGGGACTGCCCTTCATCTCGGCAAAGATCGCGGGACTGACAAGCCCGAACTTCGGCCCCATGCTCTTTCTGTATTTTCCCGTCAGCGTCATTTTGATCGCATAGTAGGGGAAAGCGAGCAGGGCAGCCATGACTAATAGAATGTTATAAAGGAGGTACATTGATTACATTTATGTGCTTCGATTTTGCCGGAAGCATGGGCTTTTGCAATTATTTTGTCAAGGGTCTTTTGTCCAGTTCGGTAATTATTGACAGGTCAGCATCGATGGTGTATTGACATTGCGTCAGTACTCTTCTTTTGAGAATGACACAAAACACATATTCTCATAGGCTTCAAAAGAACGGAAAAGAAGGCATGTGATGAAAAAAATTGCCCCCTCTCTCCTTTCCGCTGACTTCAGCAGGCTTGGTGAAGAAATCCAGGCCGTGGAAGCAGCGGGTGCCGACTGGATACACATAGATGTAATGGATGGTCACTTCGTTCCCAATATCACTATTGGGCCGGGTCCGGTAAAATGGCTCCGAAAGATCACGAGACTTCCTTTCGATGTGCATCTCATGATATCAAATCCGGAACGTTATATAGACTCGTTTGCCGAAGCCGGAAGTGATATCATAACCGTTCATGTTGAGACAGCCTGGCACCTCCACAGGACAATTGCTCAGATAAAGGAGCGGGGCGTCAAGGCGGGTGTGTCTCTTAATCCTGCCACACCGCTCGTTCAGGTTGAGCCGATTCTGAAAGATATCGATCTCCTTCTTGTCATGTCCGTTAATCCCGGATTCGGGGGACAAAAATTCATAGAGAGTGTCCTGCCGAAGATAGAGCAGGCCAGGGAGATGGTGAATGTCGTTTCACCTGAAGTCGCCATCGAAGTTGACGGCGGCATAACTCTCGATAATATTGGATTGGTTTCCGAAGCCGGTGCAAACGTCATAGTGTCGGGCGCCGCTATCTTCGGGAGCGGAGACTATGCTCACACCATCAGGGCCATGAAAGCCCTAATACGCGGTTGATCTCCACTTAAAATTGGAAATGCCCCTATCCCCATGTTTGTCATGGCGGGGACGGGGGCATTTATTGTGTGACTACCGTGCTTGCAGTATCCTGCCGATGGTCATAATTTCAGCTTCTTTGGTTCCTTCGTAAAGTTCAAGAATTTTGGCGTCACGGTACCATTTCTGGACGCTGTACTCGTCGATGTAACCGTACCCGCCGTGCAGTTCCACCGCGTAGTTCGCACAGAAGACCGCCGTCTGACCTCCGTAGTATTTTGCCATCGCAGCCAGGGTATAGTCCGGCCTGCCCTGATCAAGAAGCCATGCCGATTTATAAATAAGACCCCGTAGAGCCTCTACCTTGATCGCCATTTCCGTCAGTTTCATCTGGGTCAACTGGAATGAACCCAGGGGGGCCCCAAAAGCCGTTCTCTCTTTGACGTACTTGATGCTTGTCTCCAGACAGCCTTCGGAAAGGCCGAGGGCCTGGGCGGCAACCATTACTCTTGTTGTATCAAAGAAATGCATCAACTGCCGGAAGCCGTTGCCTTCCTTACCTACAAGGTTAATTCGAGGAACTCGCACATCCTCAAAAGCGATTTCCGCCGTGTCACTGGAGCGGATACCCATCTTGCCGTGGATCTTGTTTCTCGTTATTCCCGGGGTATCGGCTCGAACTATTATAAGACTGAAACTGTTGTGTTTTTTTTCCTCCGGGTTGGTAATGCACTGGGCTACCATGAAGTCACAGACGCTTCCATTGGTTATGAACATTTTATTTCCGCTAATGACATAGTCATTTCCGTCTTTAGCCGCCTTAGTTCTGTATCCTGCCACATCTGTGCCCGCATTGGGCTCCGTAAATGCCCCCGCGCTCACCTGCTCACCCCGGCATACGGGAGGCAGACATTTCTTCTTTTGTTCTTCCGATCCAAACTGTAGTATGGATTCACAGCCGAACGTAGCGGCAACAACATTCAAGCCGATCCCCATATCCACCTTGGACAGTTCTTCCATGATGATGGTATTGCCCAAGTAACCCGCCCCCGCGCCACCATATTCTTCGGGGATCCATGCTCCGACAAGACCATTTTCGGCGGCCTTCCTACGAATGTCCGGGGTATATTTTTCCCCCTCGTCACATTCATGGGATATCCCGGTAAATTCAGCCTGGGCAAATTTGTATGACATCTCCTTCAACATCTTCAGTTCATCGTTCAATTCAAAATCCATTTTTCGCCCTCCTAACCATATAATTTTCTCGATTGAATTTTATTACTCTCACCCATAATGCTCTTGGATGTTTCGTCAACAATGAGGTATCGGTCAGGTCCGCCGTGCTTTGCTGTATTCATCTGTTTGTCTATACCCTCCGTCGTTGTTAAAGTCAACGACATTAAATATAATAGAATGACAAATTTTGTATATTTAAAAATCGTAGATGGATTGAATCGAGCGAAATAAATTGCTTTAAAAGGTAATGCACATTATGGAGTTGATAGGGTGATGTTTGCCCGAACGATGCATTTCAAGTGAAGTCTTTCAATCATGCCCGATCAGCGGCCAAATGATTCTGCAGGCTATTGGGAATCCTGCGGATCTTCGCACCCTGCATTTCAAGAAAGCATATTATGACTTTGACAAATATTACAAAGCGCTGTAAATGGTAAAAATAGATTCATGATCATCGAACTTCTATGTTAAATATAGTCTTATGAAAACACGGAATGTATGGGGCAAGAAATGAATTTAAAAAATCAGAAAAAGAGGAAAAGGACGGTCTTGCCGGAGAAACAACGCCGCGAAGATATCCTGCAGGCTGCACTTGAGATTTTCGCTAAACGTGGCTATCACCAAAGCAGAATGTCAGATATTGCCGCCGTCGCGGGCGTAGCGCACGGAACCGTATATCGCTATTTTCCAAATAAGAGAACACTGGCGATGGAGCTTATCGGAATAACGGGCGCTACCGGTTTCATGGAATCGATAGGTGACGATTCACTTGTAAAACTAAGCCCAAGGGATTTTATGTACTCCATAGGGAAGAAATATTTCGGCAAGCTTGAGCAACGCATTCCAATCATTAGATTCGTCGTCTCAGAGTCAGCTTTCAATAAAGAATTCGGCAAAGAATATTATCGAAAAGTCCGTCATCGATTAATGGAGAATATCGCTGTTTACTTCAAGGCTTTTCAAGACAAAAATCTTATAAGGAAGGGCGATCCCTATATTTACGCACATATCTTTCACAACATGCTATACGGCTTTCTTTATTCTCAAGAAATATTGCAGGGAAAAGACATTGTTCCACTGGCGACAGACAAAATCATTAATGAAGTGGTGGACATATTTTTGCACGGGGTCGCCATTAAAGATATACCTCGCGGCAAGACGCCACGATAATGTTTCCTAGTAACATTCATTCCATAGCGGGACATGTTTGGAAGTATCAGTGCTCTTCCGGTGGAATCGGCCTATCTTTATTACTGATAAACGACCCCGCCATTAAAGAGTTAACCACGGTCGCAGGAAAATACCTATTACGCCCCATGCAATCAATCAAGATTATTCAACAGTCAATCAGATGAACATGACACTATTTCTACTCTTTTTTCAGGAAGTCATTAAGGAAGGAATTGACCTGCAAAGAACTTTCTAACATGAAACCAAATAAAAAATAGCAGAAGCGCGGTCTTAAGGTCAAGGAAAAATCGGATGGCATAGGTAATAAATAAATTGGCACTGCGTGCCTAACTTGCGGCGAAGCAGGAGAGTCTTCTCTCTTGTCTGAAGTTATCAATTGATGAACTAAAGCAGACATCATCCATCATGCACATCATCATTGACGGGTACAATCTGATAAGACAGTCCGATATATTAAGGCGGTATGAGAGAATCAGTCTGAAGGAGGGACGGAACGCTCTGATACGCGGCATATCTCTTTATAAGAAACAGAGAGGACACAAGGTGACTGTTGTCTTCGACGGCTGGCAGGGTGGACCTTTCGAGGAAGAGAGGGACAAACTCTCAGGCATTGACATCATATATTCCCGGAAGGGCGAAAAAGCGGATGAAGTCATTAAGCGAATGGTCCAAGAAAGGGCGGAAGAAATCGTCGTTGTCACGTCGGACAGGGACATTGCCGATTTTGTCAGTCGCCGAGGCGGGACAGCAATATCATCTCAGGAGTTTGACGAACTGATGGGGAGGGCGAAAATCGCTATGACCGACCATGCCTCCCATAAGGAAGAAAGATCAGGCAGAGAGAACGATGCAACAATGGGACGGGCAAAAAAGAAAGGCCCATCAAGGAGACTTTCCCGGAGGAAAAAGTCAGCCATGGTAAAAATCAAGAAGTTATAGCGACTTTTGGGTGGGATTGAATTTTTTACGGATTTGATATAAGAACTCCAGCCAGTCAGGATTCCTCCTTCAATTCTCGGCTTTACAAACGCTAAGAATAAATCTCTCCAGCATAAACTTCGGCTCCTTCGTCGTGGTCTTGAAGGCAATATCCATATCGACGAGGTCTTCCAAAAATTTCAACAGGCGCTCGTATGAGAAGCGATAAGAGTTTCTTACGGCATTATAAATGACGTACGGATGTTGACCGTCCAGGCCGCCTTTTCCCCATTTATCGCCTCTCCATTGCAAGATAACCGGATAAACGGACCTCTGAAACATTTCATAGTCCATATTGGGTTCAATAGACCCAAGCTTGCCTGATCTGATAAACATTTTGGCATGGAGAAGAAATCTGATTTCCCTTGCTATCATTGACAGGATCAACACATGGTTTATACCCTGATCGAAAAGATCTTTCAAATTTGACAAGGCCGCATCCAGCTTTCTCGCAAAAAGGGCGCCTGTCAAATCAAAGACGGTATCCTCTTTAGTTTTTCCTATGACTTCTGCGACGTCGGACTCTTCAATTGATATCTTGTCACCCGCGTAGGTTATTAGCGTTTCCAGGGCTTTCATGGAATCGGCAAGGTCAAAGCCTGTTTTCCTGCCGATAGCGATCCACGCTTCCGGCGTAAGTTCTTTCCCACTCTCGGCTAAGAGATCTTTTGCCATATCCATGAGGGCATTCTTCTGCCTCGCATCACCTTTTGGCCGAGAAAAATTAAGGACAGTTCCGGTTTCGGATATAGTCTTGAAGAGCCTCTTCCTCTTGTCTACTGATTCGGCGGTTATGATCAGGTGGATGCCCGCCGGGATTCCTTTTCTCAGGGTATCTTCAAGACGTTCCGCTACCCCTCTCTGCTCGCTTATATCCACTCCTCGGCTTATGCAGGTCTCGATCATTTCGGGGAGCCAGGTTTCCCGATCATGTCCGCTGTCGCCTGCAACAGTCTTTTGCCAGTTGTCGCTGGTAATTTTTTTCCAGCCGCCGTCTCTGAGATCATCGATATTCCAGCCTGTGATCTTCAGGAATTGCATAAAATATCTGACTGCCATGTTGGGGTCATTAGCAAAATGTTGTCGAATTTTTTGTACTATCTCCGGCAGGGCAATTCTTGTTTGAAAAAGACGGGTGTTTTTCAGCACAACAACTTTTCTTCCCGGAATAAGGGGTGGTGTCAGGATTGTCTCGCAAAGGCTGTCTATATCTTCCGACTCTCCATCCATGAAAAAGAGATTCATATCTCTGTCGCTTGCGGGGATGATGGCAGCTATGATTTTATTCAGGGCATCCTTGACAAGATATTCTTCTTCGCCGTGCAGGAGATAACAGGGAGAAGGGTCCGCCTTCCCATTCTTGAATTCCATCAGTATCTTTTCAAAATTCATTGTGCCGGCTTTGGAGTCGTGAACTTTTTCCTAATTCTGAAGGTACGTTTATTGTCTTTCATCCCTCGTCCGAGCGAGGAATCTTAATACGCTGTATTCCAAAATGCCTCGCTTCGCTCGACATGACAATTCAGCACCGTTTTTATCGAAACTTGATATAGGTATCAGACGAGATCTTCCAGGGTATTTAGAGAATGACAAATTTCTTTATATGTTTTACTACTTCATCCGGATCATCAATGATGTGGATAATTTCGAGATCACACGGTTCAATCTTATCGTTCCCGAGCATGGTGCCTTTGATCCAGCCCATCAGTCCTTGCCAGTATTCGCTACCCATCAATATGACGGGAAAGCCCTTAATCCTTTTCGTCTGAATCAGGGTCAAGGCCTCGAAGAGCTCATCCATTGTTCCGAAGCCACCTGGTAGGATTACATAGGCCACAGCATATTTTACAAACATTACTTTACGGATGAAAAAATATTTATACTCGATAATAGTTTTGGCGTACGGGTTTGGTTTTTGCTCATATGGAAGACGAATATTCATTCCTATCGACTGGCCACCTGCCTCCGCCGCTCCCTTATTGGCCGCCTCCATGATACCCGGGCCACCTCCTGTAATTACACTGAAGCCATTTTCGGCAAGCCTTCTGGCGAGATACTCCGCCTTCTTGTAGCATGGATCATCAGGCCCCACTCTTGCGGATCCAAAAATGGTGACACCGTTTTTCACCTTGGACAGGGTTTCAATGGCTTCCACAAATTCCGCCATGATGCGGAATATCCGCCATGATTCCTCTATCGACAAGGCATCGACCAAATATTGTTTTTCATCCATAGTGTTCATTCCGGGTCTCCGTGAGCATCCGGCAGGAGACCCCGGCCTCGGTGATAATGGTTCTTGCTGTTGAAAAAATTATCAGTAACTTCTGCGGCGCTGAACCTTGGCATAACGTCTGCGAGCTTCAATGGCTTTGCGTTTCCTCTTCACAGAAGGCTTCTCATAGGCTCTCCGCAGCTTTAGCTCCTTAAACAATCCGCTTTTTGAAAGTTTGTTCTTCAGGATTTTCAAGGCCTTTTCAATGTCATTGTCATATACTTTTACTTCCAAAACAACCCTTCCTTTCTTTTTTTTAGTAACGATATATAGATTCTTTAAACGTTGAGCCAAAAGGGGACAAAAAAAGGGCAGTACGACACTGGACAAAAACGCCTTTGCCGTAAACTACCCTCTGTTACCTTATGTTAGACCACACTCCTTACTTTTGAAGGATTTTCTTTAAAGCCTTTAAGAATTCTCGATTTTCTTCGCGGTTACCAACGGTAACTCTCATACAATTCTGCAAGACCCCGGGAGAGTTCAGATTCTTAATAAGAATTCCCTCCTGGGTTAAGACGGAGTATATGTTATCCGTATCAAAATCGCAACTAAAAAAAATGAAATTTGCATCTGAAGGATAGGTATGTACACCCTCGATCTTCCCAAGAGCGCGGAGGAGCTCTTCACGACCTGCAATTATATCCCTCGTCTGACCCCAAAACGTATCAATGTGATCCAAATAGAACCCGGCAGCGACCTGGGAAAGTGTATTGATATTATAGGGGAGTCTCACCTTGTCGAGTTCACGAATGAGAGTCGGGGAGCCGATCAAGAAGCCTATCCTGATGGCGGCAAGTCCCAGTTTAGAGAGGCTCTTCAATATAACCAGGTTGTCATATTTATTCAATAGGGGCAGCAAGGTTTTTCCAGCGAAGCTGCCGTAAGCCTCATCTACAACCACAATTCCTGTTGATGCCTCAACAATGGCCGCGACACTCTTTTCACTGAAGCAGTTTGACGTAGGACTGTTGGGGTAACTCAGGAAGGTCAGTACGGGTGCATCTTTGGCAATCCGGTTTAGCATTGCATCCAGGTCCAAATCAAAGGCGGCACCTAGGGGCACCTCTGCCACCGCATGACCGGAATTTGATGCGATAATCTTGTACATGACAAAAGTCGGTACCGGAACCATGACGACTGAAGATGAATTTACCAGAGTGGCGCAGAGGATCTGAATAAGCTCATCAGATCCGTTGCCGATCATTATCATATTATCGGCTACGCCGTAGTGTTCGGCAAAGCGTTTCCTGATCAGGGGCGCACCCGGCTCCGGGTATCTGTTTAAGGAAACTTTTTTTATTTCTTCGAACAGTTTTTTTCTAAGCAGGGGAGAAAGCGAAAAGGGGCTCTCATTCGCATCCATTTTGGCGCGATAGGACATGATGTCAGCCCGATAACATTCCTGCTCGCGCACTTCCTTTTTAATCAGAGTTCTTACGTCCACCTGAAGCGACCTTGCCTTCCATGTTCCATTTATCATTCATATATTTATAATTCATCAGCCGTAACTTCAAGGACTCCTCTTCAGGGGTCAGACATCCCTCCACCAGCTCGATATCCAACTTCTTTTCAAAACTCCTTTTCATGGCACGGCAGATATTTTCCACAGGCACGGGAGAGCCGATTTGCTCATATATCGAGGTTACAGACCCGCGCAGCTTCTCGGTTTGCCGACTCCGGTCGTCCTGCTGCGGCAGCAGGACGGTACATGTCTTGACGGGGTCAAAATCAACCAGGATTGAGCCATGCTGAAGGAAAATACCCTTTGATCTTAGTTGGGCACTGCCGCATATTTTCTTTTTTTTTGCCAGCAGCTCATATCGGGAAGGAGACGAAAAACAGGCAGCTTTCAGGGAATCGTTCTGATACGATCTCCTGTTACCCTCCAGCTCGGCTTCTATGCCAAGCTCCGATAGTCCACCGGCGATGCAGCTACTGATGACCTTGTATGTTCCCAAGATGTCTGGTGGGAAGAGGGGATTATGCTCACTGGCAATTATGGCATAGGTCAGATCATTTTCATGAAGTACGGCCTTCCCCCCTGTTGGGCGCCGGACGATGTCTACCGAATATCTTCTGCACGCTTCAACGTTGACCTCTTTCCGGGTTTCCTGAAAATATCCCAGAGACACTGATGCAGGGGACCAACTGTAAAATCTGAGTGTGGGCGGTGAATCGGTCCGTTGATTTTCCCGGAATATGGCCTCGTCAATGGCCATGTTTTCAAAGGCATTCAAGCGCTTGAATGAAAGGAATCTCCATATCATGAAACAGGGTCAGTCACTCTCCGCTTCTTTAAGTACAAAGTCATGGTATTCTCTTGGATCCAGGAGATCGTCAAGCTCTTCCGAATCCGACATCTCCAGAGTGATCATCCATCCTGTATCGTGGGGGTCACTGTTGACAATGCCAATGTCGTCTAATATATCTTCGTTGACACTCACTATCTCACCACTCACGGGTGAAATAAGCTCGAACACACCCTTTGCAGATTCAATAGTTCCGAAAGGTTCGTCCCTTTCCACATAGGAGTCAACTTCGGGCAGTTCTATAGCGAGGATTTCTCCCAATTTTTCCTGGGCGTAATCCGTGATACCAATGGTAGCTAATTCACCTTCAACCCTGACCCATGCATGTTCCCTGTTGTAAAGAAGATCATCTGGAAATACCTTCATATCGCGGCATCCTAATACATAAATTTATTGTATTCCTTTTTTAGTATCAACGGAGCACTGTGAAGTCCTTCGATACTCTTGTCAAGACCTCACACCCTTCCTCTTTAACCAATATCATATCTTCAATGCGGACGCCCCAGAGGTCCGGTATATAGACACCTGGTTCTACGGTCAATACCATCCCCGCCTCAAGGACCATTACCGAATTGCTTGCTATCCGCGGCGCTTCGTGAACATCAAGCCCGACACCGTGGCCTGTACCATGCGTGAAATACTTGCCCAACTTGCCAGTCTCAATGTACTCTCTGGCAATGCGATCGATTTCCACGCAAGGGATGCCGGCCTTGACAGCATCCCTTGCCCGGTCGTGAGCAGTCTTTACCAGGGAGTATGCCTCTTCCTGTTTCTTGTCCTTATGGCCGACGGCAAATGTGCAGGTTTCATCAGAATGATAACCACAATATACAGCGCCGCAATCTATTATAACCATATCTCCATTAACAATCGCCCGCGACCCTGGCTGCGCGTGGGGTTGCGCTGAGTTCGCTCCCGACGCTACAATAGTCGGGAAGGAAACTTGTTCTGCACCGCATCTCCTCATCTGAAAATCTAGCTCTATGGCAATATCCGTCTCTCTTATGCCCGGCTTGATAAGATCTCGAACGGCAGTAAGGGCCTCACACGATATCTCTGCCGCTCTTCTGATATACGCAATTTCTTTCTCATCTTTGACGGCCCTGAGGGCGCCGATTTCGTCGGAGAGCGGGTTTAGCCTCAAGGCGCCCAGTTTCTCCTTCAGGTTCAAATAGCTGTTGACATTCATCGCCTGCGATTCAAACCCGACGGATCTCAAACTCCCGTCTGAAAGGATTGCCGCGATTCCATCTATCTTATCTTTATACTCGAAGACATGGGGCCCCTCGACTTCTTTTCTTGCCTGATTAGTATAGCGGCCGTCAACAAGGAGGGTCTCTTGCTTCTCTCCTATCACTAGCGCCCCGTCGCTGCCTGTGAAGCCCGTAAGATACCGGACATTTTTCATATCAAGAAGAAGCAGGGCATCAATATCGAGTTCATGAAGAATAGCCCTTACCCTTGCCATCCTTTCAGGAGGCGCCGGGGAGTCATGATGCATGGCTTCTTAACCTGCCGATATTTTCAAGCCACCTTGTCAGCTCCTTGATTGCAGCAGCATCCTGCTCTATATGTAAAGACGTCTTTTCTCTGATGCCGTCATGCTGCATTGCCATTACATCGTTTAACCTATCCGCAACCAATTTGTTTTCAGGTTCTCTTTTGAGTATTTCACCAAGTACATTGATGGCCATATCAAGGTGACCCTGCCTGATGTACAGCTCAGCCAGGGTTGTGGTGCAGAAATCAGTCACAACGCCGTCAGAATGGCTAGGCGTATCCACATCTCCTCCTGTGAACGAGTCATCTATTTGGGCTGCAAGGTCATTGACCTTATCGTAGATTCCTCTTGCACTCGCCACAGTGGGATTTAGAAATATAAATTTTCGATAAAAATTTATTGCCTCTTTCGTCAATCCCGCATTCAAGCAGAGATCTCCGACATGATGATAGATCCGCGACAACTCAAGGACTTTGGCTTCCAGGTCATCCAGTACTTCACTGAGTTCTTCAAGATGCCCCATCTTAAGCAGAGCGTGGCAGCGTATAATATTCGCATCGGCATCGATTGGGTAGCGCTTAAGCCATGATTCGGCTATATGCGCAGCCTCTTTATACAGATTCTTATCTATATAGGCTTCCGCGATCGAAAGAAACTCCTCTCTTTCTTTGGTGGCAGTATCGTCCATATGGTCATGTATCTTGAATATCAGCGAATTTTACTGCAGCGGCCTGGACAGGTGTGAGCTGTAACACAGCACCTATAACGTGTCAAGCAAGAAATCCACGACGTTTAATTGAAAAAATACCCAGTAATTATAAGCCAATTCCGGGATGAATTTCATACATATGATTGGTTATAATCACCGCTTTTTGGCAAGACTCCTGAGAAGTTTTTCTCGTCAGATATGATGAGGCGAATCCAATTTACAAAAAAAATTGCAGGCTTTTGATTTTATCCATTTAGAGATGCAGACGTGCAGTTGCGTGGCATATTGATTGCGTCATAGATATTCAGTCTTAGATTTTATGTGGAAAAAGCACTAAAGATTTCTTTTTTATTGCCGATACAAATATGGAGAGGGGGAATAGCAAGACTCCCTGAAGAAATCGTATAATCTTTGAAATCATAAAGAGAGTCCTGAAAAAGGCAAACTGTCCGAAAGGACGGGACGTAAAGCCACTGGCCTAAATCTTCTTTATTAAAGCGGATACGGCGGCAGGGTTGCCGGACGATTGGAATGACCTTCTGTGATGAAGTAACCTACGGCCCTTTTACTGAGGCACCCGTCTGACCCCGCCACATTGTGAAACACCGCGCCATTCGACGTTTGCAAGGAATGGGTTTCTTGATTTCACCGAGAAAATATGAGATAAAAAAGCGTCAAAAAAATAGCGAGAGAGGTGGCGCATTGACAAGAAAAAGCCTATTCTCTGCTTTCTTATGTCTGTTGTGTGCATCGCTTTTTGCATCTTTTCCTGTAGGAAGTGGCGTCGCGTGGGGAGCAGAAGCGGGCCAGGTGAAGAAAGACTGCATTTCCTTAGGCGAAGAAGGGTTAAGAGAGATATTGAAGAAGCTCAACGCACCTGACGCTGAGGTGCTCGGCATCACAGACAGTCCCATAAAGGGTGTCTGTGAAGTAGTTGTCGAAATCATGGGGCAGACGAAAATATTTTATCTTGACGCTGACAAAAACTACCTGATCATTGGCCAGTTGGTAGAAGTGTCTACTATGACCAACAAGACTATGGAGGCTATTCACAGGATTCAGGACAAGAAAAGGATCGATATAGCGAAAATACCGCTGACTGATATCCTCGTCTTGGGGGAGAAGGACGCCGCGAAAAAAGTAGTGGTATTTACAGACCCTGATTGCCCCTTCTGCGGACAGCTCCACCAGACGATGAAACAGATCGTAGCCAAGAGGAAGGACATAGCTTTTTATATCAAGTTTTTGCCTTTGGAGTTTCATAAGGACGCTTACTGGAAGGCAAAGAGCATCGTCTGTAACAAGTCGGTAAAGATGCTGGAGGACAACTTCGAAAACAGGGAGATACCGAAGACGGAGTGTGCCACCGATGAGATAGATAATTCTATGAAGCTTGCTAAGTCGTTCGGCATCGGGGGAACGCCCTCTATGATACTGCCCGATGGCAGGCTCAAAGTGGGGGCTTTACCCGAGCCGGAACTGTTAGACCTCATTGACGGGAAGAAATAGTATGAAACGTCCTCAAGGATTTACGCTTGTGGAGCTGATGATCGTCGTCTGTATGCTGGCATTGATTTCAGCCATCGGTGGATTGATCCTGCACAACTATACATTAAACAGAAATCTCAGGACTGCCGCGAGAGACATTGCCTCTGACCTTGCCTTATACAAGGAAAGAGCGGTTTCCGAAAACATTACATATCAAATCGCTTTTGATACTACTGCACCCGGGAGCTATACGATCCAGTCGGTTGTAGGCGTGGTTGTCACCAACTTGACGACCAAGAGCCCCTCATTATTGTTCGGGTCAGGTATTAGGATCGTCGGCGCCACATTCGGCGCAGGCGCGTCGCCGACGGTTATTTTTAATCCGCGGGGCACCGTATCACCCTTGGGGGGGGGACTGGACGGCGTTGTTCTCCAGAACAGCAGAAACTCTCAAGCTACGATTACGGTCAATTTGACGGGAAGAACCTATGTCACGTTTAATATTGTCTAACCGGGGTATCGGCCTCATCGAGGTGGTTATCGCCATATTTCTGGTCGCTGTCGGCGTTATGGCCATCCTGTCAATGCAGCCATCAGCCTGGAGAACCATAGGAAAGTCAGACTACATGGGCAGGGGCGCCGGCATATTGCATAGAGAGCTTGAACTCCGCGAGGCATGGATCATGAATCCCTGCAACGTGGTCCCCATAGGGGACAGGCCTGTACAAACCATCATCGTCAGCGGCCTGGGGGCAGAGGTTCGGGGGGATGCCACGTACACGGTGAACACAAACATCACCGCCGTCGCCGGTACCATCAATCAATGGACGGTAACAGTCACGGTTACTTGGCCGGACCAAGTCTTACGCAATTACAGGAATCTTGTGGAGAGCGCCGTTGTCTCGCAACAGGATGGTTACAAATTTCCGACAGGATGTGTAAATAGTTCAAATGCCGTGCCGGCGGGTTTCTAATGGGGCGAACCGTATGAATGACGCGAGAGGCTTTACACTTGTCGAGATCGCGATAGCCATTTGTGTCTCGCTCATCATGCTCTTCGCCATCGGCGTGGCCATCGAGTCCGCATCGAGGTCTTCCGGGGGTATAGAGAGAAAGGTTACTGCCCAGCAGGATGTAAGGGGCGCCCTGGAGATCATGGCACTGGAGATCAAGATGGCCTCCTATAACCCGTCATTTTCCACGACCATCTGGCGGAGTAACGGGAATCCGGGAACGGCTGGCTTTTGCGACCCCAGCCCAGCAGGCCAGTCCGTAAATCAGGCATACAAGGGGATACAGGAGGCTACAGCAAATTCGATCACCGTGGAAATGGATGTCAACGGCGGCGTCGACGCCAACGGCAATCCTGACGGCAACGGCGTCCTTACGGAAACCAACGAGATCATCAGGTATAACTTTGTGCAGACAGGCAATGACAGGTATATTACGAGAGAGACAAACTGCGGGGGGGCCCAGCCCTTCCTCGGGGATATTATCGCGAGCGGCCGTCCGCGGACGGTAAGGGTGATCAATGCCGACGCCGATGTCAACGTTCCGGTCTTCCGGTACTTTGACGGCCAGGGGGTTGAGCTCCTGGGCGCAGGAAGAAATTGCCTGCCGGGATGTACGGCAGATATAAGAATGATAGAGATTACCCTGGCGGTCGAAACGGATCAAATCGATCCGAGTACGGGCCTGACGCGGAGGATGATCTATAAGACCCGTGAGACCCTGATGAACTATTGATCCCGGAGCAACCATGGATAAGAAAATACTGACAGCGGTCTCCCAGAAGAATTCCGAGGCGGGATTTGCCCTCATCGCGGCCATCATGGCCTGCCTGATACTTCTCGCCCTGGGGATGCTGGTTATTTCTCTATCAACGCAGGATATCAGGGTCAGCGTGAAAATTGTCGGTGAAAAGAGGGCCCTTGCGGCGGCGGATACAGGCATTCACAGCATGTCACAGACATTTGATCCCCAGAACCCCATCGGTATCCCTCAGACTACCAACAGGGCCGACGGTGTGTCCAGCTATACCGTTAATTATCCGGCCACACGCCCGACGGTGGGTCCCATATTGATTAAGATTGCAGGCTACTCCGATCCGTGGAGGCAGAGCAGATATAATATCGATGTGGTTGGAAGAAATACGGAATATAATACACAGGTGACCATCGGTGTGGGGGTCGGGTATGGCCCCGTTGAAGGCGGAACCACCATGCAGCGTTAGGTATGCCCCATGAAAATACGGGAAACGGGCAATCCCGCAATCGCCACGGCAAGCTTTTCATGCTTTCCAGAGGTGAGGCTATCCTTAACCCGAGATTATCCCTGGAGATGGGGTCAGCTCACGGAATATGACGAGGAGGTGAATGATGTCGAAAAACAAGAAAATAATATGCGCTCTGATTATATCTTTATTTTTTGTTGTCTCCGTCACTGATGCAGGAGCGCGCATGGCCGCAAGCTCTGTAGGCGGGAAAGGCGACCCGCCCGCGAATCAGACACAGGTTTCTAAATCCTCTCAGTTTGTGAAGAAGATTGCAAATAACGTGCTCTACCTGGAAGGGAACAAGAGCTACGATCTTACCGGTGTCAATGTGATCGATCTCACGGGTAAGCGCCGCGTCTCCGCAACGAAGAAACTGGCGGAAATGACATTCGTAAACGGTGTATTGAAGGAGGTCGTTTTACGTTAACAGCTTTTACATGACGTAAAGGAGTATACTATGGGCAGGATCTTTAGAAATATCATTATAGTCATTATCTGGCTGTTTCTCATAATTTCCTTAGGCTGCGTCAAATACGCGTACGCCGATGAGGCGGATATCTTTCTGGCCAACCTGAAGCCCAACGTCCTTATCATCCTGGATAACTCCAACAGCATGGACGAGGACTTTGTTGGAAACGCCATCTGTTCCTGGGCAACGGGAAGCAGGGCCGTGGAGGGCCGGAGGCAGTTGATAAATGTGGTTAATGCCAACGCGAACAACATGCGCATCGGGCTTATGTCCTTCCGCCTCCCCGCATCGAGCAAGTATCATCTCCATAACGACCCTTATTTTGTTTCGTACACGCGTGTTTCCTGGTGCCCGAACCCGCCGCCGGAACCAGGATGCGTCGATTACTGCGAAAATTATCCAGGGCATACGGCAAGCAGAGATACCTGCAATACGGCCTGTCGGGTTGGGAACCCCTATTTCGATGCAGACTACTCGATGACAGGCGCCGGCACGGATGGACTTACGGCCTTCCCAGTAAGCGCAGTAAGCACGGATCCTCGCAACAGGTACTGCACCCTTACCTATCCAAAGACGACTCGCATGACAAACCCGACAGACACCAGCAATTATGTCTATTACAAGATCCCCGGGACATTTTATGCCGGCTCAAATTATGGGAATGGCTTCTGTTACTCCGCCGGATATACTACAAATGATACGCCAGACGATTCTTACGTGTGCTATTATACAAAGACATCTTATAATGACGATTATCCAAAAAATTATTCCCGCCCCGACGGTATAAGCGGGGTCTTTTCCCCTACGGACGAGGACACGGCCCTCGGGTTTAATGAATTCGGCAGGCGGAACTTCTGGTATCACACGGGGCAGACATGGTTTGCCAACACCTCCCCGGGCAATGGCTATCTCCATGTGGCAGCAGCCGACAACCCGGCCAACAACAGCCAGCTCAATGCCCTGACGGCGAAACTCGCCATGCACGAAGGTGACGAGACGGGCTACATGAGCTGCACAAATACAGCTAACCCTAATGCCTGCACGTACATCGTGGATGCGGGCCTCACGCCGACGGCGGGCACCTTCCGTTCCGCCATAAATTACTTCAAGGGTCAGAACGACTATCAGAGCGGTATTGCCAATACGAGCCCGATACAGGCGTGGTGCCAGAAGAATTTCATCATCTTTGTAACGGATGGACTCCCGAGCACGGACCCCAACGGCGCAAGCGGTAATGCCACCACTTTGATGACAGCCACGGGGGGAGTTTTAGACCAGATCGACGCCTTGAGGACGCTTACGACGACGGCCATCCCCGGCTACACCTTCGATATCAATACCTACGTCTTGGGCATGGCCCTCACCGACCAGTCCAAGGTGCAGCTCGACGCCATGGCGGCGCACGGCGGCACGGCCGACCTGAACGGCCATGCCTATTACGCCGATAATACCACGCAGCTTGCGGCGGCGCTCGCTGCCATACCTCAGGACATCATATCACGGACGTATTCCTTTGCCACAAGCTCCGTTGCCTCCTCCCGAGTCACTGACGAGAACTTCCTCTACGAGGCCTCTTTCATACCCGTAAACAGCGATCCTTTCTGGCGGGGATATCTGAAGCAATACAACATCAATGCCGACGGGACCCTCGGCACTGTCAACTGGGAGGCGGGGGCCAATCTTGCGGGGACCAGTGCTTCCGCCCGCAATGTGTATACCTTGTCTGGCGGCGCCTTGATACCTTTCGTAAAGAGTGGGACCCCTAACGTCACGCAGACCATGGTTGCCGTCTTAACCACTGGACAGAGGGACGCCATCGTGGACTATGTCCGGGGAGGATCAACCAACCCTGACAACTGGAAACTCGGCGATATATTCCACTCGAACCCGGTCAATGTGGGAACGCCGAATCTCTTTTACGAGGACACCCGCGATCAGAATTATGGATCGTATGCGTGCAACGGCATCACAGTGTGGACGAATGCCTTTGACCAACACAGATGTGACCATCTGCGTACCTCCGCGAACGGCCTGCGCCGTATCGTAGCGGGCGCGAATGACGGCCAGTTCCACGTCTTCGAAACGCACCTCGGGATGGAAAAGTGGAGCTTCGTACCGCCCAACCTCCTTCCCCAGCTCCAGTACCTTGCCCATGCCTCCAATCCTTCCACTCTTGCCCATCAGTATCTCGTGGACGGGGCGGTGACGGTGGCGGACGTATGGCTGGGGACGGGTGATGGTACGAGCAAGAGCAAAGCGGACTGGCACACGCTGGCGATCTTCGGTGAAGGGGACGGGGGCGTCAATCTGTGGAGCTCCGACCAGAACTGCGAGAGCAACAACTTTCAAGGCACACAGGATGGCACCTATCGCTATTACTGCGGATACTATGCATTTGACGTTACGAACACATCCAATATACCGGGCACCTTCATGTGGCATCTCGGCGGCACCAGCGCGATAAACGCGTTGGATCGCCCCTTTCTCGGCGCCCCCTGGAGCAAGATGGTGGTAGGCAGGGTGAAGTACAATGACGGCGCCGAGAAGGAAAAATGGGTCGGCTTCATCGGCGGGGGCTATAACGGCGCGAGCTGCAACCCCGGAGATGCCTGCGGAGCTTGTGACTGCCGGGGGAAGGGATTCTTTGTCGTCGACTTAAGCAACGGGCAGATCCTCTGGAGATACACGCACGATAATGACGCGACGAATATGAGATACAGCATCCCCGCGACCCCCGTCATTATTGACACGGACATTGACGGCTTCATCGATACGGTCTATGTCGGGGACCTGGGCGGGAACATGTGGCGCTTCAAGTTTCCGACCAGCTCGACCGCAGACTGGACGGGAGGGCTTCTTTACAGATCCACCACGGCCCAGCCCATCTTCACGAGCGCCAGCTTTGCCGTGGATAATCAGGGGAATAGCTGGGTCTACTGGGGTACGGGAAACAAGGAGACCCCGAAGGATACAACCACCCATGACACGGTGTTCGCTATTATGGATAAAAACAAGAGCGGGGTCAATATTCCCACGATCGCTAATCTAAAAAATATAACAACCACGGGACAGACCTATGGTACCGCGGACATGGGCACGAAAGACGGGTTCTATATCAACCTCGTGGGAACAGGGGAAAAGATGCTCTCCGATCCCACGGTGTTTGGCGGCGTGGTCTACTTTACGACGTACACTCCTCCTACGGGGAGCGGCGATCTCTGTTTACAGGGCGGCACATCGGCGCTCTACGCCATCGGCTATACATCAGGTGACGGCCGCTTTGGAGGCGCATCACGAAGCATGTCACTCGGAGCCGGCATAGCCTCTTCACCCCTGATTTCCATGAAACCGGGAGGATCAACCATTGCGGATATCTATATAACCCTGAGCGGCGGCGGTGGTATTGCGGCAAGCACGCAGCGCGTAAATTTCAATCCTCCGGGGCTCTCCAACAAGGTCAATATCCTGAACTGGAAGGATCGGAGAATACAGTAAGAGAGCCTCAAGAAAAACGCGGGTCATATTATCGCGAAGAGCTTTACCCGCGCTTAGTGGCAAGATCATGGGTGTAACAAATCTTATGTTTTCGGTTCCCCTGCCCTTACGGATGCAAATCGCCGGGAAAGGGCAGGGGGATTTTTTCGTGAGGGAACATTTTTTGAGAAGGGCTCGAAATCAAATACGGGACAACTGAGGGGAAAGCGTAGAAATTTTGCAGTGTCCTTAGAGTGATGAGGGGATGAACGAATTCTTGCGTAAACCTGGCTTTGACTAACGTGATGACGTCATGGAATCGAGGCTCTTCTTGGCCTCTATCCCCAATCCCGAATCCGGTGTTATATCGATGATGGTCTTAAACTCTGCTTTTGCCTTTGCCGGGTCATGCAGTTTGATATAACACTGCCCTAACCAGTAGTGGGACTCCAGTAAAGAGGGGGCAACCTTGAGGGACGCCTTGAAATAACTAATGGCCTTTCCCATATTTCCCTGGTCATAATAGGTTCTGCCGATATAAAGGTCTATCACAGGGGCGGGGACTGTATGCGGCTGCTTGTTCTTCGCTTCCTCGTACATCTTCAGCGCCTTCTCATAATCCCCCTTACCATTATAGGCCGTTGCCATATTGAATATCGCCTTGTCAGGGGTTTCATAGAGCACATTGGCAAGGGCATTTCTAAATTCATCAATGGCCATGTCCCATTGTTTCTTATCGCGATAGATTATACCCAGAAAGTTGTGGGCCTCCGCATAGTCCGGCTTCAGGGACAGGGCCTTCTTGAATTCATCGATGGCGTTGTCAGTAAGCCCTTTCTCCAGATAAGAAATCCCCATATAATAATGAACTTTGGGATCCCGGGGTGAGAGTTTTTCCGCCTCCAAAAATTCCTTTAAGGCATCATTAGATCGTCCCGATCCCAAGTAGGCAGCCCCGACATTAATGTGGGCATCCGCCTGCTCCTGATTCCATGGGCTTGTCCCGCATGCCATGATGGCAAGAGCACATGCCGCAAGGGCGGCACGTAATATGTTTAACCGATTCATGCTCACTTTAGCATCTCTTCATTGTAAAAAGATTGGTTTGGGAGAGAAGAGTCGCAACGCGTTTGATTGCTAAGAAACGAGAATGTCCTATCCCTTAGGTTTTTCGGGTCCCTTCGGCCTTTCTAATTTATCGACACTTGTTTCTTCTTTTGCTATTATCCTCGGGGTAATAAATACCATAAGCTGTTTTCGCTGTTTCGTTATGCCCTCAGTCTTGAATAGCCAGCCCAGTACTGGTATCTTCATAAACCAAGGAACACCGGACTCATTTCTTTGATCCGACATCTTAAGTATTCCCCCGATGACAATAGTGTCTCCATCCGTTACGACGATCTTTGACTCAACCTCATTCTTGTTAATGGGCGGGTTTCCTCCCAGCAAGGTACCCGTGGCGTAGTCCGCAGCGTCATTTGTCGCTTTGATCTCCATGGAAATGGTGCCATCGGGAGTAATTTTAGGTTTAACCTCCAATTTCAGGACAGCCTCCTTAAAGGTTATACTCCTGTTTCCGTCTTTGTCTATTGTAACGTAGGGAATTTCCTGTCCCTGTTTTATCGTAGCTTTGACATTATCCATGGTGGTAATTTTTGGTGACGAAATGATCTTTCCTGTATTATTTGTCTCCAGGGCCTGAAGCTGGGCTTCGATAACGGCGTTGGCCCCACCTAAGATAAGACCGAATGACGGTCCTGTTACCGCTGCCGGATAATTAAGGGCAGCAGACTGCACTACGGTTCCATCCGTATTTAAAAATGCACTACCTGTCGGATACGGCCACGTTATACTACGACTTGTACTGCCTGTGCCGGGATTTGTGCCGGCCATCAAGGCAGAGGAATAGCCGCCAATCGAATTGTACGATACTGCGCCCCACTGTACCCCGAGGTTTCTCACGAAATCATCCTGGGCCTCCACAATTTTCGCCTCTATGGATATCTGCCGCAGTCTTCCTCTCTCTTCGAGCCGATCCTGTTCCGCTTTCTTGGCAACAGCCTCGGCCTTCAAACGATCTTCCTCCCCCGCCCTCCGGTCAGCCTCATCTTTTTTCATCTTCTCGACGGTCACGACACTGATCACGTCACCAATCTGCTTCTTGACGAGACCCTGAACATCTAAAATGGTATCAAGGGCCTGATCCCAGGGGACCTTCTTCATGTACACAGTCACGTTCCCCTTGACGTCGTCTCCGGAAACAATCGTGACTCCTCCCACCTCGGAGAGCAATCTGAGAACGGTCTTTATATTTGCATCCTGAAAATCAAGCGATATCGCCGGACCGCCATAGGGAGGCTTTGTCTGCCTTTGAGCTATATCTTCTTTAGGAGATTCCGGAGTTTTTTGCATTTCCTTAGATGCTTCTGCAACTTTTGGCGATTCTTTAGGGACGTCAGGCGTTTTCTGCTCAGCTGCAGGCGACTTGGCTGCAAGGCTTCTCACATCGAAGTCAATCTGGACGTTCTGGCCTTCCTGGTTTACCTTGTAAGGCACGCGCTCTCTTAAAGCGATATTGATTAATGCCCATTGCTCGCCGTCAACTGTTCTTTGGGAAGGCACAACACTTACTATATTGGAAAGCTTTCCTTCACCCAGGGTGCGTTTGAGTTCCTCGGGTACAAAAACCTTAGTCATTTTTACCAACAGGTCTTTATCACCTATGGATTCAATAGCGACGCCTGACGGTCTGGATACAACAATGGTGAGGCGCTCTTTGCCGTTTATTCTGTCAAATGCTATACCTTCCAGGTAACCGAAATCTGTGCCCTGCACCTTGGCTGCAGGGGCCTCCTGGGATGCTTTATCTTCCGGCGGTGCACTCCCGGCATATTCCGTGCTGCCAATAAACATTACACAAGCAATCAAGATTATAATCCAGGGCATGTTTTTTTTCATGGTTACTCCTCACCTTCGTCCTTGCGAAGTTTCAGCGTCAGTCTATTTGTTTTCGCCTGCTTGGCCTCTGAGTTGACCTTTTCTTCGATAACGACACGGTCTGGCAGTATCTCCACTACCCTGCCGCCGTTCTGGCCGATGTAAGTTCCTAGAAAAATGGGGTAGGCTTTACCTTTAACATCCTGGACGATGGCTATTCTGTGATGGTCATCACCCGATACGCCAACGAGCCTGAAATTATTTATACCTTCCCTTTGGAGGGGTGAAATAGGTAGGGTTTTTGATTCAGTCTTTTTTTTCGGGCTCAGCTCCTGTTCGATAAAAGGTTTAAAGGGATCGGGCTTTCCAATGGGGTTGTATTTGTATGTAGGGGCCGTTTTGACATCTGGGACCTTCGTTTCAGCCATATCGGCACCCGACGCCTTAGTTTCAGGTGATTGTGGCACCGCGGCTATAGATATGGACACTGACAGCCACAGAGCAGCAATTGAGACCAGAAGGATTCGTATTACGTGAGATCGGGGTCTATTTTTTTCCATCAGCCTTTTTCTCATCCATTTTTTCGAGGAACATGTAAGTCTTTATCACACAGTTCGTAACAATGACGCGCCCCCGCTTTACGTCCTTCGTTTCTGACATGGTTATATCTTCAATATTGACTATCCGGGGAAGCTTCGCGACCTTCTCAAAGAAAGTCACCGTGCTATGAAAGCTCCCATTGACTGTTACTCTAACTGGTATCTCCTCATAAAACTGTTCTTCCTGCGGGTTCGGCGCCTCGACACGTTTCTTGTCACCCGGCTTTTGTGCTGCGGCTTTTGCAGCTGGCGGCTTTACTCCGAGATCTTCCGTTTCTCGGGGTTTCTTTTCCGCTTGTCTCGGTTCGAAAAGCATAAAATCTACGCCGGAATATTTTCCGGCCTCGGCAACAGAATATAGGAGACCCGGTATCTCACGCTGCTCAGGCAGCTTCGTAAGGGCAATCTTGAATGCTTCCCTCAGGACATTAACCTCACTCACATATTTGCCCTTTTGGGCTGCCAGACGTTCTTTTTCCTGGACTTGCTCCCGGAGTTCGGAAAGCTTCTTGTCCAAGGACCCTTTCTGATCCATGGATGATTGCATAAAAAGAGAGTAATATGCACCGCCTAAAAGCAAATAAATTATGCCAAGAGCCATTGCTTTACGCTTTGGAGGCCATTTCTTTATGTCTTCGAAAGTGAGAGCCATCTAATTATGGAATCCTCTTTTTCACACAAGATATGACGAATTGTTGCAATTTCATGCCAGAAATTTCCTTTTCCCTGGTGGATGAGAGATCGACAGTCATGACAAAGTTGGCCCCAGAGAGATTCTTCATAAAATGTGCAACGGCGATATTATTTCTCGCCATGCCGTCCAAGGTAATATCGGAACCTTTCTCTGAGATCTTATCGAGCCAGACATCCTTCACAGGAACCAGCAGCGAAAGTTCGTCAAGCATCATAACAGGCGCCAGACGGTTTTCTTCGAGGTTGTTGATTATAGCGAGTTTCCTCTCCAGAGTCGCCTTGTTCAACTTATACTGTTCTATGTCACCTATAGTCTTTGTCAGACGAGAGAGTTCCTCCTCCTGGAGTTTTATGTTTTTCTCGAGGCTGCTTACACTCATGCTGAGATAAAGCTGGAAGGAACCTATGACTAAGAGAAAGACGACGAGGGTAATGACAATGATAACAACCTGACGAGTGATATCCTCCTTCTTTTCTCTTTCCCGGTAGGGAAGAAGGTTAATTCTGATCATTTGTCACCAACTTTTCTCAGCGCCAGTCCGACACCCACGGCAGCGATCGGTGCAATCTCTTCAACTGCAGCCTGATTCAGGGCCTTTGTATCGTAGCCTATTTTTTTAAAGGGATTGGCGATTTCCACTTCCACGCCGAGCCTCTGTGTGAGGTCATTCACGATACCCGGTATTCTTGCACTTCCGCCGGAGAGGAGAATGCGTTTCAAATATTCCCCCCCATAGGTGGACCTGAAATAATCTACGGACCTCTCAATTTCCGAACAGATCGGGTCGGCATAATAAAGGAGACTTTCCCGGAATTCCCTATCCGCAGCTTCGTTACCATCGGGACCTTCGATCTTGATTCTCTCAGCCTCTTCAAAGGCGATTCCCATCTTCTGGCCGAGGGCTTCAGTTATGGAATTTCCTGCCAGCATAAAATCTCTAGTAAAGACCGAAGAACCGCCTCTGAGGACATTTATATTCGTGATACTTGCCCCAATATTGACGAGGACAACCATTTCAGTGTCTTCAAAATCGTAATTCTCTTCATACATGGTCTCCAGTGCGAAGGAATCCACATCCATGATAACCGGCGAACAGCCTGCCTGCTGGATGGCATCTGCATAGGAGTTGACGATATCATTCTTCGCCGCAACAATAATAACATCCATCTGATTGGGGTTGAATTCATTCTCGCCCAATATTTGGAAGTCGTAGCTTACCGCCTCCATGCTATCAAAGGGTAAATACTTTCCTGCTTCATCTTTTATCAGCTCACGCAGTTCCGTTTCATCCATTGTGGGAAAGTTTACTTTCTTGATGATGACGGAGTGTCCTGAAAGTGAGGTAACTATGGACTTCCTCTTGCAACCGGACTGTTTGAATAGTTGTTTTATTTTTTGGGCCAGTTCTTGATGTTCGACAGGCACTCCATCCACTATCACACCCGTTGCCAGAGGTATCTGAGAAAACCGGGAAAGTACGTAGCCCTTAGGCGTCTCGACTATTTCAGCAAGCTTTATGGCGCTTGATCCTATGTCAAGACCGACCAGGCTCTTGCTGGCCGGAAACAGGTTCTTAATGGCATCAAGAGTGAATATCCTTTTGCCGTCTGCTAACAAATTTTTGACATCAAACATAGGATCACCGTGCCTGGTTCTTTTTTCTCATGCAGGTTTATTTCAGATATCGATAAACGAGGTCTCCCTTTCTGACCATACCGAGCTCATTTCGCACCACTGTTTCCATATATTGAAGGTCGCCTCTTAGCAACATTACTTTCTTGCTTAATTCCCTGTTTTCAAGGGAAATATCCTGATTCGACTTCTTGAGAGCCATTAACCGTTCCTTCATGGAATAGTTGTCGATGAGCCCCCTCTTGCCGAAGGTGATGAGCAAACTCATCAGAAAAATGAACACAACAAGGTACCTTCCTACTTTCATTCTAACCACTAGTCTCCAACACGCAGCAATAGTATTATGCAAAAAATATACTAAGCATCTTTATCCGACAAGAAAACGTCTTCATAATTCTTCTGTAACGCCTTCGCAACTTTCAGTTCGGAGTACTTTCTCGTTGGCAATCCTTTTTCCATCTTTGTTACAGTCTGGGGTGCTAAGTCCGCCTTCCTTGCGAGCTCGGCAATGCTCATGGGGATATCTTCCCGGAACTGTTTAACTTTATTTTTTTTCATCTTCATTCTCATGTATGAAATATAGTCTTGATACGAATTTATGATACGAAAGATAATTTATGTCAAGTGATTAATATCACTTATATGCAATATTTTTTAATATTAATGAACATTAATAAAAATGGAAGTCACTGCAAAAACTCGCGCCTTATCGTTCCGAGATGCGGTCGTCAAAAGCAAACTTAATGATATTATAGATTTAACAATTGTCACTAGGGGTCTTATTTGCGCTTCCGGTTTCTTGCAAAGCCGGTAATCAGATAATTACAGAAGGCAGGCACTGTTGGGGTTCCCCGAGGAGGAAATCCCCGCTTTCAATCCACTCCTTGAGGATATTTGCAATTTCCTTTGCCTTGTAATAGCTTGACAAGGATGCTGTAATTGCTTTTTTACCATTTATTACGATCTCGCCGGAACGGAGTTCTTTGTAGCTCACCTCTCCGAGACTCTTGAGAGCACCACCCTTGGGATAATCCATGCTGTAGTCATAGATCTGTGTACATATATTCTCATCTTTAACCGCCGTGTACTTTGCCATCTCTTCATTCAAAACCGGTATGGGAATGCCTATGCCAACATACAGGGAAACTCCATATCCTAACATGCTCGCGCCTACAAGCCAGCGTGACGACATTTCTTTAAGGTTCCCTATTGCCGAAATTGTTCCTGCGCCTTCTTTAGGGACGCCATGCTTGCCTCTCTTAACATTCGGGTTGTGCTGGGTCCCGTGCCAAGCCACATAACCTTTGGCTCCTCCCAAAAAGATTCTGGTTCCGATACCGATGGTCATGTAGTGGGGATCATTAAAAAGAGGGCTTAACTGTCCCGCTGTAGCATAATTGGCGTTGGCCATGCGAGGCCTCAACACCCCCATGTAAGTATAAATCGTCTTGTCAGACATATTGACGGCACAATTGTAATTTTGATAAGCGTTCCGCGGGTTGAAGAGGATTGCATCCCGCAGATCGTTTATCGTGATATTTTTTTCATATCTTCGGGCGGGATAGCAATCGGTCCCATACCCTTCGGCGCGCAATCTGATTACATTGCCTGCCGCCAGGTCTTCAATCACATGCCCGCCACCATATTTGAATTCCCCCGGATAGACGCTATTCAAGGGATCCCCTTCGGCCACCTCAGTTGCTCCTATATAGCAGTCCACTGCCGCGATGCCGCCGTAAGCGAGTACGTCGTTTAGCCACACTTTGGAGGCCCTTATTCTCGGAGCCGTATGGCCGAAATTCAGGAAGGCTCCGGATGAACACATGGGGGCGAATGTTCCGGTCGTGACAACGTCTATTCTCCGGGCCCCCTCAACATGACCATGTCTCTCAACGATGTCGATCATCTCTTCAGCTGTTGCAACAACGGCCTTTCCTTTCTTGATCTTCTCGTTGATCTCTTTGTATGTCTTATTTACCCTGAATTTCTTCATGAAGCACTCACCCTTGCTTACTTAGTATGGCCGAAACCCCCATCCCCTCTAGTAGTTGCATCAAGTTGCTGACACTCTATCCATGACACTTTACAGACCCTGTGTATTATCATCTGTGCGATGCGATCACCACGCCTGATGACAAAGGGATCTTCCCCATGGTTAATCAGTATAATGCCGATCTCGCCGCGGTAATCCGTGTCAATGGTTCCCGGAGAATTAACCAGCGTCACGCCATTCTTTATGGCAAGGCCGCTTCGGGGTCTTATTTCTGCTTCATAGCCTTCCGGCAGCGCAATCGCTATGCCTGTAGGAATTATCTTCCTCTGTCCCGGAAGTATGGTCTCATCTGTCTTGACGGCTGCATAAATATCCATGCCCGCTGAATGTTCCGTCATGTATCGGGGCAGCGATATGTCCATATAACCGGGCAGCTTTTGAATTTGCACGCCAATTTCTTCTATCATTGCAACTTAGAAATTCATTCCTGCATGACCCATAAAGCTCCTATCCTTCATACGAATCAAGAGCAATGTCTTTTTCCGAAATCCTTCCCATTGCAGCCAGGGACATGGCGCCAGGCCTGAACATTTCAAAGGCAAGTTTTCTCACGTCTTCTGCGGTAACGGCGTCTATGGCCGCGATAACGTCGTCCTCGGGGATATGCCTTCCGAAAGAAATTTCGTTCTTGGCCAATCTTATCATGCGGCTGTCAGTGCTTTCCATGGAAAGGAGAAAATTTCCTTTGATCAACTCTTTGACCTGTACCAGCTCCTTTTCCGTTAGCACCTCATGACGCAATCGCTTTAGTTCTTCAAGAATGAGATTAATGACTACTGGTACTCTCTCTTCGCTGGTTCCTGCATATATGCCCAGAAGACCCACATCCATATATGGGGAGATATAGGAATGGATTGCATAGGCGAGTCCCCTTCTTTCTCTGATTTCCTGAAATAACCTCGAACTCATGCTCCCCCCTAAAATGGCGTTCAATAGAAAGCCGGAATATCTTTCAGGGCTGACGGCGGAGGGGGCGAGGGTGCCCATGATCATATGCACCTGTTCCAGGTCTTTTTTGAGGGTGGCAACCTTTGATGTCACTATAGGTTTCTCTGTTTGAGCTTTGGTTATTCCTGCCGGTATGGATCCGAATGTCTTATTTGCGAGATCAGCGAATTCATCGTGTTTCATGTTGCCCGCAGCAGAGAGTACCAGATTATCACCTCCATAGCGTGCATCGAAAAAAGACAGAAGAAGCTTCTTGTTTAAGGAGGCTACCAGACTCTTGGTACCTAAGATCGGAAAACCCAGGGGGTGGTCATTCCAGAATACGCCCTCAAAGAAATCATGAATATAATCATCAGGTGCATCCTCGGTCATGTTGATTTCCTGAAGGACCACGGATTGCTCCTTCATGATTTCTTTTTCATCAAAGCATGAGTTTGTAAAAATATCAGCAAGGAGGTCTACCGCCATAGGGAGGTGATAGTCTGGTATCTTTATATAGAACGAGGTCAACTCCTTGCCGGTGAAGGCATTCATCATACCGCCGACGGAATCAATAGCCGACGCAATTTCAAAAGCGGACCTGTTCTTGGTTCCCTTGAAGAGCATGTGCTCGATAAAATGTGCCGCTCCGTTTGTGGCATGGTCTTCATAGCGTGAACCACATTTGACCCAGATCCCTATGGATATTGACCTGACATGATCGATGTCTTCCGAAACAACCCTGATACCATTGGAAAGAACTGACTTATTGTGCATTGGCACCCAGTGCATCTTTCCTGCTAAGGCGGATTTTCCCTTGTTTATCAATCTCGAGAACCTTTACCATCACTTCCTCGCCCTCATGGAGGACATCGGTAACGCTTTTGACCCGCTCCCTCGACAGCTGGGATATGTGCACCAGCCCTTCCGTGCCCGGCAATATCTCGACAAAGGCGCCAAAATCAACTATTTTTTTAACAGTGCCGCGGTAGATCTTTCCCACCTCTGCGTCCTCAGTCAACCACTTGACCATGGCGACAGCCCTTGACGCCGCTTCTGAGTCATTTGACGCAATGGTTACCGTACCATCATCTTCCACATCGATGGTAACACCCGTTTCACTGATAATCTGCCTGATATTTTTCCCGCCGCTTCCGATCACATCTCTTACCTTCTCGGGTCTGACCTTGAGCGTTGTAATCCGTGGCGCATATTTGGAGATATCGTTCCTTGGTTCTGCAATAGTTTCCCTGAGCTTCTCAATGATAAAAAGCCGTCCCTCTTTAGCCTGGTGCAAGGCCATTCTCAAAATATCCTCGGTGAGGCCGCCTATTTTGATGTCCATCTGCAATGCGGTTATTCCCTTCCTCGTCCCGCACACCTTGAGATCCATGTCACCGGCATGGTCCTCATCTCCGATAATATCAGAAAGAACAACAACATTGTTGTCGTCCTTTAACAACCCCATGGCAATACCGGCAACAATATCCTTTACCGGCACACCGGCGTCCATGAGGGACAACAGGCTGCCGCACACCGTGGCCATCGAAGATGAGCCATTGGAAGACAGTATCTCAGAGACAATCCTTATCGTATAGGGGAATGTCTCCTCGGAGGGCAGAATAGGAAGCAAGGCTTTTCTGGCCAGGGCGCCGTGTCCGACCTCTCTTCTTCCCGGACTTCTTAAAGGCCGCGCCTCTCCTACGCAATAAGGCGGGAAATTGTAGTGCAGGATAAAGGTTCTCATTTCTTCCCCGCTTATATAATCCAACCGCTGTTCATCAGAAGATGTACCAAGTGTGAGGGCGGCAAGAGCCTGGGTTTCACCCCTGGTAAATAAGGCCGACCCGTGGGCCCTGGGGAGAATCCCCACCTCGGAACTGATCTGTCTGATCTCCGCGGATGTCCTGCCGTCGGACCTTCTCTTATCATGCAGTATCATGTTCCTGACGACTTGCCTCTCCAGGTCTGATAGTATGTTGCTCACCTCGTGACCAAGCTTGTCATCCTCGGCGCAAACTTCTTTGATGACCTTTTCCCTTATCAAGTCAAGCTTATTGTGCCTGTCCTGTTTTCGCGCTATGGTATAGGCTTCTTTCATTCTGTCTTTGGCCTTCTCTGTTACCTTTGCCAAAAGAACTTCATTGACGGCGGCCGCATCAACAACCCGTTTCTCTTTTCCTATGGTCTGGCGAATATGATCCTGAAATTCAATTATCGGCCGCAACGACTCCAGGCCGAAATTGATGGCATCCACAATTGTATCCTCTTCTACTTCATGTGCATCACCTTCAAGCATAACCAGATTAATGTCAAAATCTTTGCTTCCCGGCGCCGGTGAGATTTTCCTTCCCACTATGAAGAGATTGAAATCGCTTTTCTCCAGAACGTCTGCTGACGGGTTCACGACAAATTTGCCGTCAACCCTGCCGACACGGACACTGGCAATTGGCCCATTGAAGGGAATATCGGAAATCGCCAGGGCAGCGGAGGCGCCGAGTAAAGCTGTCACAACAGAATCATTTTCATTATCCACGGAAAGCACTGTTGCCACGATTTGAGTCTCGAAGTAGTAACTTTTTGGAAAAAGAGGTCTGATGGATCGGTCAATAATTCTCGACGTCAAGGTCTCTCTTTCATTGGGGCGACCTTCACGTTTAAAGAACCCTCCGGGAATCTTTCCTGCCGCAAAGGTCATTTCTTGATAATCGACTGTAAGGGGAAGGAAATCTACGCCTTCTCTCTTATGCTTAAGTGATACGGCGGTCACAATGACTACAGTGTCACCGTATGTTACGAGGACCGATCCATCGGCCTGACGTGCCATGTAATTTGCTTTAATGGAAATGCTTCTTCCCGCAAAATCCTTACTAAATATATTGTTCATGTAATTTTTTCCTCTTCATGAGTTCTTGTCTAAATACGTGTTTCTTAAATAGGACCAAAGGACGAAAATCCGAACGACTCCGCAACGGAAGTGAAAGATGCTTTAAGTCACGTCCAGTTTCCAGAACTTGATGCTCAGTTATTTTCTCAGTC
This sequence comes from Syntrophales bacterium, assembly GCA_049512055.1. Lineage (GTDB taxonomy): Bacteria > Desulfobacterota > Syntrophia > Syntrophales > UBA2185 > Fen-1135. The sequence continues at coordinate 10,987 of JBEKXK010000004.1, read as the reverse complement.
CCAGACGCTGAATAACGCTCCTGTACCTCTCCACATCCTTTTTTCTGAGATAATCCAGAAGGCGCCTTCTCTTGCCTACAAGTTTCAAAAGACCTCTGCGCGAATGATGGTCCTTTTTGTGGGCCTTGAAATGTTCCGTCAAGTATTCTATCCTGGCGCTGAGAAGAGCAATCTGGACTTCAGGAGAACCTGTGTCTACCGCATGTAATTGAAAATTGTTAATGACGTCCTTTCTTTTTTCCGTATCTAACACCGCTTCATATCCTCCCTAAAATTAGTCGTAGCCGATAATTTGTCAACGTCCATTCCGACAGCAGCAGGAAAGCTATCCAGCCTTGCTAATGTTAGCTTCTGCTTATGCGTAATTCACCTTTCCTTGACTCTTTCGAGGCCATAAGTTCTTGATATATGCGCAAATAGATTTAATGACTGTCATAAGTTCATTTATCCGTATTAAAAATTCTTACGATCTTAGCCGCCTGCCTCTTTCCATCCATCGAATCAATCCGGTCGGATGCACAAAGCATTTTCGCAACAGAAACGAGGTTGCGGTCTTCATCGATAAATTTTACCATATCTCCATCTGCAAGGGAAGGGATTTGATATATTCTCAATGTTTCTGCAACCGGCTGATAACCTTCTCTCAATCTCCTGGCAAATTTGTGATCCACATGAATCGCCGCGATATGAGGCAGGGCGTCAATCAAAGGAATAATATGGTCTGACGGCCATTTCCCTGCTGCATTCTCAAGTTCGTCAAGGGATATGGCAGACGCCTCAAAAAAACGGCCGCTTCTTGTTCTGCGCAAGCTTGCCAGACATGCTCCGCAACCCAGCATTTCGCCTATGTCGGAACAGAGGGACCTTACATAGGTTCCCTTTGAACAGGAGACTCTGAAAGTTATGTAGGGCACATTCACTTCATCGATCGCGATGTCGTAGATTTCTATGATCCTCCGCGGAGGTTCAATGGTAATACCACGCCTCGCCCATTTATACAGAGGCTTACCCTTATATTTTACAGCTGAATAGCGGGGAGGCACCTGCTCCGTCTCTCCCACAAAGCGAAAAAAAATATCTTCTATGTCCTCATGTATGGCATATGGGTCATCACGGGCAATTATCTTGCCTTCTATATCCTGGGTGTCTGTCTTCACACCCAGTAACATAGTCGCCGTATAGTCTTTCGTATCCGTTGACAGGAACTGTACTAACTTTGTCGCCTCTTCCAGACAAACGGGCAATACGCCGGTCGCCATTGGATCCAGGGTGCCCGCATGCCCGGCCTTTTTCACCGAGAGGGCTTTCTTGACATTCTCGACCACGTCATGAGACGTCTTTCCCGAAGGTTTGTCGATAACAACGATGCCATTCATGATGCGCTCGCAATAAAATGAAGCTGCTTTTTTATAGAGTCCGGGCTTCCCGGCAGTGTCTCTTCATCAAGTCATTATTCATGGATTTGATGATAGGTCAGCAACAGCGCCTAAAACTCGCTGCAAAACAGTCTTGAAGTCTCCATCTATTTGGCACGCCGCGGCATTAATATGCCCACCTCCACCGAATGCCCTGGCAACACGTTCCACATTCACTTTTCCTTTTGATCGAAGGCTTAACTTAAATTGGTACTCTGATAATTCAGTGAAGAGAATGGATACTTCTACTCCCTGAATAGAGCGGGGGATATCTACAAAGCCTTCGGTATACTCCACCAGCGCTCCCACACCGTTGAGGTCTTTCCGGTACACAACCATGTAGCCGACTTTTCTGTCCCAGTCAAAAGCAAGCGTTTCGAGTACCTTTGTCAAGAGTCTTATCTTCGAAAGAGGGTTGCTCTCATATACATTCTCTGAAATCCACTGAGGATCGGCCCCTTTTCCCACAAGGTTTCCCGCTGCTATAAGAGTGTCCTTCTTTGTAGTTCCGTAACAGAATCCTCCCGTATCGGTGATAATTGCTGCATACAGATTGGTCGCTATGTCCTTCGTGATGTCGGCATCCATCTTCAGCATAAGCCTGTAAAGCAGCTCTGCCGTGGAACTCGCATTCTGGTCAATTAGAGCCATGTTGCCAAAGTTCCTGTTTGAGACATGATGGTCGATGTTTATGATGCGCTGCATGCTGCCGACGCGGGAAGCTTCATCTCCGATCCTGTCGAATTCACTGCAATCGAGAATGAATGCGACGTCATATTTTTCGAGGGGGGGAAGTTTATGGATAATCTTATCGCTCCCGGGGAGAAAACGATAGTTGCCCGGTGTTTCATCCTGATTGTAGACTGTAACCTTCTTGCCCATGTTAGAAAGCATTTGATACAGGGCCAGCTCCGATCCCAGCGCATCCCCATCAAGTCTGACATGTGAGGCAATAAGAAAAGATCTGTGCTTATTTATCATGTCAATGATTCTCTTCAATATCCGGTTCCTCTGTCGTTCGTATTTCTGCAAGCAGTTTATCTATTCGGCTTCCGTAAGCGAACGATTCGTCGCACACGAAAATAATATCCGGCACATAGCGCAGTCTTAGCCTTTTCCCCAACTCCCTCTTCAAGAAACCGGTTGCTTTTTCCAGCGCTATTTTGGTTTGAGGGTCGCACGTGTCTTTGCCCATCTCGACAAAAAATATTTTGGCGAAGCGCAGGTCATCGGTCAGGTTTACTCCGGTAATGGTAACTAGCTTGATGCGCGGATCTCTAATTTCTCTCAAGAGGATGTCGGAAATGTCTGCCATAATGAGATCCGCCACGCGGGTCGCCCTCTTAAAACTCATTATACTTATCCTCGTTATATTCGAAGTGGTCCATCGAATCGGGAAGATTGGTTATCTCAATTTTTGAATTTAGTACTTCAGCCAGATGAAGACGGTCGACAAATTTCAGGATGTGGTCAATTTTCCCATTAATATAACGCCTGTCATTCCCTACGAGGCTGAAACCAATCTGCGCCCTCTTCCAATGATCATTCTGGCCGATTTCGGCAATAGAAATATTAAACTCGTTTTGGGTCCGTTTCAATATCCTGTTCAGGACGCCTCTTTTTTCCTTCAGCGACCTGCTTTCGACGATCAACAAATTTATGATGCCGGATCCTATAACCATATCTTAAATGAATTCTAAATCCGAAATTCCAAACAAATGCAAAACCCCAATATCTAAATTATGCCCTCTGTCTGGATCTGTTTGCTGCTTAGGTTCTTGGAATTTCGTATTTTTCTCCTCATTGCTGTCTCAGAGTTTTCTTTCTATCTCTTCATTGACATAAGCTTCGATGACATCACCCACTCTGATATCGTTGAAACCCTCTATTCCGATACCACATTCAAATCCTTCCATCACTTCTTTGGCGTCGTCCTTGAACCTCCTGAGGGAGAGTAGCTTGCCGTCGTAAATCTGTACCCCGTCTCGCACCAATTTAAGATTTGCATTTCTTGCAATCTTGCCGCTAGTCACATAGCTTCCGGCGATGGTTCCAATTTTTGGAACTTTGAACAATTCTCTTACTTCCGCCCGCCCAATTACCGTCTCCTTGTAAATAGGTTCGAGGAGGCCTTCCATCGCAGCTTTCACATCCGCAATAACGTCGTAAATGACTTCATATAACTTGATTTCGACGCCCTCTTGTTCGGCGATTTCCGTAACCCTGCTATCCGGTCTAACGTTAAACCCGATTATCACGGCGTTGGATGCCGATGCCAGCATGACATCCGTTTCCGTGATAGCGCCTGTTGAACTGTGGATAATCTTCAGTTTGATATCGGCTGTACTTAGCTTGTTCAAGGCGTCGGCTATGGCCTCTATAGAGCCCTGCACATCTCCCTTTATGATGACGTTGAGCTCCTTAACCCCTTCCTTAATTTTTTGGTATAATTGCTCGAGAGTGATTTTTGACGATTTGGAAAGTTCCCGTTCACGTTCTTTTCTTATCCAGTATTCTCCAATGCTGCGGGCCTTTTTCTCATCCTCCACACATATAAACTCCGCACCCACCTGGGGGACCCCTGAAAACCCTATTACTTCTACCGGCATTGACGGTCCAACCTCTTCCACCCTCTCCCCTTGGTCGTTAATCAGCGCCCTAACCTTACCAAATTCCGTTTTGGAGACAAAGGCGTCGCCGTCTTTCAGTGTGCCTTCTTCGATGAGCACGGTTGCTACAGGCCCGCGTCCACGATCAAGTTTTGCTTCGATGATGACGCCGCGGGCGGGCCGGTTGGCGTCGGCACGCAGATCCATGACGTCCGCTTGAAGAAGAATCATTTCCAGAAGCTCTTCTATGCCCTGTTTCTTCTTGGCGGATACCTCGCAGTATATGGTATCGCCGCCCCATTCTTCAGAGACGAGATTGTAATCGGAGAGGACCTGCTTGATTTTACCCGGGTCAGCTCCTGGCTTGTCTATCTTATTGACGGCAACGATTATGGGAACTCCTGCGACACGTGCATGATTGATGGCCTCTATCGTCTGGTCTTTTACGCCGTCATCAGCCGCAACTACCAGCACAACAATATCTGTTACATGGGCGCCCCTGGCCCTCATGGCCGTGAAGGCTTCATGGCCCGGTGTGTCGAGGAAAACGATATCTCTATCTTTAATGTGGACATGGTATGCCCCGATGGCTTGAGTAATACCCCCCACCTCGCCGGCGATTACATTGGTCCGCCTTATGGCGTCCAGAAGAGAAGTTTTCCCATGGTCAACATGCCCCATAATCGTGACGACGGGCGCCCTGGTTGTCAGATTTTCGGAAAGAGGCTCAACTTTCTGGAGCGATTCATCATATTCAGCTCCGACAAATTCCACTTGATATCCGAATTCACCGGCAATGAGAGTTGCGGCATCACTCTCGATAGCCTGGTTGATGGTAGCCATCAAGCCGAGTCCGATCAGCTTGGTAATAACTTCGCTCGCCTTAACACCCATTTTTTTGGCAAGCTCACCGACGGTTATTACTTCACCCACCTTTATTCTCCTTTTTATTGCCTTCGGGGTGGTAATGACCGTCTTTTTCATTTTGGCAGCGACCTGCCTTTTTCCATCCTTCCACTTACTAATCCTCTCTTCTCTATCTAAGTCCTCACGCCTGTCTTTCTTATCGACGAGCTTCTTGATAAAGGCCTTCTTCCTTGCGGACGGCAGTTCTTCCATAACGACTTCAACAGGCTTTTTCCCCTTTATCTTGGCCTTATCGGGTTCCCACTTAGCCGGTTTTTCTCCCGCCTTGGCAGGGATGATTTCCTTTACGATCTTTAGTGCTGGTTTCTGTGCCGGCTCTTTCTTTACCTCAAGAGCCGCCTCTTTGTGTACGTGAGCAGTTGCAGCCTCTTTCTTGTCTTCCTTTTGCGGCGCCTCCTTTGCTTCAGGGGCCGCTGGTGGAGCTGCCGCCGGAGGTGCAGGCTTCTTTTCAACCAACTCAATCTTCTTCTTGGGCTTCTTTGCAATTTCTTCAACTGCGGGGGCAGGCTTCATCTGGCTCTCCACCTTTATTTCTTCGACAGCGGGTTCTTCCGGCTTGGCGACCTTAGTCGGAATTGCTTCTGCAGGAGCTGTCTTCTTTGGCGCCTTTTCAGCAAGCGCGGTCACCTTTGCCGGTGCTTCTTTAGGGACTTCCTTCTCTTTCTTAGCCTCTTTTGGGACTGCTGCATCAATCTTCTTTCCTTCAGGCGGTTTGGGAATTTCGGCCTCGACAGGCTCTGCTATGACTTCTTCCGCAACGGGACGAACCGCCCGCCTTCTTATGATTGTGGACTTTATTCTTTGCTCGACCATTTCATGTGGTTCACCTGATAGCAAATCCTTCTGTATCTTCTCCACATCTGCGTCTTCCAGAGTACTCGAATGGGACTTTACAGCAATGCCGAATTTTTCCAAACGAGATATCAGCTCCTTGCTGTCGATACCCAATTCCTTGGCTAACTCGTAGACTCTTTTCTTAGACATTCTTGAGACCCTCACATGTAATGGTTGTAGAAATGTGCCTTTTCATAAAGCTCGTCTTTGAGGGCTTGCCCCTCAATTTTGGCTCCCTCTCAGGAGCTCTTCTTTTCTGCCGTTTCTTCATCGATAATCTTGACTGCCGCTTCAATCCATTGTGACGCGCTCTTTTCTCCCACACCCTGAATCGTTGACAGCATCTCAGGTTCCGCTGATGCGAGCATGGCAATGCTCTTGAAGCCCTCATTGTAAAGCTTCTCCGCCATGGCGTCGCCGATGCCGGGAATCTTAATGAGGGACTTGAATCCTTCCGCCTCCTGCGAAGCAGCCATGGATTCACTCTTAACGTCGATCTTCCACCCCGTCAATTTTACTGCCAGTCTCACATTCTGTCCGTTCTTCCCAATTGCTAATGAGAGCTGATCGTCAGGAACTATTACCTCCATGGAGCGACTGTCCTCATCCATAATGACGCGGTTGACCTTGGCCGGTGAGAGGGCGCTGCAGACATAGTTGGCGTTATCGACGGAATAAGGAACAATATCTATCTTTTCCCCCCTTAATTCCTGAACGACGCTCTGCACGCGCGAACCTCTCATGCCGACGCATGCGCCCACCGGATCGATATCTTTATCTTTCGTTCTCACGGAGATCTTGGCCCGTTTTCCCGGTTCTCTTGCCACATTTACGATTTCGATCAGGCCTTCGGATATCTCCGGCACTTCCACTTCGAAAAGGGCCCTGAGGAAGCTGGGATGGGTTCTGGAGAGGATGATCTGAGGTCCTTTGGATATTTTTTTTACATCGCACACATATGCCCGAATCCGCTCTCCCCTTTTGTATGATTCTCTGTATATCTGTTCCGCCGTGGGTATGACGCCTTCAGCCCGCCCGAGGTTAACGATGATATTCCCCCCGTCGAATCTTTGTACAAAGCCGCTGACCAGTTCACCCTTCTTATCTTTGTATTCATCGTAAACGTTATCCCGCTCAGCGTCCTTGACTTTTTGAATGATTATTTGCTTGGCAGTCTGAACGGCAATCCTGCCAAAGGTGTTCGTTTCTATCTTAATCCCGAGGCTGTCTCCCCTTTCCGCTTCTTCATCCAAGGTTCGACGTGCTTCGGCTAATGCAATCTGGACATCATTGTCCAGCACTTTATCTACGACGGTTTTGAATTGAAAGACTTCAACTTCTCCCACTTCCTCGTTGTAGTGGGCCTCAAGTTCTACGTGGAGCCCTAATTTTTTCCGCGCAGCGGTCAGCATGGCCGTTTCCAGTGCCTCTATAATGACACTTTTGTCTATACCTCTATCCTTACCCATCTGCTCTATCAGACGTTTAAGTTCTGGCAACATTGAGAGTCCTCCATATTTGCATCAAAATTCATAAACAAGATTCGCCTTTACCACCAAATCTCTGGGTATGTGATAAATCTTTCCCGAAACATCAACGACCAGAGTCTTCGCGCCATTTTCATCAAGATAATCATTCAGTATCCCATGAAAATTTTTCACGCCGTCGAGTTTTTCGCCTGTCTTGATGCGGACTGTGGATCCGCGGTATTTAATGAAATCCTTGTCTCTGGTAAGAGGCCGATCCAGGCCCGGAGAAGAAAGCTCCAACGTATAAGAGCCGGGAAGGACGTCATAAACATCAAGGATGTCACCTGCCTGCTTGCTGATTTCAGAACAGTCAGCGATGGTGACCCCTCCCTCCTTATCGATGTAAATCCGCACCAGCCACCGATATTTCATCTTCAGGCATTCAAGATCGACGACTTCCATGCCTTCAGATTCGATCACAGGCTCAATGAGCTCTCTGATTTTTTCCCGGTATGTGATCGATTTATCAGTCATTTATTTACAATTCATCAGTCAGACGCCTTTCCCCATAGCGCCTCGTTCTCAAGCATTTAAGAAAAAAAAAGTGGGCACAAGCCCACTCATCACTAACGTACACGATGATTTTCGGGGCATTTCTATCATACAAAAAAACCCATTGCAAGAGAAAAATGGGACCTATTTTAAAGAAAGGACTTGACGAATAGAGAGGCTATGGGAGCCGGAGGCAGGTATTTGATCATTATTACGCTCATGACCAAAAAAAGCTGGAAATTCCTATGCATGCCTCTTATACTTGATGTGTCTGTAAAAAATTATCATTCATCGAGATGTAACGGGCACGGTCTCAAGAGAAAGGACACAAAATATGGCATCAGGCAGCTTCATGGAGAAGATATTAGAAGGTGTCTTTGATAAAACGGCCTTTGATTCCTACCGCATGCCGGTAGATTCAGACAAGGTTCAGTCCCTGCTCATATCGTACCGGGAGATGTTTAAAAACCATTCCCCGCAGAAGATTGAAGAGGAAGGACGCATCCCGGAGGAGATGCTTCAGGAGATGAGAAAGAAGGGCTTCTTCGGGATCAGCCTCGCTGAAACATACGGTGGGTTGGGCGTCGGCCTTGTCGACTGCATCCGTTTCGTGGAAGAGATCTCGGCCCAGGACTTGGCGTCTGCAGTTGTTTTTCTTGCCCACCTCTTCATCGGCATCAAAGGCATCGAACTATACGGAACGGAGAAGCAGAAGCGCCAATATCTCCCGCTCGCCGCCTCGGGTGAGATGATATTCTCCTATGCACTTACGGAACCGAATTTCGGCTCCGATGCAAGACACATCGAGACGAAGGCCGAACTCTCCACCGACGGTAAGCATTACATCCTCAACGGCACGAAAACATACATCACCAACGCAAACTATGCACAGGGCCTCACCGCTTTCGCGCAGATGGACCCGGCACATCCCGGGTTCATGGGCGCCTTCATCGTGGAGACGGCATGGGAAGGGGTCAAGATCGGGAAGGATATGCCCAAGATGGGCATCAGGGCCAGCTCCACGGCGACCATTCAATTTCAGAATGTTCACGTCCCTGTGGAAAACATGCTGGGCAAGCCTGGAGAAGGCTACAAGATAGCCCTGGCCATTCTCAACTACGGGAGGCTCGCCCTCGGCGCCGCAGGCGCCGGTCTCATAGACGTATCCTTGAAAGACATGCTCAAGCGCGCCGGCGGCAGAATGCAGTTCGGAGTCCCTATCCGGAATTTTCCTCTCGTGCAGGAAAAGATAATCAACGCCCGGATCCAGGGATTTGTCACATCCTGCATTAATTATTTTACTGCAAACCTTCTCGAATCACAGCCGACGGAAGACCCCGTGATCGAGACATCGCACTGCAAGCTTTACGGTTCCACGCGGGCGTGGGACGTCCTCTACGATGCCATGCAGGTGGCAGGCGGCGCCGGCTATCTGATGACCCAGCCCTATGAAAAGCGGATGCGCGATTTCCGCGTCGTTCCCATATTCGAGGGGACAACGGAAATCCATTCCACCTATCCCATGCTTTTTCTTCTCGGACGTTTAAGGAAAGAGCTCCGCTCACGCAAAGGTTTCTCCCGCGTGTCTTTTGTTATGAAGGCCTTCTTTTCCAGTTTTGCGGCGATGCCCTGGCGTGTAGATGGCGGCGGCGAAGCCGTGCAGGAGGCCGTGAGACTGGTCAAGGCCAATGCACGGACGATCAAACGCATGCTGCTTTTGGGAATCGTCTTCCATGGAGAAAAGGTGGTGGAGAGGCAATTCTTCCTGAGACGTATGACCACGCTCAGCCTCTATGCATTCGGCATCCTCTCCGTGTTGGCGAAGATTTCAAGGGATCTGAAAGCAGGCGTCCCCAAGAAGGGCGACCTCGATCTCCTGAGGTACTTCCTCGCAGAAGCGAAAGAGGCGCGATGCGAGAGCACAAAGTTATTCGACACGAAAAAAGAGAAGCTTGGCACCGCCGTATTTCATGACCTCGAAAAAATTTCATGACTTCAAGGGCGATATGAAAGCGGATGATCTGAGAAGCATCTATAAAGATACGGGCAAGGTGCTTAAGGCTGATGAATCGAGGTTTGAGCAAGGATGAGTGAGATTTAAACGTGTGATTGAGAGGTGTAGATATGCAGAATATTCACAAATATATTTGGGAAACGGCATTAGATATTAATTCTATGGCTTATCAATGCGGTTATTGTAACAGGACATTGGCTTCAGCGAAAGGTTGGATGGGAAGGTGGATAACTAATAGAAATGTACTCGGATATATCGTGATTTGTCATCATTGTTCAGGACCGACGTTTGTGGACCATGAAGGGAGACAGTGGCCTGGCGTTGTGTTTGGGAATCCGGTTGGTGATATTCCGGAAAAGACTGTTGCAGAGTTGTACGAAGAAGCACGTAAGGCGAGTGGCGTCGGAGCTTATACTGCGGCTGTTCTCTGTTGTCGAAAGCTTTTGATGCATATCGCTGTGGCAAAAAAGGCGAAAGAGGGGCTATCTTTCGTAAATTACGTGGATTATCTCAGTGACAATCATTATATCTCTCCGGAAGCGAAGGAATGGGTAGAGCATATACGAAAGAAAGGTAATGAGGCTAATCACGAGATTACGATAATGGGTAAGGACGATGCAGAGGATTTGTTGACTTTTTGCGAGATGTTACTGAAGACGATATTTGAATTTCCTGCAGTGATCAAGAGGAAAGTGGGAAAGCCGACGACACCTTAATTGCGATATACTGCGATGTTGTTAGAAGTATCTGCCAAGATGGAATACGAGGGGGTGGGTAATGACTAAGAGTGGATTGGTTGCCTTCTTTGATATATTGGGATATCAGAATATCATCGATAATAATAAGATTGAAGATGTTGCTAAAATCATATCAGATACCCTAGATCAGTTGCCTAAAAAGACTGAATCGAGGATCTTTGGGGCGCTTGCGGGGAAAGGGAAAAAGGGAGTAAGGTCTTTACGGGAAGTGTTCAAAGATATGCATACACTGCTAATATCTGATAGCATACTTATTACCTTTCCTGTTAGCAAGGGTTTGAGTAATGATCGAATTGCCTCACATTAAATGTTACCCAAGGTAGTGAATAAAAGAGATCGTTGACTCATAAATAGGTGTTACCGAACACCGACTCCAAAAAGGAGGATAACTGATGAGTCCACGATCGAA
>JBEKXK010000003.1:0-75156 GCA_049512055.1 Syntrophales bacterium | reverse complement strand
TATATGCATTACCATCTTGGTAGGAATTTTTATTTTTTTGAATCCATATCCGCATGTCACGGCTATACAAGAAATCACCTTTTATGGGTCGGTTCTGCTTCTGCTGACCTTAATTTTTCTAAAAAAGAAAGAGTTTTTTTTACAAACGCCTTTGTCCATTCCCTTTCTTCTTTTTGCGCTCTGGAGCTTCTGCTGCCTCTTTTTTGCCCTCAATAAGGGAAACAGCATACATGATTTCTACGCACACTTAATAAAATACTTGTTGATATTCTATCTGCTGTTTAACTTTTTTGCTACGAAGGAACGGCTGCTTATTCTCATATGGACGATCATTATCTCAACGGCTCTCTACTCGGCAGGAATGTTAGTGGGCTTTTACATTCAGAGTGGATATGATATATCAGTTAAATTAGGGCTTTACACGGATGGGCAGTACGAAATCCCATCCAATATTATTGGTATATCCACCTTGTTTGGTTTATTGCTGTCATTGTACCAACTCACAAAAGAGGAGATCTTATATCGAAAAATTGTTCTGACCATCTGCGTATGTGCAACAGCCATTGCAACGCTTGCTACACAGACAAAGGGGGCAATCTTAGCTATGTTGGTTTCTCTTCTTTTATCATTCCCGAAAAATAAAAAAATAATGCTCTTCTTTTTCCTTTTTCTCGCCTTATTTATAGTAGTCATGTCGGTAAAGAATCAAATAACTTCCAGCTCTATTATAGGCAAAATTCACCAAGATGAGAGGATAAAAATCTGGTACTTTTTTGGTGAAATGGTAATAGATTATCCCATAACAGGCATCGGATTCGGAATGCAGACGTACTATGACGAAAACCTCTTAAACAAGTATAATGAAAGGGTACCAGCCAAATACAGACAACGACCACTCCATAAAGCACCACATAATTTGCTGGTTGATATTGCTGTACGCACGGGATTGGTTGGCCTCGCTCTCTTTCTTTACATTATTTTCAAATTTTTCCAAGTAAGCTGGCAAATCATCAAGTCTGGGAAAGATGACTTTATCAGACACTGGGGATTTTGCTTTTTAGCAGCTTTCGTTGCAGTTTTCATCCAGGGCCAGTTCGAGAATATCCTATCGGGGCCGCCAGTTATCATTCTTTATACAATATTTGCTCTAATGACTATTCTATGGCATATGAACACAAAAAAGGATATCATTTGAACAAAAAGTTATGATAAGTTTAATAACTTCTTATCATACTCAGGTATCTATCGTCAGAGAAAAGGGGAAATCTAGGTGAGTATTCACGATATAGTCAAAAGAGCCGTCGAACAGTTCGGTCATGAAACAAGAGCATTGGAATTCCTCCCTGAGAATCGTTACAATAGGAATATATTCCCAACGACGGGGCAGTATGACTGGTTTTCCGGCCAGGTATTGTACTGCCTGATCCGTAGCCTTAAACCAAGCAAGATTTTGGAGATATCAATGGCTTCCGGCTACTCAACCATGTTTATGGCCATGGCTGTAAAGCGAAATGAGTGGGGCAAGATCGATTCTTTTGAATTAGACCCTAAGGCAGAGAAAGCAGCAGCAAAACTTTTTAAGAAATGTGGTGTGGATAAATTGGTTCAATCTTACATCGGTGATGCGCGGCGAAAATCATCCGGAATGCCGTCTGATTACACCATCTATTTTCTGGACAGCCTCCATACGGAAGATTTCGCGCGCTGGTTCATTGATACCCATGTCATGCGTGCAGAGAGGACAGATGCCCTTTTCCACATTCACGACATCATGCCGCTGCATGCGCGTGTTCGCCGATGGAATATGCCGCCATTTGAAGGAAACGAATTTGAAGAGAAACCCAAGCAATCATGGCTGGGAAAAATTAAACGAAAAGTGGGAGGACTCGCCTATTCGCCACATTGCAGCGAAGTCCGAAGAATCCCTCTTCGGGTTTATCCTCCTGAGAAACCTGGAGGACTGCAAACCTTTGATGGAAATTGCACCACCGAGGCTATCTGGGGGAGTAAACTGGCAACTCTGATGAAACAGGAAGACCATGTTTTTCTTCATGACATTGCCAATGATTATCCACAACTGACACCCAGAAAATATGATCATGCAGCCGTTGGCCGCACCAGCAGCACTAATCTCCCGATGGAATGGAACGAGACCTGGTGGTGCAAGGTGGAAGCATTCAAAACGGTATACCGCCAATCTAATGAGATTGAGGAAGAAACAAAAAAGTAGATGTCTGATGTGCACAAAATCGCTATCGCGATTCCCAAATATGGTCTCGTGGGCGGAGCAGAACATTTTGTTGCGGAACTTACCAAGCGTATTGCCCTGAACCCCCGCTATGATATCCATGTCTTCGCAAACCGATGGTCGTCAAACTCTCCACGCGTAGCATTCCATAAGGTTCCAGTTATTAATTTTCCGAAATTCTTAACCACCATGAGCTTTGCCCATTTCGCAAAAAACAAAATGGCAAGGATGAAATTTGATCTTATTCACGCCCATGACAGGATATTTGGGGCCGATATTTATACGATGCACGGGATTCCCCACAAACTATGGATTCATGAAGTCCGGAAGAAGAATATGAGTCTCAATGATCGTGCAACGGAATGGACGGAAAAAATTTTGGTAGAGCGCTCAGGATGCAGAAGATTCATCTCCGTATCCAATTTGGCGCAAGAAAAATTCCTGCAGGCCTATCACATTGACGCGGAGAGTACACGGGTTATTCACCCCGGCATAGATTCGGGAAGATTTCGGAGCCTTGACCGGGAATTGTGCCGTCGTGAAATCAGGAGCCTCTGGAGAATAGGTCAAGCAGATATTGTTATCCTCTTCGTATCCATGAACTTTGATATCAAGGGCCTTGATCCACTCATGGCGGCAGTAGCGAAAACGAAATCGAACAATCCGGAAGAAAAACTAAAATTGCTCATCGTGGGAAAAGGTGAAGAAAAAAAATACAGACAAATGGCAAAGAGCCTGGGAATCGGCGACGATGTCATTTTCGCCGGCGTCCACAAAGAAAAACTCGAACCCATATATATGGCCAGCGATGTGTTTTCCATTCTTTCAAAATTCGACACATTCGGCATTACGGTCCTAGAGGCAATGGCTGCTTCCCTGCCCGTCGTCTTGAGCGGCAATGTTGGTGCGAAGGACATTGTAAAGCAAGGCACCAATGGATTCGTCATAGAAGAAAGAACGGATATAGATGCAATCAGTGAAAAAATAGGCCTTCTATTGAAAAGGGAAATGAGGATAAGGATGGGGGAAGCTGCCTACGAGACGGCCATGAATAACTCCTGGGAGGCTGTCGCAAGAAAATACGAACTCATCTATGATGAGTTAATGAAACGTCCTTCATAAATATCATGGATTTGTCTATTATCATTGTATCTTATAATACATCTGATCTAATTGGCACTTGCCTCGCCTCCGTCCATGCGGCTGACGATATTAACAAAGAGGTATTCGTCGTCGACAACGCATCAACAGATGGAAGTGCGGACTTCATCCGGAAAAATTTCCCTTCCGTCAGCCTCATTGCAAACACCGAGAACAGGGGATTCGCTGCCGCCAACAACCAAGTCCTGCCGCAGTGCAGGGGACGCTACTTCTTTTTCCTCAACCCGGATACCGAGGTAGTTTCAGGGGCATTCGGGAAAGCCTTATCGTACATGGATGCAATGCCGCACATCGGTCTGGCAGGCACGAAATTAACCAATCCTGACGGCACACTCCACGAATCGGTCTCTTACAGGTATCCCGGACAGAAGTATACTGGCCGTGAGCTATCACCCCTTAAAGGTTCCATAGCCTGCGTTCAGGGCTCAAGCACGATTGTTCGTCCCGACGTGATGAAAGCTGTCGGTGGGTTTGATGAAGACTTCTTCCTTTACGGCGAGGATCAGGATCTGTGCCTGAGAATCAGGAAGTCAAGGTTCGAGATCGGTTATATAGAATCCGCGGTTGTCGTCCATCTGGGGGGGCAGAGTGAGCGTCAAACTCCGCTGTCAGAAATATGGCAGAAAAAAACAAGTGCCGAGCTTCTATTTTATGGCAAACATTATCTACCCGAAAGCATCGCACGCATCAGGAGGGCAAAGCTCCTGCAGGCGCGCTGGCGGATAGCAATGCTTAATTTGACGATACCCTTTCTTAAGGACAGGGCGAAGGCCGAGGCGAAACTGATTAAATACAGGATTACCTGCAAGGCAATGCGACAGAACTGTCAAGAATAAAAAAAGGGCTGAATCGATGGAACGCGCCGACACAAGATGTGTTCTTTGCAACAGCGAGAGACGCGCATTGTTGTACCAGCAGGGACATTGGAGTGTTTACAGATGCTCGGATTGTGGCCTCGGTATTCTTGATCCTCGTTCTGACCAAAATGAGCGGGACGCCCTTTACCAAAGCAGTTACTTCCAGGAACAGTATGACAAAGGTTTAGAACCGGGATCATCGGAGATGAAACGGCGACTGTCCCACGAGGATCACCGCGTGCGCTTCTTCCGCGGTATAAAGAAGCGGGGACGGCTGCTTGATATCGGATGCGGAATGGGCTATTTCCTCCTCGCCTGCCGCAATTATGGTTACCACGTGGAGGGTATCTGACGATGCAGCCGCCTATGTGAAGGGAAGACTTGAAATACCGGTGAAGACCGGCGATATAGCATCTCTGCCTTATGAAAGCGCATCCTGGGATATTATTACCATGTGGCATTTTCTGGAACACACACCTGACCCGCGGGTGTATCTCAAGAAAACATGGCAGTGGCTGAAGCCGGGCGGGCTTCTGGTGGTCGACGTGCCCAGCTATGCAGGAACGGATGCCCAGAAGACATGGGAACAATGGAAGTGATGGCAGCTACCCCATCACCTGTATCATTTTACTGAGCAAACCCTATGTGATATGTTGCCACAATATGGATTCCGGCCAATCCGTAAAAAGGATTATCTCTCGGAATATGTAAATGAGGGCCTTGAGAAGAACCTTTTGATGAGGCCATTTGCCCACCTCATAGCGCGATGTTGTTCGGACCACAGTGTTGCCGTCGTCTCTCGAAAAGAATCATCATTATGAAATGCGGTGCGTAAAGGTATCCGTTTGATAATAACATGATGAATGACACTTGTACCAACCTTCAAAAAAACGTGTCATCTTGAAGGAACGGAGTGACTGGGAAATCTTAAATGTGAGTGGAAGATATTTCTCACGGAGTTTACCCTGAGTAAAAACGACGGGGTCGAAATGATACAATGCGAACTTCCGCAGGTTAGCACTAGTCTTAATGATTGCAGTGAGGTATCTTATTTATGGAAGACATGTCACCTCTAAACCGCTTGCTTGAAAATGGAAAATTCCGATTTGAAAGGCTCCTTCTCAAGGATATTGATAATCTCCCTGTCATCAAGATCAACGCCCCGGATATTGTAGATCAGGAAACCTGTCTGTTCCACCGGGACGTTCCTACAGGTGATGACTATTTCAGGATATTGCATCTTGCTATTTCCCGTGGATTATCAGAGCGAAGGGCAACGCCGGTTGTTCGTTTTGCCGATGGGGAATACGCATTTTATGAATACGATCTCAGTTGTAATGGTCTCTATCAGCAGGCCGAATCTGTTCGTGCCATCAGAGAGGCGATGCCCTCACATATTGATGCCTTGGGAATCCTTGCCTCATCGGGGATACTTGCTCCCCTGATTTTCCCGGGAAATACCACCGGTAAGGAAAAAAAATTGTTCAAGCTTTTCCGCAAGTCAAAAGAGGCACCATCGGCCTCCACGTTTCTGAAATGTCTCTTTCAAAACGGGATCTACCTGACTTCTGAAAATTACATCCCCTTCTATGTGGTTTATGCATATCTGACGTCAGAGGCTTTCATACGCCTTGTGGACAACAAGAAGGTCTGCATACTGAACTCGGATTTCAACAGAGAGTCCTGTACAAACTGGTTTGCCCGGTTTTCGAGCCAGCCAGATCTGTCGTTTGTGGAAACACCCGCCGAGTACGTTGCAACACGATGGGAATCGATAAAAGAAGGGATTTTAAAGCAGATATCATCTGAGACCGCTTTATGCATCGTTGGAGCTGGTATAGGATCGCTCCCTGTATGCGTCGATGTGGCAATGCGGTTTTCCATCCCCGCCATCGATGCCGGGCACGCGCTCAATATGATGAATGACCGGGTGGACAAGTCCAATGGAGCGAGGCTGTACACCATCAGGAAAACGAAGAACACAGACTGATACCTGTTAAAACTAACTCCTATGTCACGATGAATGACCCGCTGAAAAAATACCGCATCAAATTCCGGATCTGGAAAAATGATCTCAGATTGAAGCGGGAAGGCAGCTATTACGAGAGCGCGTTTGCCTCGCGCCATCTCAAGATACCCGACGAAGAGACCATCCGGCAGGAGATGAGGAAAAGGTTTCCCCACATCCGCTCCAAAGCCAAAGGAACCCTTAGCATCCTCGCCATCTATCATCACTACAACTGGGAAAACGAATCGTTGAAACCGTCGTTAGAAAAATTCGGATACGTCCGGCACTACGATTGGGTCGAGCGATTCAATCACCAGAGAAAAAACTGGCATAAAGCTCTAAGGCCAGAAATGAACAGATACCTCGTGAAACAGTTAGAACAATGGGTCAAACAGGATACAACCGATGTCATCTTTACCTATCTTTCGGGAGAGATCGTATCGCCGGAAACTGTCCAGGCATTAAAGAGCTTAGGTATCCCCATGGTTAATCTTGCCTTGAACGACAAAGAACATTTTGTGGGAAAAATCAAAAGCGGCCACTCCATGGGCTCCAGAGACATCTGTCGTTTCTTTGATATCTGCTGGACCAGTACGGCAGACGCCGTGAAAAAATATTGCGTGGAGGGGGCCGTCCCCATCTATCTCCCCGAAGGAGCAAACCCTGAAATCCATAAACCATATGATACGGACAAAACTATTGATGTGTCTTTCGTCGGTCAATGCTACGGAAACCGACCTGAGGTCATCAGAAGACTTGAATCTCACGGCATTCACGTTGAAGCATATGGGTTTGGTTGGCCGAATGCCCCTCTTACCGCGGAGGACATGGTGCGCATGTATTCAATAAGCAGGATTAACCTGGGCTTCGGAAGCGTCATCGGCCTCAGTAACACATACTGCCTCAAAGGGAGGGATTTTGAAATTCCCATGAGCGGAGGACTCTACCTTACTGAATATCACCCTGAGCTGGATAGATTTTATGATATCGGTTCTGAAATCGTCACCTATAGAGATTTTGATGACCTAGTTGAAAAGATCCGCTTTCTCCTGTCAAATCCCGAGAAGGCGGATGAGATCAGAAGGAAAGGCTACGAGCGGGCACGCAGCGAACATTCCTGGGAAATGCGTTTTGAGAAGATATTCCACCTCCTTGGGCTAATTTAATCAGTGAGATGGTGATAGAGAAATCATGGAATTGGATAGGAGTCGAATCAAAGAAGGCCTGCAATCGGGCCTTCGCAAAGGGCTGAATGGTTTCCTCTGGATCATGAAGATCCTCATTCCCGTCTCTCTTTTTACTGCCCTCCTTGCATGGACCGGATGGCTGGGTCGCCTGGATTTTCTCCTTCAGCCCGTGATGAGCATCCTCAGCCTACCGGCTATGGCCACCCTTCCACTCCTGATCGGCATGCTTACAGGTATCTACGGTGGCATCGCCGCTATGTCCGTGCTGCCGTTTTCTCAGGACCAAATGACTTTGATGGCCATCTTTCTTCTCATTGCCCATAATCTGATTCAAGAGGGCATTGTCCAGGCAAAGTCAAGAATTCATCCTCTTAAAGCCACGTTATTTCGTCTTGTCGCCGCCACAATCACGGTAATCGCAGTGGCGCCTTTTTTTAATATTACGATGACTGCACCAGAAAAAAAGGGCTCGTCTCTGGAAATGACCCGGCCCTTAATTGAGGCATTGCAGGAGTGGGGTTTGACTACACTAGGCCTCAGCATCAAGATATTTGTTATTATCATGTGCATCCTCACCCTATTGGAAATCTTAAAGACATTTGATCTGATCAGTCCCATGGTCAGGGTGCTTAACCCTCTCTTAAAGATTATGGGACTCAAGCAAAAGGTGGGTTTTCTCTGGCTCACCGCCGTCATTTTCGGGATCCTTTACGGCGGCGCCGTGATCGTTGAAGAGGTTAAAGCCGGACACTTGACTGAAGAAGAACTGGAAGAACTTCACCTTTCCATAGGCATCAATCATGCCCTGGTGGAAGACCCCAGCCTGTTTCTGTCGCTTGGCCTCAGTCCTTTCTGGCTCTGGGTGCCGCGGGTGATCGTTGCCATCCTGGCAGAGAGAGTGCTCGCCCTGTGGCGTGTTATTAAGAGAAGAAAATGAGATGCTATTTAGGAGACTGCTTAATAACACTATGAGGAAAAATCTATGGGGGAGATAATTTTTCAGATTGACGCATTTACAGATCAACCATTCAGAGGAAATCCGGCCGCTGTCTGTATCCTGACACGACATCATGATGACGCATGGATGCAAAATGTGGCACGGGAGATGAACCTGTCTGAAACGGCATTTCTGGAAGAAAAGGAGAATGGTTATAATCTACGGTGGTTCACACCGGCCGTGGAGGTGGACCTCTGCGGACATGCCACCCTCGCCAGTGCTCATGCCTTATGGGCAGGCGGGCACATGGGTGCGAAAGAACAGTGCCGCTTTTATACGATAAGCGGATTGCTGACTGCCAAACGCAAAGATGGCTGGATTGAAATGGATTTCCCTGCTGAACCAGAGACAAGAGCGTCCGCCCCTTTGGATCTCTCCAAGGCGCTGGGGGTCGGCTTCAAATATGTGGGAAGAAATCGCTTCGACTACCTCGTGGAAATAGAGTCAGAAGAAATGCTCCGCAGGATCAATCCCGACTTTGCGCTCCTCAACACAATACCGATGCGCGGCGTCATCGTTACGAGCCCTTCGAGTTCCAGTGAATACGATTTTGTCTCCCGCTTCTTTGCCCCGCAGGTAGGCGTAAACGAGGACCCCGTTACCGGTTCCGCCCATTGCTGCCTTGCTCCATACTGGGCAGCTCGTTTCGGCAGGGATGAGATGGTCGGCTATCAGGCCTCAACAAGGGGCGGCTTCGTGAGGGTACGCGTGGATAATGAACGTGTTCACCTGGGCGGCCAAGCCGTTACCATATTGCAAGGAAAGTTATCTGACCGCTTTTGAAGGGATTTACTTACCGAGGCTTTTTGCACCTCGCGAATATCTGCCAAGGTTCTCAGAATTTTATTCTATCTTCCAGGATGTACCGGCAGGGGTATCCTTGAGAATGATATTTTTTTCCGCGAGGAGATGTCTGATTTCATCGGCCCTCTTCCAGTCCTTGGCCAGCCGGGCTGCCCGCCTCTCTTCAATCAGACGGTCGATTTCATGCACGTCCAAGCTCCGCTTTCCGGCCTCCCTGTTTCGATCCTGCATAAAATAATCATCAGGGTCGTCGAGGAATAATCCCAAGACCCCACCGACTTCCGCAATGACCATTCTCGCCTTATCCAGAATAAGGCAAGCCTCGGCGGATACGGAGAATTTTTCCTCTGACATATAACCGTTTACAAGTCTCACGGTGTCGAAGACGTAGCCTATGGCCCTCGGTGTATTGAAATCATCATCCATGGCCTCTTTGAATCTATCCGGGAGCGAAGCAATTTTGTCGAATATATCTCTATCCTTTCCAGAAAGTTTTTCCATGGTGACCGCGGAAAGATCCCCACAGGCTGCAAGCGTGCCCTTGACAGCTTTCAGAGTGGCATAAAACCGTTCCATGCCCATCCTTGCCTCGGCAAGTGACTCGCCCGAAAAGTCCACGGGCCCCTTGTAATGGCTCTGAAGCATAAAGAGCCTCAGTACCTCCGGATGGTAATTCTTCAATATGTCCTTAATGGTAAAAAAATTGCCGAGCGACTTAGACATCTTTTCACTGCTGACCTTTACAAAGCCATTGTGGATCCAGAATCTGGCAAGCGGTTTACCAGTCGCCCCTTCCGACTGGGCAATCTCATTCTCATGATGGGGAAATATCAAATCTTCTCCGCCGCCATGGATATCGAAAGTATCCCCGAGAAAATTTTGGCTCATAATTGAACACTCGATATGCCATCCCGGTCTCCCTCTGCCCCAGGGACTGTCCCACCATGGCTCCCCTTCCTTGCTGGCTTTCCAGAGGGCGAAGTCGAGGGGATACTTTTTCTTCTCACTTACATCCACGCGGGCGCCGGCTATCATTTCTTCCAGATTTCTGCCCGAAAGCTTCCCGTATCCTTTAAATTTCTCAACCGCATAATAGATATCGCCATCGGCCTCATAGGCAAGGCCGCTGGCAAGAAGAATATTGATCAGCTTTATCATGCCGGCGATATGCTCTGTGGCCCTGGGCGCAATTGTAGGCCTGGCTATCCCGAGCGCATCCATATCTTCGTCATGCTCTCTGATATACCTCTCCGATATTTCAGATATTGTTTTCCCTTCCGCATTGGCCTTCATGATAATCTTATCATCCACGTCCGTAAAGTTCTTCACGTACGTGACATGATATCCTCTATACTGAAAATACCTTGTGATGACATCGAAAACTACAGCCGAACGGGCATGGCCCACATGACAGACATCATAGGCGGTGATGCCGCACGCATAGATACCCACCCGTCCTTCAACGAGGGGTTCGAATGTCTCTTTCTTCTTTGTTAGCGTGTTGTATATTTTTATAGACATCTATCTCTCTTACAGTGCAGTCCTTTGAAAATTTGCGCTAAGTGTCACTTCCTAGATGAGCCGCAGCCATGAGCAGTCGTAAGGAATCACATCGGCAAAGGACGTTCTCTTAAGGAAACAAGGATATCATGCCAAGTCCCATATCTTCGCTGAGGCCGCACATGAGATTCATATTTTGTACAGCCTGGCCGGCCGCACCTTTGATAAGATTGTCGATGGCGCATATGATGATAACCCTTCTTGTTCTGGCATCAACAGAGAGACCTATGTCACAGTAATTGGAACCCCGGACCGAAGAAATATTGGGAAGCGCACCCGTCTTGTATACCCTGACAAACTTCTTTCCCTTGTAAAATACCCGGTAAAGATCGATCAGCTCCGCCGTTGCAACTTCCTTCTGAAGCGTAGCATATATCGTGCTGAGGATTCCCCGGGTTATGGGAAGGAGGTGGGGTGTGAACGAAATCATCACATCGCAACCGGCGAGAATACTGATCTCCTGTTCCATCTCCGGCGTATGCCGGTGCTCTCCAACTTTGTAAGCCTTAAATCCTTCGTCAACCTCGCAGAAGAGCGTCCCGACCTGCGGCTCTCTTCCCGCACCGCTCACGCCGGATTTTGAATCAGCTATAATAGAGCAATCATCGATCAATTTTGCCTTCACCAACGGGGCAAGGCCAAGAATTACACTGGTTGGATAACAGCCGGGATTGGCAACCAACCTTGCCTTGGCAATTTCGTTTCCGTATAGCTCCGGTATTCCGTAAACTGATTCTTTTATAATATTCTGAGCAGTATGCCTGCTATACCATTTTTCGTAAGTGGCAACATCGTGCAGACGAAAATCCGCGCTGAGATCGATCACCTTCTTCCCGGCCTTCAAGAAAAGCGGGGCCACAGTCATGGAAACCCCATGGGGCAGGGCCAGAAAAACGATATCCGCCGCGCCTGCTATATCCTCCGGAGACGCGTCAACGAATGCCAAATCGGTCAAGCCGGCAAATACAGGGTAGATATCAGCAACCGGGACCCCCGCATATCTCCGAGATGTCACCGCCACAACTTCAGCCTGCGGATGCCTGAGCAGAAGCCTGAGAAGTTCCTGTCCGGTGTATCCACTCGCCCCGTATATCCCTACTTTAAGCATATATGTTACCTGTTGTTTATTTGCGAAAAAAAAAGTTACAAGTCTACACAAGTGTCATTGCGGACGGGACATGCCGTGCAATCTCAAAATATTTAAGTAACTCATAAGATTTCTTTCGTCGGTCGACATGATAATCTTATGTTTCGTCCAAAAAAAAGGAGGCCGAGAAGCCTCCTTCCATAATACTATCTTTTTGAAAATTGGAAATGCTTCCTCGCACCCGGCTGGCCGTACTTTTTTCTTTCCTTTATGCGCGAATCCCTTGTTAAGAAACCCGCTTTCTTAAGTACTGAGCGCCATTCCGCATCATATTCAACGAGCGCCTTGGTTATGCCGTGCTTTATAGCCCCTGCCTGCCCGGCTACGCCGCCGCCTGATACGTTGACAAAAAAATCAAACTTGTTTCGCGCCCCCACAATTTCGAGCGGCTGCATGATAATCATTTTGAGGCTATCCCGAGTAAAATAATCATCGAAATTCCGTTTGTTCACTAAAAGGTTTCCGCTGCCTTCCTTCATATAGACTCTGGCAATGGCGTACTTCCTTTTCCCCGTGGCATAAAACCGTTTTTCCATTATTTCATATCTCCCGACAATAAACGTGGTATGCAAAATCCGGCAAGTATCAGACGATACCAACCAATCGAACAAAAACCATTATAACTTGATTACCTCAGGGCACTGGGCCTCGTGAGGGTGATCATTATTTACATAGACCTTGAGTTTCTTCAACATTTTCCTGCCTAAAGAGTTCTTCGGCAGCATACCCCTGACCGCATACATCAGGACCTTTTCCGGGCTTTCCTTTAACAATTTGCCGGCATACGTTTTTTTGATACCACCCGGGTAACCGGAATAGTGATAATATACTTTATCGGACAGTTTCTTGCCGGAGAGAGAAACCTTACCGGCATTGACAACTATCACAAAATCCCCTGCATCCATATATGGTGTATAAACGGGTTTATGTTTGCCTCTGAGACGTCTTGCAACCTCACTGGCTAGTCTGCCGAGAATATGTCCTTCCGCATCGATGACATACCAGTTTCTGACGATGTCCTCTTTCTTCGCGTTATAAGTCTTCATAGATTCACCCACTTGCCGAAAATGTAAATAAGGAAGCTACGAAATTTCCTGCTATTTGTCAAGAAAAAACCTTGAGCAGATTAGATAATTCTACCTCCCGCCAATTTTACCGAGCCCGAGAAGAGAAAATCCTACCATAAAAGTCCTATCAGTCGCAGTTTCAGAGATGTATACTTCGACGCTCCAGCACTGCTCGCGATATTTGACGCCATATGTCCGCTCCATGATTATATCATTCAGCTGATCCTTTCTCGAAACATAAATAAGGTCTACGGATTTCGTTACCACAACTTTAAGGGAGATGTCTAACTCTTCATTGGCAGCCTGGGTGTATTGGAAGGAGGTAAGTGGCGTTGTCGCCGTAGCGGGGCTGACCACGTTGACAATACTCTTGGAAGATCGATATCCTACGGTCGCCGAATCTCCCCGCCAATCGCTGATGTTCATATCATAATTGGTTTGAAGCCATTGGCCTGAATTCACATCGTAATTGTTACGCGCCATGAGTGAAAAATACTGAAAGGGTTTGATGTCGAGTTCCATGTCAACCTCACTGAAAGGCCTTCTGTCCCTCGGTGGATCGACATCGCCCCTTCTTGCCTCTTTGAAATCAAAGGTCTGGGACACCTTGAAGCGCAGAAACTCAAGGTAACTTTTTCCACCGTCCTTTTCTTTCATTTTTGCCAAGAGCGTGTTGGTCAAGGAGTATGTTAAGGTGTTCTGCTCAGGTATGGCAGCAACAAAGTCGGGAAGATCCGTCTGAGACACATTGGGAATATAGTTGTACGTGAATTCAGGCCTGATGCCATGTCGAATTTTGTCTACGGTCTCGCCGCCTACATCGAATATCCTGTGGATTTCCGTAGTAGCCGTTGCTCCGATATTGTACAATTCCCGGGAGCCCCGTTTGCCTTGGCCTGTGTCAATATTGTCATCCCGGTCCCAGGTAGTACTCTTAATGCCTACCTGCGGCGTGACCTGGAGAAAATCACGCCAGCGCAGAGGCAGGGACAAGGCAGGTTGCAGGTCAAAAAGATGTCCCTTTTGCCCGTCATTTCTGTAATAATAATCATAAGCTGTATCAAACTCAAAATTGACAGGAGAGCCAAAGATAGGACGCTTTATTCCATGAAGTGTTATTTCGGGATACTTCTGCAAAGTTGCGTCATTAGAGGCGCTCGAGAAATCATCGGTGTAGCTTATAAGTGCTGTCAGATTGTATAATTGCCAGTTCTTGGCCATACGGATTGTCGAGTTCAGTGAACCAAGAGTTTCGTCACCATAAAAGGGAACCTTCTTGAATCTATCTGCTTCCGTCAATGAATAATTATCGAGATAATAATTATGCGAGGAAAAGTCTTTGAAGTAAAAGCTGTCTGAAACCTTGTGGATATCTGTCCTGAGGGAAAATGAAGGATCGAAGGTGGTCTCGTGATTCAGAAAGTATGACCATCTCTTGTGGTCGGACTGCCAGTCTCTGGGTATTCCTCCGGTTGTTTCACCCGTTTCGGTAATGCGGGCAGCATCATTCATGAAGTCGCCGTAAAAGGTGCCAAATGTATCCTTGCTGAGGAAGTATCTGAATTCAACGCCTTCTTTAAACCCCCTCTTATCCATATATCGCTGATAAAATGTTGCATCTGTATCCTCTGAAATCGCCCAGTAGTAAGGGAGTTCGATATCCCAGCCCAACTTATCCGCAGAGTAGCCCATATAAGGAAAAAGGAAGCCTGACTGCCGGGCCTTCTTTGCCGGGAACAGCATATAGGGAGAATAGAGAAGGGGGACGCTACCTGCCAGAAACTTAGCATCTTTAAGGGTTCCATAGCCTTCAACGGTTACATCCAGTTCCCTCCCCGTCAAACGCCAGTCCGGAGAATCTCCATCGCATGCGGTCGCCGTGGCATTTTCAAAACGGTATGAGGCTTCCCCTGTTTTTTCAATTTTTGAGCCCTTTACATAAAAATGATTAGCGGCAAAAAACATCTTGCCTTGGTAGGCGACACCAGTCTTCGATTCAATGTTAAAGTCAACCGTGTCTCCCTCGAGAATATCTCCGTCGCTTATGAGCATCACATAACCTTCGGCATTCGCCTCGTTCGTTGCCCTATTGAGAACTACCGACTCTGCCATGAGGATGCCCCCGGAAAAGACAATCAGAACATTGCCCTTCGCATGATAGGTATCTTCCTCCTTGTCATAGGCAACACTATCCGCCTCCAATGTTATGGGCCCCTTGATATCAGTCTCAGCAGCAGTTGAGTTATAAGCGGGATTGAAATAAAAAAAGATGATCAGACAAATAAAGGAGCATCGCCATCTCGCCCTCCGCAAAACAATCACCTGACCATCCCGCCTTAAGACTATTTTTGTAAACAATTACATTACGAAAATGCCGCAGAGAATGCCCTTTTAATTTCACCGACAAGATAAAGAGAACCGGTCACACAGATAAGATCATTCTGATCGGCTATAGATAATGCCCGTTTCAGGGCGTCATGGGAGTTACGCACGATCTCGGTTCTTTTTATGTATTTGTTTGCCACCGGCAACAATGCCTCGGGAGGCATTGCCCTTTCAACATCCGGACTCGTTAAGATCAGTCGATCCCCCAGTGGCAGCAGCTTTTTGAGCATAGTCTCGTAGTCCTTGTCCTTAAGAACGCCAAAGATGAATATCAACTTCTTGAAGGGAAATTCCTCCTTCAGTGCACGGCAAAGGGCCGATGCGCCACCCGCATTGTGGGCGCCATCCAGAAGAACCGTTGGTGAATACCGGATGACTTCCAGTCTTCCTTCCCATTTAACGTCATGAATTCCTTTCAAGACGGCATCGTCATCGACACCGAACCCCTTCATGGCCAAACATTCAATGACACCAATGGCCGCAGCGGCGTTTACTTTCTGATGTCTCCCTCTCAGAGGACAAACAAGATTATCGTATCTCGTCCCAATGCCTCGATAGGAAAATGAACCATCGGGGTGTGTGTTGATCCTTATTTCCCTTCCCACACGGTATAGTGTTGCACCTCTCGTGCGGCATATTTCTTCCAGAAGCTCTTGCAAGCGCCGCTGTTTCACCGCCGTTATGAGAACCCCTCCATCCTTAATTATGCCGCCCTTCTCCCAGGTAATCTCTTCGAGACGCTTGCCGAGGTATTCAGAATGATCGATGGAGATATTCGACACCACAGATACGAGAGGTGAAGCCACGTTAGTTGCATCGAGTCTGCCCCCCATTCCCACTTCCAGAACGGCCAAATCCACCTTTCGCGAGTGGAAATAAAGAAAGGCAACTGCGGTGAGAAATTCGAAGTAGGTTAGGTTTTCTTTCGAGTGCGCCTTTACTACTTCTATCCACGCATCCATCTCCCCCCGTGATATCATGTCGCCGTCGACTCTTATCCTCTCCCGGACATCGACCAAATGCGGCGATGTGTAGAGGCCAATGCGAAAACCGCGGGACATAACCGATGCCACCATAGCCGCAATGGAACCTTTCCCGTTGGTTCCGCCGACCAAAATTGTCCCGTAAGCGTCCTGGGGATTATTCAAGCGATCAAGGAATCGCGATATAGGATCAAGGCTGAAACGGATATCTAACCTTTTTAGTCCATCGAGATGTTCAATAGGCGACTGCATTTGATTCAATGAACCCCGGTCTCTTTCAACTCTGTGCCGAGGAAAAAGGACTCAGTTGGACTGACCCTGAGCGAGCGATACGCGCGTCGAGGGGTATTTGGTTCTGTTCCCTGCGGCCTGATGCGAAAGGCGTGTTTAAGACTCGCCCCGGGATATCTTTGAGTAACCTAATCAAAAAAAGTCAGATCTGAATGACCTCGCCGTCTTCGAGGATATGAATATTTCTATCTCTTATCATCGCTATCTCTCTCTGAATCGCTTCGCGGTACTGGAGCTTCATGTGATAAAGATAAATATTGCGATTGGGAGCATTCAATTTCTTTAATTCTTCCTCCAAGCCCGAAGGTGTTAGATGACCCGTCATTTCTGCGACATTTTTCATGCTGTCGGGGAGCGATGTTTCAATAAAGACGGCCTTTAAATCACTCATCTTGTTTGCGGTTTTCCATACCTCTTCAGTGGGACCAGTATCTCCGATAATTATAAATGATCCTTTCTCGGATTCTATTGCATAACTGACTGTCTCTATGACGTGATTCACTAAGATGGCGGTAATATCTACATCGCCGAGCTTAGTCTTTTTCCCAGGCTTTATGGCCATGAACTTTAGAACCGGATTTTCGGGGCTGGGTATCAGGGAAAAATCAGGCCAAACTATATTATTGAAGAGATGTGTCCTGAGGGTATCGATGATATTACGGGTTCCGATAACAGTCAGGGGACGACCTTTCTGCAGATAACAGATATTATCTGCCAGAAACATTATGTCTCTAACATGATCGAGGTGAGCATGGGTGACAAGGACATAATCTATATTAACTTGTTCTTCAATAGTTAATAAAGATGTAATAGCTCCAGCATCGACAAGGATATTTCCATCCAAAAGAAAGCTCGTCGTATTGCATCCGGGCGTCTGTGATCCGTGGCAACCCAATACTCTGATCTGCATCTCTTTCCATCCTATGAGTGGAGTTCCTAATGCTAATGGCCCATGTCCTTCCTGGTCAGGAAGGCATTCGATGTGCTATGCGGCCTCAGAATATGCTTTAACGGAAGAACCGGTTATCTACTCTCAATGTCAGAAGCCGGCGGAACGCTAACATACCTTTCCTGTTCAGGCAACAACTTTATAGAACGATTGTACAACTTGCAGAGAGGGTATTGTGGCGGATAAAAGACCGGGAATCTTTACCATAACCCTGCAAAGCGAGGCAAGGGGTTCTATGTAAGATAAATTTTTTCCTTACCGGGTAGCTCTTCGAACTTTAATTATTACCGATGATAGAAGCAAGTCCAATCCGAATCCTTCTTAACAAGAGGGAAAGCAGCAGTTACAATTTGCAGATACCCTGGCTTGCAAAATCAATAGATTATTATGGTACAACTTTAAAAACTTCATCACCAGGGCGGACACGATCGGAGACTTTGACACCAATATAGTCTCCTGCCACAGCCTTCTCAACCTTTTGGTTTTCGATCTCCATCGATTCAAGTGTGTTTGTTATATCTGTAGTGTGACCGGTTATCTTGATCGTGTCGCCCACTTTCACCTCGCCATTTGTTACTTTTATCGCCGCAACGCACGGCTTCGCAAAAAATTTTACAACTTCGCCTATCTTTTCTTCCGCCATAACGAATCCTCCTTCTCCGTTGCCCAAATAAAAATCGCAATCTGACTCTGTAAAGAACCGTTGATGAGTTGAGACTGTTACGAAAGTGGTAACTTGATATGAAGTATATTTTTTCCGACAAAAAAACAAGCGAAAAAAGCAAAGCAGGGTCGGCGAAAAACCCTGCTTTGCTCTGAACATAAGAAATCATGCGTCGCGCCTTGCTACTTTTGCGAAAGAACCTTCTTCTTTGTTTGATCCGGACCGATATCCCGGATAAACTCAATTATGGACACGGGGGCATTATCACCTGCACGATTACCCATCTTTACTATTCTCGTATAACCGCCTGCGCAGTCACGATACCGCAACGAAAGTTCATCAAAAAGTTTCCCCACAACTTCCCTATCCCTCACGTAGGAAAGGGCCTGTCTCCTTGCATGAAGACCGCCTTTCTTCCCAAGGGTAATCATTTTTTCAGCAACTTTTTTCAATTCTTTCGCTTTGGCATCTGTCGTCGTAATCTTCTCATATTTCAAAAAAGATGTTACCATGTTTCTCAACATAGCTTCCCTATGACTCTTAGTTCTGCCCAGCTTTCTTCCTGATTTCCCGTGACGCATCTAACTATCTCCCTTCTCCGCTAAGCATAAAACTCTTTATTCTTTAGCAACGAAGTCACCAATATCTTTCCTCTCTTCCTTATTCCAGGGAGGCAAATCGAGTTTCATACCAAAGCTGAGTCCCATCTCTGCAAGAATTTCCTTTATTTCATTCAAAGATTTTCTGCCGAAATTCTTGGTCTTTAGCATCTCCGCTTCCGTCTTCTGAACAAGCTCTCCTATCAGATTAATGCCCGCATTTTTCAAGCAGTTGGCCGATCTTACGGATAGTTCGAGATCGTCAACATGCCTCAGGAGGTTTTCATTGGCGCTCTCCTTTTCCTCGACCACTTCCTGCTGTTCTTCCTCATCCACATCATCAAAGTTTATGAATATGTCCAACTGCCCCTTCAATATCTTTGCCGCAAAAGCGAGAGCATCCTCCGGAAGGACGCTACCATCGGTCCACACTTCCATTACAAGGCGATCATAATCAGCAATCTGTCCTACCCTTGCATGAGCAATCGTATAATTTACTTTCTTAATAGGTGAAAAAGCTGCATCAACATTTATAGTCCCTTCAGGTTGATCAGGAGCCCTTTCCCTTCTGGCTGGTACATACCCCTTCCCTGTCTTCACAACAAGTTCAGCCTTAAATTTGGTGCTCCCTGAGAGGGTCGCAATGTGGTGATCAGGATTGAGAATATCCACAGTCCCGTCGGTAATAATATTTGCTGCAGTCAATATTCCCTCTTTTGAGGTGTCAATATGAACGACTCTCGGACCGTCCTGATTGAGCTTTAATCGAACGCCTTTGAGGTTCAGTATAATATCTGTTACATCTTCTTTGACGCCTGGAATTGTTGAATATTCATGAAGGACTCCGTCAACCTTCATCGAGACAATAGCCGCTCCCTGAATAGACGACAGCAATACCCTTCTGAGGGCATTTCCGAGAGTAATGCCAAAACCCCGCTCTAAAGGCTGACAGGTGAATTCGCCATAAAAGCGTGTATGCGTGCTCTCATCAATTTCAATTCGCTTCGGTCGTATTAAAGTGCGCCAGCTCTTTTGCATTTTTTAGTTCCTTACCTTTGGGGTATGTTTTAAGTATATGACAATCTTACTTTGAATAAAGCTCAACGACTAATTGTTCCTGAACGGGCATAACCAATTCTTCACGGGAAGGCAGGGTTTTTACCAGTCCTCTGAAATTATCCTTATCCAGCTCCAACCACTGCGGTATGCCACGTCTGGCAACTATTTCCATTGCCTCTACTATTCTTTCCATTTTTCTGCTTTTCTCTCTCACCCGAATCTCGCTGCCTACCTTAACCAAGTAGGATGGGATATTTATCGGTTTCCCGTCTATTAAGAAGTGATTATGCCTTACAAGCTGCCTTGCCTCATTTCTCGAATTGGCAAAGCCTATTCGGAAGACCATATTATCGAGACGTCTTTCCAAGAAAAGTAAAAGATTGGTTCCTGTTATCCCTTTCTGTTTGTCAGCCTTTTCAAAATAACTCCTGAATTGTCTTTCTAACAGGCCATACATTCTCTTGAGTTTCTGCTTTTCTCTCAATTGTACGCCGTAATCGGAGTGTTTCCTGCGAAGCTGACCATGATCTCCCGGAGCATAACCCCTCCTCTCAAAGGCACACTTATCACCGTAACACCTGTCCCCTTTGAGAAAAAGTTTCAGGCCCTCTCTTCTGCATAACCGACACACGGATTCTTTATATCTTGCCAAAAAAACCTCCCAATAAAAAAATCATAATTCTATATGTAAACCCTAAATAAGACCTATCTCATACTCTTCTCCTCTTCGGAGGACGGCACCCGTTATGGGGAATCGGCGTAACATCTCTGATAAGACTGATGTTCAAGCCAGCCACCTGCAATGACCTTAATGCCGATTCCCGGCCTGAACCGGGTCCCTTCACGTACACTTGAACTCGCCTCATTCCATGTTCCTTCGCCTTCTTAACCGCATCCTCAGCTGCCACCTGCGCCGCAAAAGGCGTACTTTTTCTCGAACCTTTAAATCCCTGCGTACCGGCAGAAGACCAGGCGACCACGTTGCCGCTGAGATCGGTGATTGTAATAATAGTATTGTTAAAGGTAGATTGAATATGCACAACTCCTTCCGTTATGTTCTTCTTTTCCTTTTTTTTCCCTGTTTTTCTTACCTGTTTTGCCATCTTTCCTCCGGATCAATTCCTTCTCTATTTCTTCTTGCCAGCAATCGACCGCCTCGGACCTTTCCTTGTTCGAGCATTTGTACTCGTTCTTTGGCCCCTGACGGGAAGCCCTTTTCTATGCCTCAGTCCACGGTAAGCCCCGAGATCCATCAACCTCTTCACTGCCATAGAGATGTCTCGCCTTAAATCACCTTCGACTTTGTGTTCCTTATCTATGATATTTCTTATGGCGGTTATTTCCGAGTCGGCAATATTATCTGTCTTCTTATCAAGGCTGACACCAGCCTTTTCGAGGATATCTCGCGCGCTGCTCCTGCCAATTCCATATATATACGTTAAAGCAATTTCCATTCTCTTGTTTTTCGGTAAGTCCACACCCGCAAGTCTTGCCACTTGATAACCTCCTGATGAAAGGGCACTGTACGCTGAATTATCCCTGGCGCTGTTTGTGTTTTGGATTCTCGCAAATAACCCTCAACACACCGCGCCTCTTGATAATTTTGCATTTGTCACAAATCTTTTTAACTGAAGACCGCACCTTCACGATATTCGCTCCTTAACAGAGTGGGCTGAGGCTCCAAGCGCGCCGGGCGATCTGCCGATGGCACACTGCAATGCCGCAAATGCACTCTATTTATTTCGGTTTATTTTGTCCGGTATATAATCCTTCCCCGAGTAAGATCGTAGGGAGAAAGCTCGACAGTAACCTTATCACCCGGCAGTATTTTGATAAAATGCATGCGCATCTTTCCTGAAATATGAGCCAGGACGCGGTGTCCATTTTCGAGCTCAACCCGGAACATTGCGTTTGGCAAAGTTTCAACTACTTTACCTTCAACCTCAATTGGTTCCTCTTTTGCCATAACAACCTATATCAATTAATTACCAACACCCTTGAAAAAATCCTTCTTGTTTCTCTCTTAATTCATCCTGCTCAGGATATCCGGACCATCCTTGGTTATGGCAATTGAATGTTCAAAGTGGGCTGATAATTTTCCATCTTCCGTAACAACAGTCCAGCCATTATCAGTTACTTTGACCTTGTACGTGCCTTCGTTGACCATTGGTTCAATAGCCAATACCATGCCGGTCTTCAATTCTATACCTCTGCCTTTTATGCCATAATTGGGTATCTGTGGTTCCTCGTGAAGTTTCTTTCCGATTCCATGGCCCACAAAATCTCTCACAACAGAAAACCCGGCAGTCTCAACCCGCATTTGAATGGCTGCAGATATATCACCGAGACGGTTTCCGGTTTTTGCTTCCCTGATGCCATCGTAGAGTCCTTGTTCAGTAACGCGAATTAACCTTGCCGCTTCCCGGGAAACATCGCCGACAGGCACCGTTATGGCAGCATCTCCGTAGTATCCCTTATAATATGCCCCGAAATCGAGGCTCACGATATCCCCCGCGTCTAAAATCCTATTTGACGGTATTCCATGAACTACTTCCGAATTAACCGATATGCAAAGTGAATTAGGATAGCCCATATAACCCTTAAATGCAGGTACCGCCCCCTTTTTACGAACAAGCTCTTCCGAACATATATCCAGTTCGCCGGTGGTTACACCAGGCCTGACTTTTTCCTTCAGTATGTTCAATATCTCAGCAACGATATGGTTGCTCGCCCTCATCTTCTCAATCTCTTCTGGCAGCTTCAGGACAATCATGCGACTGAATATGGCATCATCAGCGCCGTTTCGCGATGCGGCCCTTCTTCATGAACCCCTCGTACTGTCTCGTCAGCAAATGGGTTTCGATCTGGCCTGCAGTGTCAAGTGCAACGCCGACCACAATTAAAAGGGCGGTGCCCCCAAAATAAAATGGTACACTAAAATAACTAATCAGTATACTGGGAAGGACACAGACAGCTGATACATAAATAGCACCACCAAATGTCAGTTTAGACAAGACGTCATCAATATATTCCGCAGTTTTCTTACCTGGTCTTATGCCCGGGACGTACCCGCCATATTTTTTCATGTTGTCCGAAACGTCCACAGGATTGAATACAACAGCCGTATAGAAATAACAGAAAAATACGATGAAGACGACATACATCAATTCATAAACCATTTTCCCGGGAATCAAGGCGCCTGAAATCAGCTTCATCCATGGGTGATCTATGAAATTAGCGATTGTTGCCGGGAACATAATGATCGAGGATGCAAAGATCGGAGGAATGACGCCCGCAGTATTCACTTTGAGAGGTAGATGGGTCGTCTGTCCGCCATACATCTTTCGTCCGACAACGCGTTTTGCATATTGTACCGGTATTCTCCTCTGACCACTCTCTACGAAAACGATGACCCCTATAACGGCGATCATCATGACAATGAGTATAATGATGAAGAAGATGCCCATCTCGCCCGCGGAGAGCAATGTAAATGTCTGATAGATCGCTGCCGGACCCCTGCAGACGATACCGGCAAAGATGATCAGCGATATGCCGTTGCCTATGCCCTTTTCTGTAATCTGTTCCCCCAGCCACATGATAAATGCCGTGCCGGCAGTCAGTGTGATCACCGTCATCAGACGAAAGCTCCAGCCAGGTTCCATAACAATGGAAACTCCTGTTGGTCCGGCCATATTTTCCAGTCCAACGGAGATACCAAAGCCCTGTATGAGGCTTAAGATAACCGTCCCGTAACGGGTATACTGCGTGATCTTCCTCCGTCCCGCCTCACCTTCCTTGGAGAGTCTCTCCAGATGGGGAATAGCGATGGTTAGAAGCTGAAGAATAATCGAGGCGCTGATATAGGGCATGATGCCAAGGGCGAAAACTGAAAGATTGGAAAGCGCTCCGCCGGCAAACATGTCAAAGAACCCAAGCAATGAACCCTTTGCCTGTTCAAAATAAGCTGCTAAGGCTGCTGTATCGATACCGGGCGTGGGCACATGCGCACCTATTCTGTAAACAGCCAAAAGCAGAAACGAGTAAAGAATCCTCCTCTGGAGCTCAGGAATCTTCCCGATATTTTTTAAGCCGTCTAACAAATCAGATAACCTCTACTACCGAGCCGCCGGCAGCCTCGATCTTGACTTTGGCTCCGCGACTTATCATATTAACCTTCACCGATATCGGATACTCTATGTTGCCTTTGCCCAAGACTTTGATACCATCTCCTATTCTGTTCACCAGGCCGGCTTCTAAGAGAGCATCCTTGTCAATAATGGAACCCTCGGGAAATCTTTTCAATTGATCTATATTTATGATCACAATGTTTGTCCGGAAAGGGTTACGAAACCCTCTCTTCGGCAATCTTCGTGAAAGGGGCATCTGGCCACCCTCGAAACCTGGTCTGACTTTTCCTCCTGAACGGGCATTCTGACCTTTATGTCCCTTTGTCGATGTGCCGCCATGCCCTGATCCATCGCCGCGGCCGATTCTTTTTCTTTTTTTCCTTGAACCCTCTGGCGGCTTCAATGAACTCAAATTCATGCCTCGTTCCCCTTTAGTTCTTCCATAGACACCAGATGACTCACTTTCTTAATCATGCCGCGAATCTCGGGTGTATCCTCAAGCAGAACAGTTTTGTTCAATTTCCCCAATCCCATCCCACGAAGTATCTGCCGCTGTTTCTGTGGCCTGCCTATATAGCTTTTCACCATTGTTATTTTGAGCTTCTTACCCACAATTTGTCCCTCTATAACGCGCATACTGATTATTACAACTCATATGAGGCCATTCAGCAGTGGCGATCGACGACCTCTTATGAAATCATCAGCTGTCAGCGCCAGTTCTCCCTCTCAGGGATGAGATTTCCGCCGGGTCCTTCAATTGACAAAGACCTTCAATTGTAGCCTTGACCAGATTGTGCGGGTTATGTGAACCTAAACATTTTGTCAGTATGTTATGGACTCCCGTAACTTCAAGAACCGCTCTCACCGCCCCTCCTGCTATGAGACCAGTTCCCTCGGAAGCGGGCTTCAGGAGAACCCTACCTGCACCATACTTTCCAACAACCTCGTAGGGAACCGTCCTATTGGAAATGGCAACTTTAACCATGCTTTTCTTGGCCCTTTCCATGCCTTTTCTGATCGCCTCCGGGACCTCGTGGGCCTTTCCCAGACCGGCCCCCACAGATCCATGTCCGTCTCCAACGACAACTATAGCACTGAACCGAAACCTTCGCCCGCCCTTGACGACTTTGGCTGTTCTGTTAATTGCTATGACTCTGTCAAGAAGTTCTAATTCTTCCATATCCTCAGTAATAACCATTCCCTTCGAGTAATGTAGACCCAAAAACTTAAATTTTTAACCCTGCCTCTCTTGCCCCCTCGGCGAGCGCCTCAACACGCCCGTGATACAGGTAACATCCTCTGTCAAAAACAGCATGTTCTATACCCAGAGCCTTCAATTTTGTTGAAACAAGCTTGCCGACTTTCTTCGCTGCATCAACCTTCTTAGAACCATCAAGGGTACCCTTGATTTCTTTGCTCAGTGTTGAAACCTCAACCAGCGTCCGTCCGACATCATCTGCAATAGCCTGAACATATATATGTCTAGAACTCCTAAAAATAGAAAGACGCGGCCTAGTCTCCGTGCCGAATATTTTTCCTCTCACCCTCTTCTTACGTTTAATTCGTATCTTCTCTACTTTTTTCGATGCCAATTCTTTACCCCTTATGCGTTCATCACCACACCGTTAAAGATGTTTTCAAACCATGGACGAATCAATACATCAGGCCCCGACGGACTTACCCACTTTCCTTCTAACCTTTTCTCCAACATACCTTATCCCTTTTCCTTTATAGGGTTCAGGTTTTTTTAGGTCTCTAATTTCAGCAGCAACTCTTCCTACGAGTTGCTTGTCAATTCCACTGACCATAATATTGATCTGTTTATCAATCTTTACATCTATTCCCTTAGGAATCCTGAACTCCAAAGGACTTGAGAATCCTAAAACCAATCTGAGAATATCACCACTTTTCTCGGCCCGGTATCCGATACCAGAGAGTTCCAGGCCCTTCTGAAAGCCAACGGTAACACCCATCACCATATTCGCTATCAGTGTCCTCACGAGGCCGTGATAGGCTTTCCCTTTTCTAGTCTCAGAGGATGTATTGACCTCTATCGTCCCATTATTTATCGTTACCTCAACTCCCTGGGGTATTTCCATAGACAGGATCCCCTTGGGGCCCTGAACGTTGACTGTCGATTTATCCCGACTGATCTTCACCCCTTGAGGAATTATAACGGGTTTCTTACC
This sequence comes from Syntrophales bacterium, assembly GCA_049512055.1. GTDB lineage: Bacteria > Desulfobacterota > Syntrophia > Syntrophales > UBA2185 > Fen-1135. The sequence continues at coordinate 48,874 of JBEKXK010000003.1, read as the reverse complement.
GATTCTTGACATTGAATAAATCTCCAGATACTAAATGACGATGTCGAAAAAGATTTCTACCATACATTGCAGAGCACTTCTCCACCCAGTTTCGACTCACTTGCTTCTTTATCTGTTAATATCCCTTTTGATGTGGAGAGAATCGCAATACCGTAACCGTTCAATACCTTTGGTATCCTCTCACTTCTCACATAGACCCTTCTTCCGGGTTTACTGACCCTTTGAATGCCCGTTAGAACCGACCTTTTTGCGTCTGCATATCTTAGGTATATTCTCAATGTCTGATGTCCGTTGGCATCTTTTTTAATATCGTAGCCGCTTATATACCCGGATTTCTTCAATACTTTTGCGATATTGAGATTTATCCTGGACAAGAGAACATCCACGTTCTTGAATCGCACATTGTTGGCATTACGAATTCTTGTTAACATATCAGCGATAGGATCTGTCATCCCCATAACATTACTCCTTAATATAGCTTACCAGCTGGACTTAATGAGCCCGGGAATTTCGCCTTTCAGTGCACGATTCCTCAGGCAGATTCTGCACATGTCGAATTTTCTGAAGTAAGCTCTCGGCCTACCGCATATGGGGCAACGGTTGTAAACCCTCACTGAAAATTTTGGATTCCTTCTCGCTTTTGCAATCAAGGACTTCTTCGCCACACCTATTCCTCCAGATATCTTTCCTATTCCCTTTATCAGTTTCTAAATGGTAAACCCATGAACCTAAGGAGTTGCCTCGCCTCTTCATCTGTCTTGGCAGTCGTCGCAATTACAATATTCATCCCTCTGATTTTATCAATTTTGTCATAATCTATCTCGGGGAAGATTATCTGCTCCTTCAATCCAATGGCAAAATTCCCTCTACCGTCAAAAGATTTCGGCGATATGCCCCTGAAATCACGGACTCTGGGAAGCGCGACATTGACAAGCCTGTCAAAAAACTCATACATCCTGTCTCCCCTAAGTGTAACCCGGCATCCTATTGACATGCCTTGGCGAAGCTTAAATGTGGCTATCGACTTCTTTGCTTTTGTTATCACGGGCTTCTGCCCTACAATCATGGAGAGGTCCGCGACTGCGCTTTCCAACGCCTTTATGTTCTGAATTGCTTCACCGACGCCCATATTCACGACTATCTTGTCGAGTTTTGGCACCTGCATACGGTTCTTATAATTGAACTCCTTAACCAGAGAAGGTACGACCTGTTTTATATAATAATTTCTCAGTCTCGCCATTTTATCTTGACCTACGTATCCAATATATCGTTGCATTTTTTGCAAACTCGTGTCTTCGCCCCATCCTCCAGGAGCTTGTATCCGACCCTGACACCTTCATCACACTTATTGCAAAGGAACATGACGTTGGAGATATTGATCGGCCCTTCTTTTTCCACGATTCCACCCTTCCCCTTTTGATCGGGCCTCTTATGTCTCTTAACGATGTTCAACTTCTCTACAACCACTTGGTCTCTATCATTTATGACCTTCATAATCTTACCGGTTTTTCCCTTTTCTTTACCGGTAATCACTTTCACCATATCGCCTTTTTTCAGTCGTTTGACTTGCATTTCCTATACCCCACTCCGACCCTTCATAAGACCTCGGGCGCCAGCGAAATGATCTTCATGAACTGCTTAGCCCGTAACTCCCTTGCAACGGGTCCAAAAATCCTCGTTCCGATGGGCTCCATCTGATTAGTAATCAGGACGGCAGAATTATCATCAAACTTCAGATAAGATCCGTCGGGCCTCCTTACTTCTTTTGCGGTACGCACGACAACGGCTTTCATGACATCCCCTTTCTTAACCTTCGAATTGGGAATGGCTTCCTTTATAGAAACGACAATCACATCACCCACGCTGGCATACCTTCTTTTCGACCCGCCAAGAACCTTAATACATGCGACCTTCTTGGCACCGGAATTATCTGCCACATTTAAAATAGTCTGCATCTGAATCATGATATCACCATACCTGTTCGGGAATCATTCATTCCCGAACAGAATTTCTTCCGTAGATTTTCAGTTATTTGGCCCTTTCAATTATCGTGCGCATGCGCCACCGCTTCTCCTTGCTCAATGGCCTTGACTCAACTATGAGTACTTTATCACCAATATTACACGCATTTCCCTCATCATGGGCTTTGTACTTGACATATCGTCTCATATACTTGTGAAACACGGAATGCTTGACCAGCCTCTCTGCTCGAACTACAATTGTCTTGTCCATCTTGTTGCTGACCACTACACCTTTAATGATTCTCTTATTGCCGCGTTCCCTCATATCTTCTGAACCTCCCTCTCCCTGAGCACTGTCCTAATACGTGCAATACTTTTCCGCACAGAACTCATCATGGCAGGAGATTCCAACTGACCCGTCGTATGTCGCAGGCGGAGTTTAAAAAGTTCCTCAACAAGCTCTTTATTTTTCTGCATGAGTTCGTCAGTATCAAGATCTCTTATCTCTTTAATCTTCACCCAATCATCTCCCTTGATAGAAACTTAGTTGCAATCGGAAGCTTATGAGCAGCCAGTCTGAAGGCTTCGCGGGCAACTTCCTCCGTAACCCCCTCCATTTCATAAAGGACAACACCAGGTTTTACAACTGCAACCCACCCTTCAGGGGCTCCTTTTCCTTTACCCATCCGGGTTTCCGCCGGTTTCTTCGTTACTGACTTATGAGGAAATATTCTTATCCAGATTTTTCCCCCTCGTTTGACGTGGCGGGTCATGGCAACACGGGCAGCTTCAATTTGCCGGGATGTTATCCAGCCGCATTCGGCGGCCTGAAGGCCATACTCTCCAAAAGTCACTACACTTCCCCTGGTTGCCTTGCCACTCATGCGGCCCCTCTGCACTTTTCTGTACTTAACCCTCTTTGGCATCAACATAATTCAACGACCTCAGTTGTCACAGCAAAAAAACAATATCCTTTAAGCAGAAATCCTGAGTTCTAAAAAATATCAAAAGTATGTAAATTTCAGATAGGCATCTTCGATCTTGTATAATATACTGGCGTTAGGATTCAGGATTTAGTTTATCTATTTATCTGCCCCCTTCTTGCTCGGAAGCACCTCTCCGTGAAATATCCATACCTTTATGCCAATAAGTCCATAGGCAGTATTCGCTTCTGCAAATCCCCAGTCGATATCAGCCCGCAGCGTGTGCAGGGGCACCCTTCCTTCCCTGTACCATTCGGACCTCGCCATCTCGGCTCCGCCGAGCCTGCCGGCACAATTTACTCTGATTCCCTTGGCACCGAATTTAAGGGAAGAGGTAACACATTTTTTCATGGCCCTCCTGAAAGCAACACGTCTCTCCAGCTGAAGGGCGACATTCTCAGCAACAAGCTGTGCGTCCACTTCGGGCTTGCGCACCTCAAGTATATTTATAATAATCTCGCTTTTCGAAACCCCTTCAAGCTCTTTTTTCAGTTTCTCTATCTCCGAACCCTTTTTGCCTATGATGATCCCTGGACGTGCCGCATAAATGTTGACCTTGGCCTTGCTGGCAGCCCTCTCTATTTCTATCCTTGAAATACCTGCATGATAGAGTTTCTTTTTCAGGTATTTCCTAATATTGATATCCTCGTGAACCAACTCCGAGTAATTCTTCTCTGAAAACCACTGCGACCGCCACGTCTTTATACCGCCCAGCCTGAAACCGATCGGGTTAACCTTCTGCCCCAAACTTCACCTCCTCAATTCTCACTCTTCATCCAGAATAATCGTTATATGACTCATCCTCTTCTTTATGGATGCCGCTCTCCCTTGCGCCCTTGCTCGCCATCTTTTCAGTGAAGGACCCTGATCTACAAAAATATCCTTTACATAAAGGATGCTCTCATCGATGTTAGGGTTCTGTTTTGCATTAGCAACTGCGGATTTCAAAACTTTACTGATGATACCTGCAGAATATTTCTTCGTAAATTGCAGTATCGTTCTCGCCTCGTCAATTTTCTTCCCCCTCACTAAATCGACCACTAATCGAGCCTTCTGAGGAGAAACCCGAATATACTTGGCAACTGCCTTTGCTTCCATATCTCTAAACTCCAACCACCGATCTCAACTTAAGTTATTATCTCCGTACTTTCGTTTTCCGATCACCCGCATGGCTGAAAAACGTTCTCGTGGGTGCAAATTCACCGAGTTTGTGTCCCACCATGTTTTCTGTAACAAAGACTGGAATAAACTTCTTCCCGTTATGAACTGCAAAGGTATGCCCTATCAATTCAGGAGTAACTGTCGACCGGCGAGACCAAGTCTTTATGACACTCTTGCTTCCCGACTCTTCAGCCTTTCTGACCTTGTCGAGGAGCTTCTCATTTATATATGCCCCCTTCTTAATTGAACGCGCCACCTTCTAACCCCTTCTCTTAACAATGTATTTATCAGTCTTTTTGTTTTTCCGCGTCTTATGTCCTTTTGTCGGAACGCCCCACGGTGTGCAGGGATGTCTTCCTCCAGACGATTTGCCTTCCCCTCCGCCCATAGGATGGTCGACTGGATTCATGGCCACGCCCCTCACCTTGGGGCGTCTTCCCAGCCACCTTGACCGACCGGCTTTGCCGATGCTAATATTTTCATGATCAATATTGCCCACCTGCCCTATGGTCGCCTTGCAATCGAGCAAGATCTTTCTTACCTCTCCCGAAGGGAGTCTTACTTGGGCATAACCTTCTTCCTTAGCCATAAGCTGCCCGTATGTCCCTGCCGATCGGATCAACTGGCCTCCACGCCCAACCTTCAACTCCACATTGTGAATAAAGGAGCCGAGTGGTATATTCTTTATGGGCATAGTGTTTCCGGGTTTGATATCGGCTTTTTCGGAGCTTACGATAGTATCGCCTATGTCCATTTTTGACGGAGCTATGATATATCTCTTCTCGCCATCAAGATAATACAGCAAGGCAATCCGTGAACTCCGATTGGGATCGTATTCCAGCTCCGCTACTTTGGCAGGTATTTCCGTCTTGTCTCGTCTAAAATCAATTGCCCGGTATCGCCTCTTATGACCGCCTCCAACGTGCCTCATTGTTATTCTTCCGTAGCAATTTCGGCCGCCTGTACGTTGTAGAGGTATGAGCAAACTTTTTTCAGGCACCGTTCGCGTGATCTCATTAAAATCTGAGCACGTTTGGAATCTTCTGCCCGGCGATGTTGGTTTATATTTCCTTATAGCCATCCGACTGTATCTCTCTCCCGTTTACACGCCTTCATGAATTTCAATACGATTACCGGGGGCAAGGGTGACAATTGCTTTTTTCCATGAACGCTTTTCACCCATAATCCTCCCAACCCTCTTCTTCTTTCCGACAATATTCATAACATGAACATCCAATACTTTCACTTTAAAGAGCTTTTCCACTGCCGTGGCAACCTGAATCTTGTTTGCCCTTCGATCTACTTCAAAGATATACTTATTGCTTTCATCCTTCGCAGCAGTGCTCTTTTCAGTAATCAGCGCCCTTCTAATAGTATGATATATATCCATTATGCCAATAACGCCCCTTCAATCATCTTCACCGATGGTTCAAAGAGAACCACATGATCATAGTTCAGAAGGTCATAAACGTTAATCCCCTCCGACCTAATCAATTTGATTCCCTCTACATTTCTTGAGGATTTCTCCAAGACAGGATTAGATTTGTCTAAAACAAGCAAGGCCTTTTTAAAACCGAATCGATCAACAACCTCTTTAAATTTCTTTGTCTTAATTTCGTCCATGGGAAAATCTTTCAGTATCAACATCTTCCCTTCCCTTACCTTCATGCTCAGGGCAGACACCAAGGCCAGCTTCCTGACTTTCTTCGGTACTTTATATGCGTAACTCCGCGGATGAGGCCCGAACACAATCCCGCCGCCCCGCCAGAGAGGGGATCGCGTCGTCCCGGCCCTCGCCCTGCCTGTACCTTTCTGGCGCCAAGGTTTCTTGCCTCCTCCTCTGATTTCCTGCCTTCTCTTGGTTGACGCGGTACCGCACCTTTTCCCCGCCATCTGCATTCTCACGACATCATGCAGTACGGTTTCATTGACCTCCGCAGCAAAGACGGCATCACTCAAATCGATCTCGGATACTCTGTTATTTTCAATATCGTATACACCGGCAACTGGCATTTTATCTGCTCCAGACCCTGCTTAACCACCCATTTTAGTTGATTGCCTGATAATGACAATGCTATTTTTACACCCCGGAATAGATCCCTTAACCAAAATCAGATTCCGCTCCGGCCTTATACCCATCACCAATAAATTTTGTATTGTCTTCCTCTCATCGCCCATCTGTCCTGGAAGCTTTTTCCCCTTCAGAACCCGCGATGGCTCCGCACTCGCCCCGATAGATCCGGGCGCTCTATGAAACATCGATCCGTGCGTCGCCCTACCGCCGCTGAAGCCGTGTCTCTTGACAACGCCGGCAAACCCTTTGCCTTTTGAGGTTCCGACGACATCTATATAATCTCCAATCGTAAACATATCGACCTTCAGTTCCTGCCCAAGCTCATAGCTATCTGTAGCAGTTCTGAATTCCTTGAGATTACGGAAGAACCCTTTGTTTGCTTTATTAAGATGGCCTTGCAGGGCCTTCGTCACATTCTTCTGCTTAATCCGTCCGTATCCCAGTTGTAGTGCATCATAGCCATCATCTTTTTGGGTTTTTTTCTGAACAACAACAGATGGCTCCGCCTCGATGATAGTTACCGGGACAGATTCGCCGTCTTCCGCAAAAATTTGTGTCATGCCTAATTTCCTGCCGACGAGCAACTTTTTCATGTTCTTCCCACAATATTTAGCACTTGATGAGCAGTCCAAAAGCTTACGTGCGCGTCAGCCTTTACAACTGCCGGTTAGTTCTCCGTATGCCTGATTACTTCAGTATACGACTCTTTATAAGGGCGCCATCATTTCCAACAAATGACATACAATCCCTTCACACATGACAAAGAAGATGCTGATAGTATCTCGTGTACGATCTATAATTTTATCTCAACGTCAACGCCCGCAGACAGGTCCAATTTCATCAGTGCATCTACAGTAGATTGCGTCGGTTCAATAATATCAATGAGTCTCTTGTGTGTCCTTATCTCAAATTGCTCCCTTGATTTCTTGTCTACGTGCGGAGATCGATTGACGCAAAATTTGTTGATTTCCGTGGGCAGAGGTATGGGCCCGGCCACACGTGCTCCCGTCCTTTTTGCCGTCTCAACAATATCTTCGACAGACCGATCAAGGAGTTTATAATCATATGCCTTGAGGCGGATTCTTATTCTCTGATCTTTCATAGATATATCAACCTATAGCATTCCTTCTATTCAATTATCTTACTGACAACACCGGCGCCTACAGTTCGACCGCCTTCCCTGATGGCGAACCTGAGCTGTTCTTCCATGGCAATGGGGGTGATCAAATCTACTTCAACTTCGATATTGTCACCAGGCATCACCATCTCGACACCTTCAGGCAGCGTACATATCCCTGTAACATCCGTGGTTCTGAAATAGAACTGGGGACGATAGCCGGGAAAGAAGGGCGTATGCCTGCCACCTTCCTCTTTGGTCAGAACATAGACTGCCGCTTTGAATTTCGTATGGGGCGTAATTGATCCCGGTTTTGCCACAACCTGGCCTCTTTCAACCTCTTCTCGTTTGGTGCCTCTTAAGAGAACACCGATGTCATCGCCCGCCCTGCCCTCATCAAGGGTCTTGCGAAACATCTCCACACCCGTACAGACTGTTTTAAACGTGGGTCTGAAACCGACTATTTCCACTTCATCTCCCGTTCTGATGATGCCTCTTTCTGCCCTGCCGGTAACCACGGTCCCCCGGCCTGATATGGAGAACACATCACCAATAGGCATGAGGAAAGGTTTATCCAGGTCGCGCGCAGGCTCCGGAATATAGGTATCGACGGCATCCATCAACTCCCAGATAGACTTCGCATCAGGTGAATCGGGATCATCAGTCTCCAGTGCCTTCAAGGCTGACCCTCTGATTATGGGAACTTCATCGCCGGGAAATTCATACTGCGTCAAGAGCTCCCTCAATTCAAGTTCCACGAGATCCAGAAGTTCCGGGTCGTCTACAAGGTCGATCTTGTTCAAATAGACAACGATATAGGGAACCCGAACCTGTCTTGCAAGGAGGATGTGTTCTCTTGTCTGAGGCATGGGACCATCCGAAGCAGCCACCACCAGGATCGTTCCGTCCATGTGAGCGGCACCTGATATCATGTTCTTTATATAGTCCGCGTGGCCGGGGCAATCTACGTGGGCGTAATGTCTCTTCGCTGTCTCATATTCCACGTGCGCAACGTTAATGGTAACTCCCCTTTCTTTTTCCTCTGGTGCATTGTCTATGGAATCAAAGGGTCTGAATTCGGCCAATCCTTTTTTCTGCAAGTGTTTTGTAATTGCCGCCGTCAGGGTAGTCTTACCATGATCTACGTGCCCAATGGTGCCAATATTCACATGCGGTTTCGTCCTCTCAAATTTCTTCTTAGCCATATCCATTACCTCCTTCAACTTTAAATGGTTCGTTTATTCACTATACTTTTTTATGCTTCATCGATTGTCTTTAGTCTGTCAATGACCAGCTTCGCCTGACTTTCCGACACCGCATGGTAATTAAGAAAACGCATGGTAAAAGTTGCTCTTCCCTGAGTTTTTGATCTAAGGTCAGTAGCATATCCGAACATTTCTGCCAGAGGAACCTCGGCATTAATTGCCTCTACAGAAGGCCTTGACTCTATACTCACGATTTTTCCCCGCCTCGAAGTGAGATTTCCAATAACATCACCCATATATTCTTTGGGGACGATGACTTCCACAGACATTATCGGCTCCATCAAGACGGGGTGAGCCCTTCTTGCCCCGCTCTTGAACGCCATGGAGGCCGCTATCTTAAATGCCATTTCGGAAGAGTCCACGTCGTGAAAAGAACCATCCACGGCACTGACAATGACATCTACCACGGGGAAGCCTGCCAGAACACCCTCCTGTGTTGCCTCGGAAACGCCCCTTGCCACTGCCGGAATATACTCTCCGGGAATAACCCCGCCGACAATCTTATTCCTGAATTCAAATCCTCGACCTGGTTCATTAGGTTCAATCTCCAGCCACACGTGACCATACTGTCCTCTGCCGCCGGACTGTTTAACAAACTTGCCTTCAGATCTGATTCTTTTTCTGATAGTCTCCTTGTAAGCCACCTGCGGATCACCGATGTTGGCGCCTAATCCAAACTCTCTCGATAGCCGGTCGACAATAATTTCTAAATGCAGCTCTCCCATCCCCGAGATTAAGGTTTGACCCGTATCTTTGTCGACCTTAACCCTGAAGGAAGGGTCTTCACGGGAGATCTTTCTGAGAGCCGTATCCAGTTTTTCCTCATCCGCCTTCGTTTTTGGCTCTATGGCTATGGCAATAACGGGATCGGGAAACTCCAGAGTCTCCAATACAAGAGAATTTTCCGTATCACAAAGGGTATCGCCGGTAGTCGTCAGGTTAAGACCCACGGCGGCAGCTATGTCACCGGTGCGTACTTCTTTGATCTCCTCCCTCTTATTGGCATGCATTTTTAGCAAGCGGCCAATGCGCTCCTTCTTTCCTTTGGACACATTATATACATAGGAACCGGCAGAGAGTACACCGGAGTATACCCTGAAATAGGTCACCTGACCGACATAGGGATCAGTCACAATCTTAAATGCCAACGCTGAAAAAGCTTCATCATCGTCCGGCATTCTTTCTATCTTCTCCCCCTTCCTGCCCATGCCGACAACCGGAGGCATGTCCAGCGGAGAAGGAAGGTAATCGATAACTGCATCCAAGAGAGGTTGAACACCTTTATTCTTGAAGGCAGAGCCGCACAGTACCGGCGTCGCTTTCAAGGACAGTGTCGCCTTCCTCAAGGCGCTTATAATCTCTTCTTGTGAAAGAGCTTCTTCATTGAGATATTTCTTCATCAGGTTCTCATCGTGATCGGAAAGAAACTCGATGAGCTTCTCTCGCTCCCGACGAGATGCATCAAGTAGATCAGGCGGAATCTCACTCACGCTGAACTTAGCCCCCAGGGAATATTCATCGTAAATGATCGCCTTCATACGTATAAGATCGATTACTCCCCGGAAAAATTCTTCCTTGCCGATGGGCATCTGAACGGGTATCGGATGCGCCCCGAGCCTGTCGCGGATCGCGGCAACAACCTTCTCAAAATCGGCCCCTACCCTATCCATCTTATTGACAAAGATAACTCGCGGGACGCGATACTTATCCGCTTGACCCCAAACTACCTCGGACTGGGGCTCCACGCCTCCCACTGCGCAGAAAAGGGCAACAGCACCGTCTAAAATTCTCAAAGATCTTTCCACTTCTATAGTGAAATCAACATGGCCGGGCGTATCGATGAGGTTGATGCGGTGGTCGCTCCACGTGCATGTAGTAGCCGCAGCCGTGATGGTTATACCCCGCTCCTGCTCCTGCTCCATCCAATCCATGGTGGCCGTTCCTTCATCGACCTCACCCATCTTGTAGGAGCCGTGCGTATAATAAAGGATCCGTTCGGTTGTTGTCGTCTTGCCGGCATCAATGTGCGCCATAATGCCGATATTGCGAAGACTCTGTAAAGGAACAATGCGTGCCAATTAATATTCACCCAAACCTTCAAGCAAAGCTAAAACCGGTAGTGGGCAAATGCCTTATTCGCCTCTGCCATCTTATGAACGCTTTCTCGTTTCTTGACGGAAGCGCCTCTGTTGTTAGCGGCATCGATCAATTCGGCGGCAAGCTTTTCTTGCATGGTTTTTTCGGCACGTTCTTTTGCATGAAGAATTAACCAGCGAATTGCCAGGGCAACTCTTCTCTCCGGCACAACTTCAGTTGGCACCTGATACGTGGATCCTCCGACACGTCGTGATTTTACTTCTATCAGAGGCTTGACGTTACTTACGGCCTTTTCAAAAACTTCTACAGGCTGTTCTTTCGTTCGCTTTTCAATAATATCAAAAGCCCCGTAGAACATCGATTCTGCAATGCTTTTTTTGCCCCTCCGCAACAGACAATTAATAAATCTTGCCACAAGTTTATTATTGTACTTTGGATCCGGTATTACTTCTCTTTTTGCAATCTCTCTTCTTCTCGGCATGACCTATTCTCACTTAGCTCGGTTTCTTTGCCCCGTATTTTGATCTGCCCTGCTTTCTGTCCTGAACTCCCACGGCATCCAGCGTGCCCCTGATGATGTGATAACGTACACCCGGAAGATCTTTCACCCTGCCACCCCTAACTAAAACAACGGAGTGCTCTTGAAGATTGTGGCCCACTCCCGGTATGTAAGATGTCACTTCATATCCACTGGCGAGACGAACCCTTGCGACCTTTCTCAAAGCAGAATTTGGTTTCTTGGGTGTGGAGGTATACACGCGAACGCAAACACCCCGTCTCTGCGGCGAACCGGCCAGAGCAGGTGTTGACGTCTTCTTCTGTATTTTCGTCCTTCCCTTGCGGACCAATTGATTCAGCGTCGGCATGATTCCTCCTAAAATTCTCTTAACTTATGCCATTCGTGCATAAAAGGTAATTTTGTATCAATTTGCGGCCTTTATGTCAACATCTTTTTCAATTAATTTTTCAACCGCCTGATGATTTTCCAGTTCGACTGCGGTCTCGGCATCCGCCACCTTGATGCCCAGCTTCCTGTACATAGGAAGACCAGTTCCCGCGGGAATCAGTCGCCCCATTATTACGTTCTCCTTGAGCCCCCTTAAGTAATCTATCTTTCCGGCAAGGCTGGCTTCCGTAAGAACACGTGTCGTCTCCTGGAAGGAGGCAGCAGATATGAAACTCTGCGTGCTTAGAGATGCCTTGGTAATGCCCAGAAGCATCGGTTCGCCGATAGCGGGCTTCCCCCCCTTACTAACGACTCGCTCGTTTTCTTCCTGGAAACGATATCTTTCGACCTGCTCATCAGCGATGAATGCCGTGTCGCCGGGATCTTTCACTTTCACCCTGCGCAGCATCTGGCGCACAATTATCTCCATATGCTTGTCATTGATCTTCACTCCCTGAAGTCTGTATACCTCCTGCACCTCGTCTACAAGGTACCGCGCCAAAGCCTTTTCGCCTTTGATCGCAAGAAGATCATGTGGATTGTGTACACCATCCATCAGCGCTTCACCGGCTTGAATCCTGTCGCCTTCCTGAACGCTGACATGTTTTCCTTTAGGAATGAGATATTCCTTGTCTTCTCCAACGTCAGGGGTGATAACTACTTTCCTTTTCCCCTTTGCATCTTTACCGTATGACACCGTCCCGTCAATCTCACTTATAACCGCGAACTCCCTAGGCTTTCGAGCCTCAAAAAGCTCTGCGACCCTTGGAAGGCCTCCCGTGATATCCTTGGTTTTAGTTGTTTCTCTAGGAATCTTGGCAACAATGTCGCCTGCCTTGACCTTATCACCCTCGGAAACCACAATATTTGCACCCACGGGCAGGAGATATCTTGCCACGGAATTCGTACCGGGGATCTTAACTGTCTTGCCTTTCTCGTCTTTGATGGAAACCCGAGTACGTAAGTTGGCACCCTTATATTCGACTATAACCTTTCTTGAGAGACCGGTTACTTCATCGACCTGTTCCTGCATTGTCTTTCCTTCCAATATATCGCCATACTTCACAGTTCCGTCAACCTCGGCAAGTATCGGTATGGAAAAAGGATCCCATTCCGCAAGCAGATCCCCCGTCTTCACGACGTTGCCATTCTTGACTTTGAGATGGGCTCCATAAGGAACCGGGTATTTCCCGCGGCTTCTGGCCTGTTCGTCAAGGACATGAACTTCTCCGTTTCTGTTCATGACGACGATATCTTTCCCATGACCCTTAACAGTATTGAGGTTCACGTACTTCACGGTACCGTCATGCCTTGCTTCAAGGGTGGAATGTTCCTCAAACTTTGCAGTACCGCCGATGTGAAATGTACGCATTGTCAGCTGGGTTCCAGGTTCACCGATGGACTGAGCTGCAATAATACCAACGGCCTCGCCGATATTGACGAGATGACCATGAGCCAAGTCTCTCCCATAGCACATTGCGCAGACGCCTTGCTTTGATTTGCATGTCAGAACAGACCTTATATTTACCCTTTCTATACCGGCCCTATCAATTTTCTCTGCTAAGGCTTCATCGATTGCTTCATTGGCATGTACGAGGATTTCACCGGTAAAAGGGTCCTTTATTTCTTCAAGAGCAACTCTGCCGAGAACTCTTTCTCCCGCCGCTTCTATAATCTCCCCGCCTTCCATGAGGGCCGAAACATAAATTCCATCAATGGTATTGCAATCATTTTCACTTATAATGCAATCTTGAGCCACGTCGACAAGCCGTCTGGTCAGATATCCGGAATTGGCTGTTTTCAGGGCCGTGTCGGCCAAGCCTTTCCTGGCACCGTGGGTAGATATAAAATATTGAAGAACAGTAAGGCCTTCACGGAAATTTGCGGTGATCGGGGTTTCAATTATTTCCCCTGATGGCTTGGCCATCAGACCCCTCATCCCCGCAAGCTGCCTGATCTGAACAGCACTGCCCCTCGCACCAGAATCGGCCATCATATAGATGGGATTCAGACTTTCTCCCTGTCTCTTCGACCCAGTAACTGCCTCATCTTCTTCTGCCCCGATACCGCTTAACATCTCCGCGGCAATTTTTTCCGTCGCCTGTGCCCAGATGTCGATGACCTTATTGTAGCGCTCACCATCCGTAATAAGGCCATCCATATACTGATTCTGCACTTTCAGTACCTCTTTATCAGCCAAAGCTACTATATCTTTCTTGTTCTCTGGGACGACCATATTATGGATCGCAATAGATGACCCCGAAGACGTAGCATACTTAAATCCCAAATCCTTAAGCTGGTCGGCCAACAAGACAGCCGTCTTTGCACCACACAACCGGTAACAATTATCAATAAGATTCGCTAGCTCCTTCTTATTCATCACTTTGTTGATGGCATCGAAGGGAATTTCCTGAGGGATAATATCATAAAGAATAACCCTGCCAACGGTAGTATCCTTCAATTCACCGTCGATGCGGACTCGCACCTTTGCGTGAAGACGAACGGCATCAGCATCGAGGGCTCTACGGACTTCTTCAGGATCTGAAAAAGTAATCCCCTCACCTTTGACGTTAGACAGGGCACGCGTCAGGTAATAAATCCCGAGCACGATATCCTGGCTGGGGTTAATAATTGGCTTTCCATTGGCTGGAGAAAGTATATTATTCGTTGACATCATCAGGACTCTGGCCTCTGTCTGAGCCTCAATGGACAGAGGGACATGGACGGCCATCTGGTCCCCGTCAAAATCCGCGTTAAATGCCGTGCAGACCAGGGGATGGAGCTGTATCGCCTTGCCCTCTATCAGGACCGGTTCAAAGGCCTGAATGCCAAGCCTGTGCAGGGTAGGAGCTCTGTTGAGCATAACTGGATATTCACGAACCACTTCATCCAGTGCATCCCATACCTCTGCAGTCTCTCTTTCCACCATCTTTTTAGCGCTTTTCACAGTGGTTACATAACCCTTTTCCTCGAGGCGATTATAGACAAATGGTTTAAAGAGCTCCAGCGCCATCTTCTTGGGAAGACCGCACTGATGAAGCCGGAGATCAGGCCCCACTGTAATGACCGACCGTCCTGAGTAATCAACCCTCTTGCCAAGCAGGTTCTGTCTGAACCTGCCCTGTTTCCCTTTCAGCATGTCGGATAAGGATCTAAGGGGCCTCTTATTGGAACCTGTGATAGCCCTGCCTCTTCTGCCGTTATCGAAGAGGACGTCAACTGCCTCCTGGAGCATTCTCTTTTCGTTTCTGACTATGATCTCCGGAGCGTTTAATTCCTGCAAACGCTTCAGACGGTTGTTCCTGTTGATTACCCGCCTGTATAGATCGTTGAGGTCGGATGTCGCAAAACGGCCTCCATCCAGCGGCACCAGAGGTCGCAGATCCGGAGGAATGACAGGTAACACCGTGAGAATCATCCATTCAGGTCTGTTTGTCTTGGATTTTTTCAAGGACTCGATTACTTTCAACCGCTTTACAAGCTTCTTCTTCTTCGTATCAGAAACGGTCGATCTTAGCTCTTCACGCAGTTCTTCATCGATCTCTATCAGATCAATTTCGACAAGAAGTTTTCTGACGGCCTCGGCTCCAATCCCGACTTCAAAAGCATCTTCGCCATACTGCTCTTTTAATTCACTTACCTCTTCCTCAGACAGGAGTTCCTTTTTCTTCAGCGGGGTGTTCTTGGGGTCGAGCACGATCCAAGACTCAAAATAAAGAACCTTTTCCAGTTCCTTTAGGCTCAAATCGAGGACATTTCCTATCCGGCTAGGAAGGCTCTTGAGAAACCATATGTGAGCCACCGGTGTGGCCAAGGTAATGTGGCCCATCCTTTCTCTGCGAACCTTTGATTGGATAACCTCTACGCCACATTTCTCGCATACAACACCGCGATATTTCATCCGCTTATAGCGGCCACAGAGACATTCGTAATCTTTCACGGGGCCGAATATTTTTGCGCAAAACAGTCCGTCTCTTTCCGGCTTGAATGTCCTGTAATTAATCGTCTCAGGTTTCTTGACCTCACCATGGGACCAGGAAAGTATCTTCTCCGGCGAAGCAAGTGACATTTTGATTGCACTAAACCTGATAGGATCCTTCGGTTTTTCAAAATAACTAAAAATATCTTCCACTATTTACATCTCCTGATTATTAGGGGTTATCAATTGAAAACCTAAATTCTAAATGCTCTCCAAAATAAAATCATGTTTCATATTTTCACTCTTCTTCAATTAGATCCACATCAAGGCAAAGACTCTGCAGTTCCTTGACAAGAACATTGAATGACTCTGGGAGCCCCGGTTCAAAGGTATGCTCACCCTTCACGATTGCTTCGTATATCCTGGTTCTGCCTGCCACATCGTCGGACTTGACGGTAAGGAACTCCTGCAGTGAGTAAGCAGCACCATAGGCTTCCATGGCCCACACCTCCATTTCACCGAGCCTCTGACCGCCAAATTGCGCCTTTCCTCCTAGGGGCTGTTGAGTCACTAAGGAATAGGGCCCTATGGATCTCGCGTGAATCTTGTCATCAACAAGATGATGCAGCTTCAGCATATAGATCATGCCGACCGTGACCTCATGATCAAAAGGGTCACCGGTCTTCCCGTCAAAAAGAATGGTCTGCCCGTTCTCAGGAATACCCGCCTTCTTCAGCATATCCCTGATTTCGCCTTCTTCTGCACCATCAAAAACCGGAGTAGAAACCAAAATACCCCTCTTTAATTTACTAATGAATTCTCTGAGTTTGTCCTCGGAGATACCATCGATAAAACGATCAAAATCAGGCGAGGAATAAATGCTTCGCAATTCCTTTTTCAACCGATCGGTACTGTGATGCTTTTCCAGCATGGCATTGATCTTCTCACCCAACCCCTTTGCGGCCCAGCCTAAATGCGTCTCAAGGATCTGCCCTACATTCATGCGTGAAGGAACCCCTAAAGGATTCAAAATGATGTCAACTGCTGTTCCATCCTTAAAATAAGGCATGTCTTCTTCCGGGAGTATCCTCGACAATACCCCTTTATTACCGTGCCTGCCAGCCATCTTGTCACCTACGGACAGTCCTCTTTTGATGGCGATATAGACTTTGACCATTTTGATCACTCCTGGGGGAAGTTCATCGCCTGCCTTCAGCTTGCTGATCTTCTCCTCAAAGAATGTCTCAATGATCTCCTTTTTTCTCTCATAGTTTGCAATCAAAGTGCCTATTTTTTCCTCTGCCGCCTCGTCGCGGACGAGAGAAATATCCTTCCACAGGCCAAACGGTATCTTTTCCAGAACTTCTTTTTCAATTGCCTCTCCCTTTTTCAGTAACATCTTTTTTTTCTTTGAATCGACCAGCTTTGAGGCAGAAGTTTTTCCGACGAGCATGCCGGCAATATTGTTTTTGACGCTTTCCGTGATGATTCTGATCTCGTCATCCCGGTCTTTATGCAAATCCCTCATAGCTTCATCTTCGATGGATTGCGTTCTGTGGTCCCTTTCAGAACCCTTTCTGGTAAATACTTTGGCATCTATCACTGTACCTTCAACACCAGGGGGAACCCGGAGGGATGTGTCTCGAACGTCGCTTGCCTTTTCACCAAATATCGCCCGAAGCAGTTTTTCCTCCGCAGATAACTGAGTCTCTCCCTTCGGCGTGATCTTCCCAACAAGAATATCCCCTGATTTCACAAATTCGCCCATCCTTACAATGCCGCTTTCGTCAAGGTTCCTGAGGGCTTCCTCTCCAACATTTGGAATATCTCTTGTGATCTCCTCCTTACCCAGCTTCGTATCTCTCGCCATTGTCTCGAATTCTTCAATATGGATTGATGTGTAGATGTCATCTTTTATGAGTCTTTCGCTTACCAGGATGGAATCTTCATAGTTGTATCCCCCCCATGACATGAAAGCGACCATCACGTTTCGCCCTAATGCAAGTTCCCCGGAATCCGTGGCGGGACCATCGGCAATGATATCACCTTTGTTGACCAAATTTCCCTTATTAACAATCGGCTTCTGGTTAAAGCAGGTATCCTGGTTTGAGCGCTGGTACTTTGCAAGGTTATAAATATCAACACCCGTATCAAGTTCATCCTCTCCGTCTCCATCGCACTTGACCACAATCCTTGAAGCATCCACCTGTTCAACTACTCCGGCGCGCCTCGCCACAACAACTGCGCCTGAGTCCCTGGCAACAATAGATTCCATCCCCGTACCCACTATGGGAACTTCGGGTCTTAAAAGGGGCACTGCCTGTCGTTGCATATTGGAACCCATGAGCGCACGGTTGGCATCATCATGCTCAAGAAACGGAATTGATGCTGCCGCAATACTGACAAGCTGATCCGGAGATACATCCATCAAATTGATCTCGGTTGGCGGAATAGAGAGGAAATCGCTCCCCTTTCTGGCAGAAACCAGTTCTCCTATAAACCTTCCTCTGCCATCGAGAGCCATATCTGCTGGCGCGATAATGTACTTTTCCTCTTCAATGGCTGTCAGGTAGCGAACTTCATCAAGAACCCTTCCGTTACTGACTACTCTGTAAGGTGTTTCTATAAAACCGAATGGATTGACTCGCGCATATGTGCTAAGGGAAACAATGAGACCAATATTGGGACCTTCCGGCGTTTCAACAGGACAGATGCGGCCATAATGGGTAGGATGAACATCCCTGACCTCAAACCCTGCCCTTTCACGGGTGAGACCACCGGGACCAAGGGCGGAAAGCCTTCTCTTGTGGGTAATCTCCGAGAGGGGATTAGTCTGATCCATGAACTGTGAAAGTTGGCTGCTTCCAAGAAATTCATTCACGACGGCAGAAACAGGTTTGGCGTTGATAAGCTCGTGGGGCATCATTGTTTCAATGTCCTGGAGGCTCATTCTCTCCTTGATGGCCCTCTCTATTCGAACCAGACCTATGCGGTACTGATTTTCGATCAGTTCGCCTACCGATCTAATTCTACGGTTTCCCAAGTGATCAATATCGTCGACACTGCAGTCACCAGAACCATTTTTCAGATCAATCAGGTATTTGACAGCAGCAAGGATATCCTCATTACGAAGAACTGTCACATCTATCGGGACATCCAAGCGAAGCTTGTAATTCATCTTGGCCCTCCCCACGTCCGAGAGGTCGTAACTTGCAGGATCAAAAAAGAGACTGTTGAAGAACTTATGTGCCGTCTCTGGTGTAGGCGGGTTACTCGGCCTCAACCTTCTGTATATCTCAATTATTGCCTCTTCTTGATTCTCAATCTTATCGATGAGCAGAGTATCTTTAATTGAAGCATTGGACCTTTCTTCGTCCATGTAAATAAACCTAAGCTCCTGAATCCCTTTTTCACTGACACGCTCCAGACCATCGAGTGTTAACTCTTCATTACATGTCAACAATACTTCGCCGGTGTTGGGATCCTTTACATCCGAGGCAAGAATTTTTCCAACTATGTCCGAGTCCTTAATCTGTATCCTTTTGATCTTCAGCTCAGTCATTCTCTTGATGTGGGCTTTGGTAAACTTCCGCATCTTCTTAACAATCACTTCGCCGGATCCGGGCTCCTTTATATCTTCGGGGGCCTTCTCACCTACAAGGGATTCATCCACAATCATATAAAACTTGTTATGATCTACAAATACCTTCTCGATATTGTAAAAATAACCGAGGAGGAATTCCGTAGAGTTTGCCATAGCCTTAAAAAGAATCGTCACGGGCATCTTTCTTCGCCTGTCGATCCTCACATAGAGGAGATCTTTTGAATCAAATTCAAAATCCAGCCAAGATCCTCTAATAGGTATGATCCTCGCCGAATAAATCAGCTTCCCACTGGCGAGGGTCTTCCCCTTGTCGTGATCAAAGAATATACCCGGCGATCTATGAAGCTGACTAACGATGACTCTTTCCGTACCATTCATGATGAAGGTGCCGTTATCTGTCATCAAGGGAATTTCTCCGAAGTATATTTCCTGCTCCTTTATGTCCCGGATTGTTTTATGCCCGGAGGTGCGATCAGCATCAAATACAACCAACCTCACCACAATCTTCAAAGGAGCGGCATACGTCATGCCTTTTTGAATGCACTCTTTCACGTCATATCTGACGTCTCCGATCTTGTAACTTACAAATTCCAGCGAACACTTCCCGCTAAAGTCGGAGATTGGGAAGACGCTCTTGAACGCACCCTGAAGTCCAAAGCTCCCCCGTTCCAACGGGGCCACTTCCTTCTGAAGAAATTTCTCGTAGGACTTCTTCTGGATATCAATTAGATTTGGTATTTCTAGTATCTTTCTTATGCGGCCAAAATTCTTTCTAAACTCGTTCATATTATCCTTTTGTGTTATTCAAATATATGTTCAAACACAGAATCAGTTGTTCCCGTTGCCTTGGATTGCAAAATCTCCGAACAATAATTCTTCTATTTTGTTTGCCTGCTACTTAATTTCTACGGTGCCTCCGACTTCCTCTATCTTCTTCTTTATATCTGCCGCTTCTTCTTTCGGAACACCTTCCTTAATCGGCTTAGGCACACCATCTACCAAGTCTTTGGCTTCTTTAAGTCCGAGACCGGTAAGAGCCCTGACAACCTTGATAACCTGAATTTTCTGTTCGCCAAATCCGGTCAGAATAACATTAAATTCTGTTTTTTCCTCTGCCTGCGCCGCCTGTTCAGGCCCTGCAGAAACTTGAGCCACTGCCACAGGTGCGGCTGCGGATACTCCGAATTTCTCTTCCAATTCCTTCACTAACTCAGAAAGTTCAAGGACTGTCATTCCTTCAATGAATTTTATGACATCATCTTTTGTAATTTTACTGGCCATCTTTCTTATCCTCTCCTGTATATTTTAGTTTCCTGATTGTTTTTTTGCACGATAAGCGTCAAGCGCGCAAATAAAGCTTCTCGGGACCCCGCTTAAAACGTTAACCAGCGAAGTTTGGACTCCTACCATCATGGAAAGGAGTTTTCCCAGAAGGACTTCTCTACTCGGCAACTCTGACAGCGCGCTGAGCTGATCCCTGCTTAATACCTTGCCATTCAGCATACCGACCCTTATTTCCAGCTCGGCGTTTTTTTTGGCAAATTCGACTAACACCTTTGTCGGCCGGACCACATCCCCGCGATTCAAGAGAATAGCCAATGGTCCTTTGAAATACTCTTTCAGCCCGCTAAAATCGGTATTCTCCGAGGCAATTCCGAGCAGCGTGTTCTTAACGACCCGAAGTTCTGTGCCTGACTTACGTAAAGTATTTCTCAAGACAGTCAACTTCTCAACATTCATGCCAGTATAACCGGCAAGAACGGCCAACTTGGTATCTTTAAGTTTTTCATGAAGCTCAGCTACAACCTTCTCCTTAGTTCTCCGATCCAATCTTTAACCTCCTTTCACTACATTAAATTTGTAAAACTTCTAACTCTTGCAAACAAGAATGTCATCGGAAGTCAGAGAACTATTCATCATACAGGGGAGTTCCTAAACATGATGTACATTACTGAATCAAGTTGCTGCAACACCATCTAATGGTCTCGGCAGGCCGCTTAAAATCGTTTAAACCCCTGTACCTGCTGTCTCAGACTTCTATTATCGTATCATCAAATCCGACGGGATCGCAAGATCACCATATCCCATGTATTCTTTTTGCGAAGCCGCCATTTTCCACAAAACCCTCTTTTGGTAGATACAAGTTCACCAGATCCGCAGGCACATATGTTTGTGCCGGTCCTGATTTCAAATGTTTCTAACATCCAAAGGATCAACTTTTATCCCCGGCCCCATAGTGGTAGACAACGATATGCCTTTGAGATAAGTTCCCTTACTCGATGCCGGTTTCAGCTTGATTATCGCCTCCAAAAGGGCACTGATGTTTTCCGTTAACTTATCCGCTCCAAAAGATACCTTTCCAACCGGACTATGCACTATACCTGTTTTTTCTACGCGAAATTCAACCTTACCGGATTTTAGTTCATTGACAGCCTTCGCCAAGTCAAAGGTTACTGTACCCACCTTTGGATTAGGCATCAGTCCGCGGGGGCCTAAAATCTTCCCGAGCTTTCCAACATTACCCATCATATCGGGCGTGGCAATTACTCTGTCAAAATCGAGCCATCCTCCCTTGATTTTTTCAATAACATCGTCTGAACCGACAATATCGGCACCCGCATCGAGGGCCTCTTTCTCCTTTTCTCCTTTCGCGAAGACGAGCACTCTGACTGACTTGCCTAATCCATTCGGCAAGACAACACTGCCTCTGACCATCTGATCAGCGTGTTGTGGGCTTACGCCCAGCCGGATAGCCGCATCTACGGTTTCATCAAATTTTGTTCTCGCCGTACCGACAAGCAATTGTACAGACTCTTTTAAGGTGTACCGTTTCCCCGCCTCAATCTTTTTTTTCGCTTCTGCGTAAGTCTTGCCTCTCTTAACCATGTCAAAACCTCTGTTATTGATATTGCCGCTTACGGGGCTGGGCTTCCCGCACTGGCAAGTGTTTAACTTTACACACGCACATGGATTGCAGGTTTCTTGACAATGTCCTCAATTATTTTATCCTGCTATTTCGATTCCCATTGACCGCGCCGTTCCCTCAATGATTCTGATCGCCCCTTCTATATCAACAGCGTTGAGGTCGTTATATTTTGAGGTAGCGATCTCCCTGATCTGTTCACGTGTCACGGTGCCGACCTTCTCTCTCCTCGGGTCCCCGGAACCCTTCGCAATCTTGGCAGCCTGTTTGAGAAGCACAGATGCAGGCGGAGTCTTGGTCACAAAGGTGAATGATCGGTCGGCATATACTGTAATAACGACGGGAATCACCGTACCTTCCTGGTTTTGTGTCATGGCATTATAAGCCTTGCAGAACTCCATAATATTGACGCCGTGCTGCCCTAGGGCAGGCCCGATGGGGGGAGATGGAGTTGCTTTGCCTGCCTTAATCTGAAGCTTTATATTCGCTATAACCTTTTTTGCCATTATGACCACCCTAATTGTGTTGTTGTTAGTAACCTATCCCTATTGTCAATGCTGAACAACCTGGATAAAATCCAGTTCAACCGGCGTCGACCTGCCAAATATGCTGACGATGACCCTTAACTTTCCCTTCTCCGGTTTGACCTCATCGACAACCCCGTCAAAGTTCGTAAATGGACCATCAATTATCCTGACGTGATCGCCGACCTCAAACCTGAATTTTGGTTTTGGCTTTAAGGTTCCTTCATTTATCCTGGTCTTGAGGTTATCCACATCCTTATCAGGGATTGGCGATGGTTTCTCCTTACCCCCAATAAACCCCGTCACTTTGGGTGTCCCTTTGACAAGGTGCCACGTTTCGTCATTCATCTCCATCTTGACGAGGATGTACCCGGGGAAAAACTTCCTTTTCGACGTCTTCCTCTCTCCTGACACCAGTTCTACGATATCTTCTTCCGGAATAAGGATATCCGAAAAGTGCTCCTGCATTCCTGCTGCTTCAATTCTTTCCTGCAGAGAGGTTTTTACCCTGTTCTCAAAGCCGGAATATGTATGAACGACATACCATTTGAACGCCATAGACTCTAACCCAAAACCATCCTTATTGCCTTAGCCAACCCCAAATCCACAATACCTAGAAATATAGACACAATTATCACCACAATTATCACCACAGAAGTGGAGGCAAGGGTCTGCCTGGGAGTCGGCCATGTCACCTTTTTTAATTCAATCTTTGCTTCTTTTAAAAACCGTAGTATTTTTTCAGCTATTATTCTCACCTTATTCATCAGTACAATCCCTTAAGATCAAAGCTCACGCCTTTCGCCCCGTTTCACTCACTCACGGTCAGTTTGATCATATCTTTTCTTCGCGTCACTCCAAATATTAAAGGCCAAATTTCGTTGAAACAAAATGGCAGGCCAGGAGGGACTTGAACCCCCAGCATCCGGATTTGGAGTCCGGCGCTCTATCCATTAGAGCTACTGGCCTGTTCATTCTGCTGCATATTCCCTGATAAAGGAAATTTACTTAGTTTCCCTGTGAAGCTTGTGAGATCGACAGAATTTACAATACTTCATTAACTCAAGTCGATTCTGCATGGTTCGCTTATTTTTCGTCGTCGTATAATTTCTCTGCTTACAATCTGTACAGGCCAAGGTAATAATATTTCTCATAATTAACCTACTTTTACCGTAATGGAGCCCACGACCAGGATTGAACTGGTGACCTCATCCTTACCAAGGATGTGCTCTACCGACTGAGCTACGTGGGCTAACGAATTCATCAAGAGGACTCCTTATTCCATGCACCCCATATAATCAGCACATCAAAACACATTTTCAAAAAAAGCTGGCCAAGAAAAAATATAAAATGGAGCGGGAAACGGGATTCGAACCCGCGACCCTCAGCTTGGAAGGCTGACGCTCTAGCCCCTGAGCTACTCCCGCTCTCAAAATATTGAAGTGCACCTTGAAGTCCATCCCGCAAAGGTTCCTGTCCAATTCATTTCTCTGATGGAGGGGGGAGGATTCGAACCTCCGTAGGCTTCGCCGGCAGATTTACAGTCTGCTCCCTTTGGCCACTCGGGTACCCCTCCAGTTATATCACCAAAAGCTGGAGCTGGCGATGGGACTCGAACCCGCAACCTGCTGATTACAAATCAGCTGCTCTACCTGTTGAGCTACGCCAGCCGACTTACTAACCAGAACGGAAAACTTTACTTACATCCTACAAAAGAGCGGTTAAATTTTCCCAAAAACAAAAGCCTCTAATGGTAATTCCATAATCAAAATTTGTCAACAATTATTTTTCGTACTGTTGTGCTGAGAGATTTGCATACAGGCTCAGCATATATAAGAAAATACTGTGGAGAAGAGATTTTGAGTATTGATAAATACGTTGCATAAACGTTCATTTTATAGAAGGTTAAATATCAGCCCGTAATTTCAAGATCAGCAGAGGATGACTTCCTTGCGTATCAACATTTCACATGTCAAAGCATCTCCGGCCACTTCGACATCTATTAACGTGAGCAGCAGTCCCCCGCCCGGATGCGACTCAGTGATCCCCCTGCTTGGGAGGGGGCGAGGGCTCCTATGTGATCTTTTCTTTTTTGCCGGTAATGTGTAGCTGCAACCAACATCTCATTCGAACGTTTCTTGCCGTCAGTATCCAGACCGGTTTGCGGCTTCCTTCTAGACGGTCAATCAGTGCTCGCCAAATATCTCAGCAGAAAATTTATAAATTTTGGCATCCTTATCTTTCCACGCATCGCGTTGAAGGCCGGCTTTGTAACAGGTTTCCTGAACAAATGTCAAGCTATCCCAATCATATTCCGTCGCCACTTGCGGCAGTAACAGGCCGGAATGAAACCCCTTAGTAATGTAAAGGCCGTGGATGCCCACTTCTATTTCATCTATGTTCTTAACCTCTTTGAGCGGGCTTAACACGGATATCTCGACAGTTATGTCCTTCAGCTCGTCCGGCTTTAGAGGAGGAAAACGTGGATCATCAAAGGCAGCGGCCAAAGCCATTTCTCCCACGGTATTGTAAAGCGGTTTTCTCGCCTCGATATAACCGATGCAACCTCTGAGATGACTGTGCTTTTTAAGGGTTACAAATGCTCCCTTTTTTTCTTTAAGGACTTTCGAGGGCAGTTGAAGCTCCGGGAGAGACCCACCTGTTAGTCTGGCCTCTATCGTTTTTCTTACGACATCAAGAAGCGCCCTTCTTTCCATGTCTGTCAGCGCCATAATGATACCTCACCAACATCTCAATAATATGCGTCGGAACACTTATTATAGCTTTCAAGTAAGGGGGTGTAAGTGACTAATTCATTATTTTAATCTATGATCTGTCCATGTGTGCCCCATTCGGGTCTGTTTATTCACACAGCAGAATATTAAAGCAACTCAGGCGCTATGAACTGCATATGCAGAAACCTAAGCTTTCTTCAAAGCTAAGAATCCCGGCCCTTATAAAAAATAGCGGAAGCATAACCAACAACGCTTCTTTTATCTCCCGTCACATCTCCCGAATTGGCGTATTTCAGCAACTTCACCCTATCTGCACCCAATTTTTTTGAAACCATCATGGTCACGGCTGCTGGCCCTCCGCCGCAGGCCTCACCTAGATTTTTTTCCAAATCTTGCAAGAGGCCCCCGCCGTCCATTTCTTCTATACGTTTGATCACCACCGAATCAAGTTTCACAGCCTGCTCATAAGAGTGGAAATGTGAGAGATCAGTACTTCCCACGATCAAGACATTCCTACCATTTATCGCATTCACTATACTCTCAGCGAGTTTTTCGCATGTCTCGCGGTCTTGCTCCCCCATGACAAGCGGAACAAAGCTAAATTCTCCGAGTGCGACTTGAAGAAAAGGGAGTTGAATTTCGACTGAATGCTCCTGAGAATGAGCAGCCGGTATGTAGGATATCGTTTCGCTTTGGGCCATTATATCATTTGCCAAGGTCACATCCACGGGTACCACGCCTAAGGGGGTTTCATATCCGCCTCTATTATATATGGAAACACCCTGGAAAAATGCCCTGTGGCTCGGGCCCAAAACCAAGACGGCATCAAAGGTTTTTTTCTTAATGATTTTATAAGCTATTGCGGCAATCTGGCCTGAATAGATATATCCCGCATGGGGAACGATCAGGCCTCTGATAATGCCGTCAATCATTACATCAGGTGCGTTTTGAAAAAAGTCTACTATATCTGCCCGCAAAACTTTGGGACTGCCAGGATACCAAGTACCTGCAATAACTGACTTTCTGATTTCCTTATCCATCATATCTTTTCATTCATTCAGGTCAGCAAGCAATTGAAGGCAAATATCAGTCGAATAATATATTCACTTTATTCGCTTCACGCAACCCCAATAACTATTTTAATCTCCACGTCACTCCGTGGGCGGTGTCTGATATCTCAATTCCCATGCCAAGAAGCTTCTTTCTGATATCGTCGGAAGTCTTCCAATCACCAATTCTTCTCGCGTGTGCTCTCTCTTCCAAAAGCCGAAGCGCATCGTCGTTCAATGTCTCTTCCTCAAAATTCATGACCCCGAGAACAGCATCAATCCTCTTTAGGACATCGAGCACATTGTCCTTTTCCCTTTCACTCAACTGCCCGAGAGAGAGTGGAATACTGACCTTCCCTATAAATTCAAAAAGAGAGGCCATTGTATCGGATATGTTGAAATCATCATCCATGGCGTTGGAGAATCTCTGTTTGATGTCATAGACAAGTTGATCAGCGTCAGGGTATCCTTCACCTGGGGTATAACGAATCAGGCGCTGAATAAATCTATCCAACTTCTTGACCGTATTTCTCGCCGTCTCTAAGGCACCGGCGGAAAAATTTAGAGGCTTACGGTAGTGAGTGCCGAGCAGAAAGAACCTGATTTGTCGGCCGCCATATCCCACTGTCTCCAGATCTTCTATTGTCTTGACATTGTTTAAAGAACGGGACATTTTCTTGCCATCCACCATGACCAGTTCCGTATTGATCCAATAGTTGGCCATCCGTTTGCCGGTTGCAGCTCTCCCTATGGCCATGACGTTTTCACTGTGAGGAAAGATGACGTCGGTTCCACTCACATGAATATCAAAATTGTCTGCCAAATATTTAAGGGAAATTGCCGCACACTCAAGGTGCCAGCTGGGTCTCACGTTGCCCCAACGGGTCTTGAAATAGATCCCCCTCTTCAATTCATTTAGGGAAGACCTTTTCAGGAGAGTAAAATCCACGGGACTGTCTTTTTCATAGTCATCAGATTCAATAGTCCTGCCGCGTTTCACTTTTTTCAGATCAATGTTGGACAGGCGACCATAATCGTCTATTTTTGATATGTCAAAGTAGACGGACCTCAATTTTTCGTAGGCGTGCCCTCTCACCACGAGCTTTTCGACTAGGTTCACCATGGCCTCGACATTTTCACTTGCCCGAGGATAGACCTCCTCTTGTTTGATATTTAACATTTTTATATCGTTGAAGAATTTGCTTGTGTATCTTTCTGTATACGTATCCAAGTCTATGCTTGCCCGCTCGGCTTCCTTAATGGATCTGTCGTTCAAATCGATTATGTTCATAACGTGTCTGACTTTAAAGCCTTTAAATTCGAGGTAGCGCAGGATCAGGTCGGAAACGACAAAACGCCGATAGTTGCCCACGTGGGGAACTTCATGAACTGTGGGCCCGCACGTATGCATCAGAATTTCTTCAGAATTGATTGGTTTGAAAAACTCTTTTTCTCTCGTCGATATGTTGTAGAGACGTAGGGTAGATTGTTTCTTATCGGCAAAGAGTTCCGTACTCAGATATCGCTCTCCCCCGTCAGGAAAAATCACAACGATGAGCCCATCTTCCATTTCTCTTGCCTTCTGCATAGCTACATACATGGCAGCCCCTGAACTCATCCCTACAAAGAGACCTTCCTCTCCGGCCAGCATCCTTGCTGTTTCAAATGCATCTTCATCAAGGATATTTATCTTCTCATCCAATTGGTTTTTGTCATAGATGCCCGGTCGGTAAGATTCCTTCATATTCTTCAGACCCTGGATTTTATGCTGCAGGTAAGGTTCAACGCCTACTATCTTGATCTCAGGATTATATTCCTTGAGTCGTCTCGAAATACCCATAGCAGTGCCCGTCGTCCCCAAGGTTGCCACCACCATCGTCACAGCCCCATTCGTCTGTTGCCAAATTTCTTCCCCAGTGCCGTGATAATGAGCCAGCGTATTATCGGCATTATTAAACTGGTCGGTGCCAAAATATTTTCCTGGGTCCTTGAGCATCATGCTATATGCAACTTCGATGGCGCCGTCTGTGCCGAGACTTGCCGGAGTCAAGTATACCTCAGCTCCCATGGCCTTAAGGATTCTCTTTCTTTCCTCACTGGCAGATTCAGACATCGCCAGACATAATCTGTATCCCTTGGCGGCAGCTACAAGTGCAAGACCGATCCCGGTATTGCCGCTCGTGGCCTCAAGGATTATCTTATCGCCCGACAGTTCCCCCCTCTTTTCCGCTTCATTTACCATATAAAGGGCTATCCTGTCCTTTACGGAGCCTCCCGGGTTAAAATATTCAAGCTTCGCATATATTCTAACCTTCTTGCTGGGATTAAGCTTACGGATTTCCACCAGCGGCGTATTTCCGATACTTTCTATGATGCTCTTATACATTCTTTTCATGATGAAATTACTGATAAAAATGGATAGATATGGCAGAATTCAAAACGTAAGAGATGACGGCTCCGTGATGGTCCAAGGAATTAAAAGGTTCTCGATCTTTCAACTGTCAAACTTGGGCACAGGAATTTTGAGGAATTGAACTCCTTCCTCCGTTAAGGTTTCTTCTTCGTTCTCTGTAGTGATCCCTTTGATATTCCGTCCTTCTTCCTCGCCATGATGAATCCTCAAGGCCACTTCAGCAAACTTCTTACCGACATCTTCGAAATTCTTGTCGAGGTATTCTTGAAACAATTTTAAGGCCTTCGGCAAGGATGATTCTTCAGCATCCCTCCTGTTAGATTCCTTGATATCCTTTCCCATAATGGAGATTGTGGAAGGCACCATTTCAACGTCGGAACTTCCACAAGCAGGACAAATTATCAGCTTTTGTGTCTGCTGCGTTTCAAATGCACACCTGTCATTGAACCATCCTTCGAATTTATGACCCTTTTCACATCTTAAATCGTATATGATCATGGGCTATTTCCCCCGATTATACATATGGAAAAAAATAATGTGGACATTTAGAGCTTAATTATATATCTTCCAAAAATATTGTTACATCATGTCGGGATGTGGCCCAGTCCGGTAGGGCACTGCGTTCGGGACGCAGGAGTCGCGCGTTCAAATCGCGCCATCCCGACCATGCTTTTCCCGCCTGAAGGCGGCATAAAATGTAAATCTTTCTTAGCCCCGTAAGGCCTGTCAATATCCCTAGCCGCCACCGACGACAGAAGCCATCTTAAAGATCGGCAGGTACATGCAAATGATCATCCCTCCGACAACTCCCCCAAGAAAAACCATCATAACAGGTTCAAGGAGTGATGTCATGGCGTCCACAGCCGCATCCACTTCATCGTCGTAAAAATCCGCAATTTTGGAAAGCATCAAATCGAGGGCGCCTGTAGCCTCACCAACTGCGATCATCTGAACAACCATCGGCGGGAATATACCGGTTTCCGAAAGTGGTTCCGCGATGGTCCTTCCTTCGCTGATACTCTGTCTTGTCTTGATTATAGCATTCTCAACGATCTTGTTTCCAGCAGTTTTACTGACGATACTCAGTCCCTCGAGAATCGGAACACCGCTACCTAACATGGTTGCAAGGGTTCTGGTAAATTTCGCTACCGCAACCCTGTTCATTAACGGGCCGAATACAGGCACCTTCAAAGTCAAGGCATCAACTGTAAGTTTTCCATTTTCCGTACGGTAATATCTTCGAAAGGCATATATGACCAGCACGATACCAGCAATCATGAAAATAAAATAACTTTGCACGAACTGGCTGGCGCTGATGAGAAATTGCGTGGGTGCCGGCAGCTGACCGCCCATGCCTTCAAACATCTTCGCAAATACGGGAATAACCTTCCACAATAGAATGGTAACGACGCTTATGGAGATGACAAGCACACTGGCAGGGTAAGTCATAGCGCCCTTGACCTTGCTTTTCAATTTCATCGCCTTTTCCATATAAGTCGAAAGGCGGTTAAGAATAACGTCAAGGGTACCGCCGCTCTCCCCAGCAGCAACGAGATTGACAAAAAGATCATCAAATACCCTGGGGTGCTTTCTCAAGGCTTCGTGCAAAGTCGCTCCACCTTCAATCTCTTCCTTTACAGACGTGATGATCTTAGCAAAGGTCTTGTTCTTTTCCTGTTGGGCAAGCAGATCGAGACATTGGATAAGGGGTAGCCCGGCGTTGATCATGGTTGAAAATATTCGAGCAAAGACGACTATTTCCTTTTCTTTGACCTTATGCTTGCCAAATCGCAAATATTCGGCCAGGTCCTTTGGCTTTTTCTTTACGGTGATTGATTTGAAGCCCTGACGACGAAGGGACCCCCTGACCACACCTTCATCAGCGGCGGCCATCTCTCCCTTTTTTAACTCACCTTTTTTTGTCGCCGCTTCCCATAAGAATTCTACCATAATTGAAAACCCCTTTCAAACACTCAGACTTTTCCAAACGTTCTCAATATCTCATAAAGTATAATCCCCGCTGCTACCGAAACATTCAGTGAGTCTATCTTACCCATTGTAGGAATCGAGAGAAAAAAATCACATTTTTTTCTGATGAGCGGCCTTATGCCCGTCCCCTCACTACCCAGCACGAGGCCGATGTGCCCATCATAATCAAAAGAACCGAAATCTTTGCCTGACGCAGGGTCAGTACCATATATCCAGAATCCCTGCTCCTTCAAATGGTCAATAGTATTGGACAGGTTTACCACCCTGGCTATGGATGTATGGTTCGCGGCTCCGGCTGATGCCTTTATCACAGTGCCTGTTACCGATGCGGAACGATTCTCGGGTATAATAACTCCATTAGCACCGCAACAATGAGCCGTTCTTATCAGTGTGCCCAGATTTTGTGGATCAGTAATGCCATCAAGGATGAGAATCAAATTATAATTAAAATCAGGATGACGATTTGCAATAACATCATCCACACTTGCATACACGAATGGCTCACAGAAACCGACAATTCCCTGATGAGACCCCTGACCTGCTTTTCTGTCTAAGTAGCTTCTCTCTCTGAATTCTATATGAATCCCCTTTTGCTTCGCCAGATTCAGGACTTTCTGGCAGGCCTCGCCTCCTCTTCCCTGGGCAACAATAATTCTATTTACCCTCCCAGTCTGACTCTTGAGATCCTCTAACAGGGGATTAATACCAAAGATTACCTGCACGCCCTCACTCCATCAATATGACTGACATAGTCACAATGAAAACTGAATATGACAATGAGCTAATGGCCGATAAGTGTATTGAACCTATACTACTCTTCCTCGCATTGCAAGGCCGTCGGCAATTTCG
This sequence comes from Syntrophales bacterium, assembly GCA_049512055.1. Lineage (GTDB taxonomy): Bacteria > Desulfobacterota > Syntrophia > Syntrophales > UBA2185 > Fen-1135. The sequence continues at coordinate 17,265 of JBEKXK010000003.1, read as the reverse complement.
GATACAATCTCTTCGACCCTTTGAACCGGATCAGCGGCTTGTCTGATGGGTCTTCCGACAACTATGTAGTCGGCTCCTCTCATTACCGCATCTCTCACTGTGGATATTCTCTTCTGATCATCATCTACCGCCATTGCCTCTCTGATACCAGGTGTTACAATGATGAAATCATTTCCACAAGCCCCGCGGATGCCGGCAATATCATGGGCTGAGGCTACCACTCCGGAAACACCGGAATCCTTTGCGAGTCTTGCCAGACGCAGCGTAAGCTCGCTTGCAGAACAGTTAAAGCCCATTTGCTCAAGATCAATATCATTGAGACTCGTCAGTACCGTAACAGCAAGGATTATGGGAGGAGGCAGGGCAGTATCTTGCACGGCCCTACTGACAGCGGCGACGGTTTTCTCTAACATCTCTCGTCCGCCGAGGGCATGGACATTGAACATATAGACGCCCTGCTCAACAGCCCCGACAGCAGCTCCGGCAACTGTGTTAGGAATGTCATGAAACTTCAGATCCAGAAATACTTTCTTGCCGCTTTCTCTGATTTTCTTAACTATGCAAGGACCATATCGTGTATAGGATTCTTTTCCGACCTTGAATATCTCCAAATGATCCCTAAGACGTTTGACCCATGTCATTGCTTCTTCGATACCCTTCCCGACATCAAGGGCAAAGATAAGCATCTCCCTTGGATTCTTATTCAAGGTATTCTTCATCATCAACAAATTCCGTATCATCCAATATGGGTTTGTAATCTATTTTGATGCCCTGTAAATAGTCAGGATTGGCGTATGTAACTTTCCCTGCGGCTATTTCCCTCAACGAGGCTACGATCTCCCTATTGTTCTTAATATCGGTCAGGGGTTTAGCACCTTTCAGCAATTGCCTTGACCTTTTCGCAGTCAATACAACCAAAGCAAATCTGTTTTTCGCTGCCTTCAACGAGTCTTCTACCGTTATCCTTGCCATATTTCAAATGACCTCCTCACAATGCAAGAAATTCCTTAGTCTTAGAAGCTAATCTTTCCCTCTTACTCTTTTCTGCCACATAAATCGATCTCAGAGTGTCAACGGCAGTCTCAAGATGATCATTAAAGATTAAATAATCATACCACACAATTTCTTTGATTTCATCTAAAGCCTTCGCCAGGCGTTTATCTATGTTTTCTTTGCTATCAGCCCCTCTCCCGCGAAGCCTTCTCTCTAATTCACGTCTTGATGGCGGAAGGATAAAGACAAATATCCCACCCGGGTAATTCTTTTTCAACTTTTTTGCGCCTCGCCAGTCAAGATCCAGTACCAGATCGAATCCTTTCTGCAAGGAATCCAATAACTCCTTCATCGTTTTCGACGATGTCCCGTAGAGGTAGCCGTAATTCTCTTCCCACTCAGCAAATTCTCCACGGGCCAGTTTATCCTTGAACGCCTCCTCGGTAATAAAATGATAGTCTTTCCCATCTCTCTCGCCGGGACGACGCGGCCTCGTGGTATACGAAACGGAGAACAGCAGATTAGGGCACATCCTCAACACTTTTCGCAGTATCGAAGTTTTGCCGGTGCCTGAAGGCGCGGAAACTACAATATACAATCCTTCAGACTTCTGCGAATCGCCCTTACTCAATGTTCTGCACCTGCTCTCTTATTCTGGAAAGTTCACTCTTGATGTCAATTACCTTACGCGATATCTCTGCATCGCTGCTCTTGGAGCCTATAGTATTTACCTCTCTTATCATCTCTTGAATCAGGAAATCCATGCTCCGCCCGACGGCATCGCTACTCTCTAAGAGATCACGGAACTGTACGATGTGGCTATTCAAGCGGACAATCTCCTCGCTGATATCGCACTTCTCGGCCATGATAGCCACCTCTTGCTGCAATCGCAGTTCATCAAGCGCGATCCCTCCCACAAGTTCCTTCACCCGCTCAGCAAGTCTTACTTGATACTCTGAAACAACCCGAGGCGCCCGGAACGCGATCGAATCGAGTGACTTTACGATCAGACCTATTCTCAGCACTAAGTCAGCACAGACATTTCTTCCTTCCCTTTCTCTCATGTCTATTAAAGCCGTCATTGCCGTATCAAGCACCACTCTTAACTCGTCCCAGATTGCGGATAGATCCAGGCTGGGTTCCTTCTGCACAAAAGCATCTCTGAATCCGGTCATCATGCTCAAAGTAATCTCCTCTTCAAGCTTAAGCTCCTCTCGCAATTGTACAAGCAACTCATAATAATTGCGGATAAGCGGGAGATTCAACTCATACCTGCTTTCGATGATGGAACTGCATTCGGAATCCATCCTGATGATTGCCTCCACCCTGCCGCGGGTAAATTTACTGCTAATCCTTTTCTTGATGTCTAGTTCCAAGGGAGAAAGAATAGCAGGCACCCGAAGGGAAATCTCCAGATAACGATGGTTGAGAGACTTCATTTCCACCGTATATTTTCTGCCATTTTGGACAGACTCGATTCTGCCGTAGCCGGTCATGCTTTGAATCATCATGTACTCCTAGTCAATACCGATGAATAATAAATCCACCTAATAAATCTGGTTCTTCTTCAAAATTGGCTGCAAAATAGAGATATCGCGAATCCTCAAAAGGCTGTCAAATTCTTCGACCATGAATCTAATGTTTCAACTGCATGAGATATTTTGATCTAATCCTGTTAAACATTTCAATGACCGGCTTTTCTCCATAATCCGGGTAGGTCCACGACAGGGGTTGAAAGGATTTCCCCATGTAAATGAGGGCCAGATCTGCATAAACGCCAGCCCTCAAGTAAGGACGGTGAGTATAGCCCTTGCCGGTTGCCAAAATTAAATGGGCCTGAGACATATATCCGGGGTCAATATTTGCCCTTCTTTTTCCGCCCTCCGAAGTTTTGTCCTCAATATCATTTGTACATAGCTTCACATCGGGCAATGATTCAGGCCTGATCAATGTGTCGAAAAAAATAAATCGTCTTTCAAGGGGTGATCCCATCTCCTCCGTATAGTAGTCAGTGTAGTGAAACGGAATCCGGGCACTGACAAAGTCAATGTCTCCATAGTGTTCAGATAATGCCTCAAGAATGCTTTTCAGCAGATTGCCGTCTGCATATATATGGCTCATGAGCAATTTGACTGCCTCTGCGGGCCGCGGCTTGCTCATAAGACCCCTTTGAGTTCATCCAGAGAAATCGTTGCCGTTCCCACCTTTCCCACAACAATGCCGGCGGCAATATTGGCCAGAGCCGCTGCCTCCTTAAAAGTCGCCCCGGAGGCCACGCAGAGAGCTAGCACGCCGATGACCGTATCCCCGGCGCCGGTGACATCAAAGACTTCCCTCGCCTCAGCCGGAAAGGCTGTATGCATTGTGTTGTCATTGCTTTCGAAGAGACTCATTCCTTCCTCACCGCGGGTAATAAGAAGCGCCTTGAAATTAAATTTCTTGAGAAGCGTCTTCCCTATTTTTGCAATGTCATTGCCGTCAATAATATCCATACCGGCTGCTCGGCCTGCTTCGTGGTGATTAGGCGTAATGATGTCAAAGTCCTTGTATAGGGAAAAATCATTCTGCTTGGGATCTACACAAACGGAGATGCCTTTCCCGGATGTGACTCGGCGAATACTATCCAGGAGCTGCCTCGTTACAACTCCCTTATTGTAGTCCGAGATGACCACGGCTCCCAGATCATTGCGCAATTTTTTTATGTACTTCGTTATCTTCTCCACACTGCTGGGCCGAATAGGCTCCCTGCTTTCCTGATCAAATCTGACTACCTGCTGACCGTGGGCCACAATTCTGGTTTTCAATGTAGTCGGACGGTTCGCTTCTACAACAATTCCATCTGTATTTATCTGTCTGTTGCGAAACTCCAGGAGCAGCCTCTTTCCCATATCATCGTCGCCTATGACTCCCGCCCCGTAAACTTTCCCTCCCAGGGAAAAGATATTATTTAATACGTTCGCACAGCCCCCCAGCAAAAGCGAGTCCGATTGGATCTCCACGACAGGAACAGGGGCCTCTGGCGAAATCCGCACCACCTTGCCCCATATGAAATGATCGACCATGATATCGCCGACCACCAGAACCTTTGCTCTGGGAAAGTTCTTAATAATTTCCAATGCCCTTTTTTTGCTTAGAATTTTTTTCATGGAAACCATGCCATTTTTTTGAGATGCTCCTTCTGGAAATTGAACAATAACAATTCTTCGGCTTTTTCTCGGGGCAGTCATGCTATTATCATGACTATCTTTTGTCAATCCTTTTCTCGGTACAGTATTTCCTCCGGAAGAGACGGTATAATCGTTATTGACTTAGCCCATATTATCAAGTAAAAAAATACCTGCCAATGGTAAAACTTATCGAGGATATTGAGGATTAATCCATGATCCGGGCTTTATTTTTAGTAACGGTAGGCATAGCGATCACTGCATTTATGTCTGGTTGCGCAGTTGCCTTTGGGTTTATTACCTCTGATGAAAATATGGTTCACAGGGTGGCAAATATCTGGGCCAAGATGCTCCTTGCCGTCGCAAACACCAAGGTTGAGATTATCGGCGCTGAAAACGTTCTGACAGGAAAACCACAAATCTTCATGGCGAATCACCAAAGTGATTTCGATATACTGATCGTCCTGGCTCACCTGCAAGGCCAGTTCCGCTGGATAGTCAAAAAGGAACTCTTCCAGATCCCCCTTTTTGGAAGAGCGATGCAAAGTGCGGGATATATAGAAATCGACAGAGAAGACCGTGAAAAGGCGATGATGAGTATCGACAAAGCCGCTATGAAGATCAGGGAAGGGAAATCAGTGATGTCTTTCCCCGAGGGAACAAGAAGCAAGGATGGTAAGATCAAGCCGTTCAAGCATGGCATGTTCTACCTTGCCATAAAGTCGGGCGTCCCTATAGTGCCTATATCCATCATAGGTGCAGGAGAAATCATGCCGAAGAGGTCCTTGCGCATAAAACCCGGAAAAATCACCATGGTCATAGATAAGCCCATAGACGTCACAGGATATTCCCTTGAGAACCGGCAGGAGCTGATAGATAAGGTGCAGAATATCATCGTCAAAAATTATGAAGCTCCATCAATTGCACAAGCGACATGATCTATTAATATCCGGCGACAAGGCTGTTAATCGGGCACGTGGAGTGATATTCTTTCCATTTGCCTGATGCAATAGGAGATGACGCGTGGTTGTGCTTTGGGCGCTCGTGGAATGCTGCAGTTAATTTATGAGATGAAGAAGTGAAATTGGACGACAGAAAATTAAAAGAAATATGGGGGGCCACTTGCCTGGCGAGCGCCATTTTCTTGCTTCTGTGCTTGGCCTCCTACCATCCTCTTGATCCGTCGTTCACGCATTTTGTAACCGATAATACGAAGACGCACAACCTCATAGGTTCAGTGGGATCACATATAGCGGATTCCCTCATCAGGTTACTCGGCATAGGCGCATTTATCATTCCTTTTTTTCTTCTTATAGTCTAATTCAGGTATTTTCTCGACGAACCTTTTAAGATCAATCTCGTGGGCGTCGCGGGTCTTGGCGGTCTTATCTTTTCCACATCTGCGCTCCTTGCAACAAGCCTGGCAGATGTCCAGGTGTACGGCGTTAAACTCAGTGCAGGAGGCCTCCTGGGAACTGTGTCAGCAGAGCTGCTCATCAATTACTTCGATCAGGCAGGCACGTATATCATACTCTTGCTTGTCCTCATCATATCCCTGATTATCATAGTCAACTTATCCCTGGTTTCTGTGAGCAAGAGGTTTAAAGGTATCTTTGTTTTTTTATGGGACGGATTGAAAAGATTCACATCCACAAAAACGGACATGCTGAAAGAACGAAGAGGAAGAGCAGCAGAAAGAGAAAAAATCCCCAAAACAGTGCCCGTGATTGACGCCCCATCTCCGTCCGTAGAAAGGATGAAGCGAAAAAGGGTGGAGCAGACCCATTTTGATTTCATTCAAAAGGAGGGCGCCTTCAAACTGCCGCCGCTAACACTCCTGGACCAGGTTGAGCGAAAAGATACGCGGATAAAGCGGGACAGCCTTATTATGAATTCCCGGATCCTCGAAAAGAAGCTTGCCGATTTCGGCGTCGAAGGAAAAGTGGTGGAAGTCAAACCGGGTCCCCTCATCACCATGTACGAACTGGAGCCCGCACCCGGCGTCAAGATCACCAAGGTTACCAATCTGTCCGACGATCTCGCTTTAGCGCTGAGGGCGCCCAGCATCAGAATTATCGCCCCCATTCCCGGAAAAGCGGTGATCGGCATTGAGATTCCCAACCATGAACGGGAGCCGGTTCACCTGAAAGATGTTTTGGATAACGATGCTTTTCTCGAATCTCAATTTAAGCTCCCCATCGCCTTGGGCGAAGATATCATAGGGACCCCCGTAATCACCGACCTTGCGAGGATGCCTCACCTCCTGATTGCCGGCACAACGGGATCTGGGAAAAGCGTCTCCCTCAATGCCATGATCTGCAGCATCCTGTTCAAGACCCCCCCTGATGATACCAAGTTTCTCATGATCGACCCGAAGAGACTCGAACTGTCTGCATATGAAGGGATACCGCACCTGCTGCACCCGGTCGTCGTCGACCCCAAGAGAGCGTCCCAGGTTCTCAAGTGGGCTGTGGAAGAAATGGAAAAGCGGTACCAGACAATTGTCGAGCTCGGGGTCAAGAACATCGAGGCGTATAACAAGCTTATAGACAAGAAGCTGAAAGAGAAGACCATTCAGCCGCTCGGCGCCGCTGAAAAAGAGGAACCCGACAGCAAACTGCCGTCCAAATTGCCCTATATCGTGATCATCATCGACGAGCTCGCAGACCTGATGATGGTCGCACAGAGAAACGTGGAAGAGTCACTCGCCCGGCTGGCCCAGATGGCGAGGGCCGCGGGGATTCATTTGATATTGGCCACTCAGAGACCTTCCGTGGACGTAATTACGGGTGTCATAAAAGCGAACTTCCCCACGAGAATATCATTTCAGGTATCGTCAAAGGTTGACTCGCGGACGATCCTCGATCAACTGGGCGCCGAAAATCTGTTAGGCTCCGGCGACATGCTCTTTATGCCCCCCGGCACGTCCAAATTGACCCGCATTCACGGGCCATATGTGTCAGACAAAGAGATAGAAAGAATCGTGGAGTTCATAAAGAAACAGGCCAGACCTTCCTACGATGAAACGATAACGGAATACCGGGCAGATTCATCGGACACAGAAAAGTCGGACGGTGAATTTGACGAAAAATATGACGAGGCTGTCGAACTTATCACTGAGTTGGGACAGGCTTCAATCTCTCTGGTACAAAGATACCTGAAAGTCGGATACAACCGCGCTGCCCGCATGATCGAACGGATGGAGGCAGAAGGAGTCGTTGGACCCTCCGACGGCGTCAAACCGAGAAAAGTACTGGCCAGAAAGATCCCCCGTTGAAACACAGAAATGTTCACATCATAAGCCTGGGATGTCCGAAGAATCTGGTTGACTCCGAGGTCATGGCCGCACTCCTTGCAAAAGGCGGCTATAGCATCACTTCCCTGGCAGACGAGGCGCACATCGTCCTGATCAATACCTGCTCCTTTATCCTTTCCGCAAAAGAAGAATCCATAGATGAAATCCTCAAGATGGTCGAGTGGAAAAAAAAGCAAAAGATTGCCTGCACCCATTTGGTCGTAACAGGATGTCTGCCCCAGCGATACGGAAAAAGTTTGGAAAAAGAGCTGCCGGAGGTTGATCTCTTCTTGGGGGTCGGGGAAATAGCAAACATCATACATCACCTAAACGGTTTATCTCAGACAGAAGTCCCGGGCAGCCGCTCTATCATCGGCAAACCCGACTTCCTGATGAATGCGCAAACTCCACGCCTGATAACTACGCCATTTTACACCAGCTACCTCAAGATCGCCGAAGGCTGCTCCAATCGCTGCTCCTATTGTGTAATTCCGACTATCCGGGGAAAGGCCAGGAGCCGGGAGATGGAAGATATCCTGATGGAAGCGGAATCCCTTGCCGCGCGCGGGGTAGAAGAGGTCATCATCACCGCCCAGGACACTACCGCCTACGGGCGCGACTTGAAAGGAAAGCAGAATCTCGGCGATCTGCTCAGGGGACTCGCATCCGTAAAGGGTATACGCTGGATAAGGCTTCTATACGCGCATCCCGCCGGTCTCACCGACGAGATCCTCAAGTCCACGACCACCCATGAGAATATATGCAAATACATAGATATCCCCATCCAGCATATCGACGATGAAATCCTGACGGCTATGAAGAGACGCGGTGGCAGCGACCTTATCAATAAGACCATCCAAAGGGCGAGAGAGATAATCCCCGGCGTGGCGCTGCGGACATCCATCATCGTGGGGTTTCCCGGAGAAACGCGCACAAAATTCAATAAGCTCCTTTCCTTTATCAGAGAGACCCGGTTCGATCACCTGGGTGTTTTCACCTATTCCAGAGAGGAAGGCACAAAAGCCGCGTCCTATCCTTCACGGATATCGGAAAGGGAAAAAGAACTGCGGAAACAGAATCTGATGGAAGAGCAGTCGGTTATTTCATATGAAATCAATCAGGCCCTGATCGGTTCGATCCAGGAGGTCCTCATCGAAGGAAAAAGTGAAATCCCCGATCATCCCTATGTCGGAAGGTGCCGAAGGCAGGCCCCGGACATCGATGGTGTTACCTACGTGAAAGGAAAAAGTCTCGCTACGGGAAGGCTGCTCTCCTGCAAGATCACGGCGACCACTGAATACGATCTTTTCGCAGAAGTATTAACGTAACATCATTCATCATCGTTTTTCTCGCACCACGCCGATCTTTTCAAAACCATCGGTCTTAAGCGATTTTTTGGTTGACAATATGCGTAAAATAACATATGTCGTTTTTGACCATTATATAGCTTGCATTTTATTTGTGCTTCGCGAGTTCCCACGTTTTTTGTAAACACCATTTTTTCAGAATGTCTTCTAAATCTCAAAAGCAGCCATAAGTCTTTTGAGAAAAATACACACGATGTTGAAAGGAGGTAACATGAAAGGCTCCGATGATTACAGTAAAGCTGTAAGCAATCATTATAAACAACTGATGGAGTACTGTAAGATCAATCAGGAACGTTTGGACAGGGAGCTTCCGCCGCCAAGGGAAGACTTAAACGAACTCCTGGCGGAACGAGGCGTGAGCAGGAGGGATTTCATCAAATGGACGTCCATCATGACTTCCGCATTGATGCTGCCTCCTATGTTCCGTCCCGCCCTGGCCACGGCGGCAGAGAATTTCAGTCGCCTCCCCATTGCGTGGCTCCACTTCGCCGAATGCACGGGCTGCAGCGAGGCCTTCCTCCGCACCTCATACCCGAACGTCGCCGACATAGTGTTGGAAACCATATCTCTCGAATACCATGAGACGGTGATGGCGGCCGCGGGCCACCAAGCCGAACAGAACCTGGAAAAGTGCATGACTGACTTTAAAAAGAAGTTTGTCTGCGTCATCGAAGGTGCGCTCCCCAGGGGTCTGAATGGACAATATCTGAGACTGGGTCCGAAGGGCAAGACGGGCATCCAAATAGCCAAAGAGGTAACCCGCAGCGCAGCGGCGACGGTTTGTATCGGCGCCTGTGCCTGCTACGGAAATATTCAGGCTGCACGGCCCAATCCCACGGACTCCGCTGGTATCAGCAAGGTCCTCGGCATCTCTACTGTAAATATCGCCGGCTGCCCGCCGAATGCCGTTAATTTTGTCGGGACGCTTCTTCACTACCTCATGTTTGGCGGCATGCCTCCCCTGGATTCCATAGGAAGACCAATCTGGGCTTATGGCCAGAGAATCCATGATGTCTGCGAACGCAGGTCGCACTATGATGCCGGAGAGTTCGTGGAAGAGTGGGGTGATGATGGAGCGAAAAAAGGCTGGTGCTTGTACAACGTAGGCTGCAAAGGCCCTTACACATTTGCAAATTGCGGCAAAGTGCGTTTCAACGATGGCGTCTCCTGGCCTGTCATGGCCGGTCATGGCTGCATAGGCTGTACGGAACCCGGATTCTGGGATACCATGGCCCCGCTGGAGAAACCGATCCACGAAGCCTCCATCGGAGGCGGGGAACGTACCGTCGACAATATCGGTCTGGTGTTAACCGGTTTGACCGCGGCGGGTGTCGCAGCACATGCGGTTGCCAGTGCAATCCGTCATAAGGGAAAAGATGAGGAGGAGAAACATGACTAAGAGAATCATTGTAGATCCCATCACCAGGATTGAAGGACATTTAAGAATAGAGTGTGAAGTCGATGACAGCAACGTAATCAGGGACGCCTGGAGCACTATTACCCTGTGGCGCGGCATCGAGACAATACTGAAAGGACGGGACCCCCGTGATGCCGGACTTATTGTTCAGAGATTCTGTGGAGTCTGCACCTATGTTCATTATGAGGCAAGCACCATGGCCTGCGAAGATGCATTCGGCATCAAACCACCGCCCAATGCCCGGATTATCAGAAATCTGATTCAAGGATGCTGGTATCTCGGCGATCATATCATGCATTTCTACCATCTGCATGGACTCGACTGGGTAGACATTGTGAGCGCCCTTTCAGCAGACCCGAAGAAAGCGGTCGAGCTCGCCAAGAGCTACTGTCCCGATCCCTACAACTGCTCGGAAACGCATTACAAGGCTGTTCAGCAGAGACTTACAAAGTTTGTCAAATCGGGCCGGCTCGGACCTTTTGCGAACGCCTACTGGGGAAATCCCTCCTACAAGCTTCCACCGGAGGCCAACCTGGTAATTGTCTCCCACTATCTGGATGCCCTGCAGGTATCCAAGGTGGCGGCACAGATGCAGACCATCTTCGGCGGAAAGAACCCCCATCCCCAATCCCTGGTGGTTGGCGGCGTAACCTGTGTTATGGATGCGCTGGATGCGAACCGCCTCGGCCAGTATCTCTTCCGCCTGAAGGAATTGCAGAACTTCATTGAGACTGCCTACCTCCCCGACGTGCTGCTCGCAGCGGCCTATTACAAAGGCGAAGGCGCAGCCGGAATCGGAGGAGGCGTGAAGAATTACTTGAGTTACGGCGGTTTCCCACTTGATGACGACATGAATACCTTCCTCTTCCCCAGGGGAGTCGTAAAGAACAGAGACATTGCAAAACCCATGAAGCTAGACGAGGAGAAGATAACGGAAGAAGTAACCCATGCCTGGTATAAGGGCACGGAGCCCCAACATCCCTTTAAGGGAACGACAGATCCGGAATATACGGGCTACGATGCCAACGGCAATGTTAAGGGAGGTGAAAAATATTCCTGGTGCAAGGCGCCGAGATACGACGGGCAGCCCCACGAAGTGGGTCCTCTTGCGCGCATGCTGGTCGGCTATGCAGTGGGGAACGAAAAGATCAAGGCCCTCGTTGATTCAACGCTCAAGGCAACGGGCATCCCTGTGTCGGCGCTCTTCTCCACCCTCGGAAGGACGGCGGCACGCTGCATTGAGACCAAATATGTAGCCGACCACATCGAGGGGTGGGTCGGTGAACTCATCGCCAATATCAAGAAGGGGGATACGCGCACCTGGACGCGCTGCGATGTCCCAAGCAAACCTGCGCAGGGCCGCGGCATGACGGAACCGCCCAGAGGGGCATTAGGCCACTGGATAAGGATTGAGAACAAGGTGATTGCAAATTATCAGGCCGTAGTCCCCTCCACATGGAACTGTTCCCCGAGGGATAAGGCGGGGAAACGAGGCCCCTATGAGGAATCACTCGTTGGGACGAAACTCGCCAAAGTGGACCAGCCACTGGAGATACTGAGAACCATCCATTCCTTTGATCCCTGTATGGCCTGCGCGGTTCACATTGTCGATCCCAAGACCAATGAGATCAGGAAATTCAGGGTCGCCTAAAGGAAAGGGAGGACAACCATGGAAATAAAACCAGTAAAAGAATGGTCTGCGGCAATCATGATCAACCATTGGGCCATGGCGTTATCCGTATTTGTCTTGATTGTAACAGGTTTTTATATTGCCGATCCCTGTACAATTTATCAAGGAGAGACAGTGGATAAGTTCTTCGTGGGAAATATGAGATATGTACATATCCTCTTCGGGATATTTCTCCTGTTCATTTTCATATGGAGACTGTATCTCGCATTTTTCTCGAGGTTCCACGCGGACTGGAAGGATTTCTTCGCATGGCTCGATTTCGAATGCACGTGGGACCAGATCAAATTCTATCTCCTCATCAAGAAGGACCCACCGGAACACTGCGCTTTGTATGGACCCATGCAATCCCTTGCCTATAGCGGTCTTTTTTTCATGATCTTCGTCATTCTCGTAACCGGTCTGATCCTCATGGGGGCGGGTTATCACGCGGGGATGACCGCCTTCCTGTACAAGATCTTCAAACCGGTGGAGAATATGCTGGGAGGATTGGCGATCGTCCGCTATGTTCACCACATCTTCACGTGGCTTTTCATTCTCTTTATCATCGTGCACGTGTATATGGCCTTCTGGTATGACGCCATATTGAAGGAAGGGACCGTCTCGTCCATGATCAGCGGGGTGCTCTTCGAAAAAGAAGGGAAATAAGATATTCTCTTTTGCTTGACAGAAATTGATTCTTGAATGGGGGAGAAATGGGTGTCATCTCCCCCATTGTTATTTCTACCGCTCATATGGGAGATAAGGATCGCATCACTATTCTCGGGTTGGGCAATATTCTTCTTCAGGATGAAGGGTTTGGCGTCCATTTTGTGCGCTGGTTCGAGAATAATTATCGCGTCCCGGAAAACGTTAAGATCGTTGAGGGCGGCACCCTCGGCTACGGACTGCTCGATACGGTATGCAGTTGCGATAGACTTCTCGTCATCGACGTGATAAAATCAAACGAAGAACCCGGCTCCGTCTACCGTTTCACAAAGGAAGAAGTTGATGCGCAAATGCTGGAACCGACTTCGGCCCATGAAGTATCGTTTCATGACGTGCTCTGCAAGGCGGAACTAATCGATGAATTGCCGGAATGCATCTTCCTCTGCATCGTTCCCTACAAATACAAAGATATGGGTCTTGAACTGACCGCCGCTATAAGAAATAAATTCTCCGCCGTGGAGAAGTTTCTTTTAAGAGAGCTGTCTTTATATGGCGTGACGCCGCTTAAGTTGAACCATGCATGAGCTATCCATTATCCGGTCAATTCTGGACATAATCGAAGAATACGCAGAGGAATATCGCTTCAGTAAGGTGAAGTCCATGAAGATTTCGTTCGGACGGCTGTCCTGCATTGAACCGCAGGTCCTCGAATTCACCTTTGAAATCCAGTCCAGCGGCACGAAGGCAGAAGGGGCAGCGCTCGAATTTGATATTAAACCAATCATCATTCATTGCTTTTCCTGCGAAAAAGACGTTGAAGTCGAACAATATGCTGCAGAGTGCCCGCAATGCAAAGGCTCGGAAGTGCTTCTTGCAGGCGGAACGGAAGAGATTCAACTTCTGGAGATAGACGTAGATTAGGAACTGGCAAATATGTGCCTCGGATTCCCGGGAAAAATCATATCCATCGACGAAGACAATATCGCCATTATAGATATCAGCGGCACCAGGCGCGAAGTCTGTCTTGACATAGTCGATGAGGATGTTGCGATCGGAGACTACGTGATATCTCATGCGGGCTACGCCATACATAAGATCGATGAAGCGCTCGCCTTGGAAAAGCTTGATCTTTTGAAAGAGATCATAGAAAAAGAAATTTATTAATTTGAGCCTTGAAGAAAGCTCCATTCTGTCATTCCCGTGCAAACGGGAATCCAGGTGTTTTCTTTCTGTTCAAATCTCTCGTGTATTTTAATGAGTAAAGGAGAAAATGACCTTGTCCAAGATAACAGTGGTAAAAAATATCCTCGATGCCAATGACAGGATTGCGGAAGAGAACAGGAAGATATTTGATAAAGATAAAATATACGTCCTTAATCTAATGAGCTCCCCCGGCGCAGGGAAAACCTCGCTTGTCGAGCGGACGATCGCTGCTTTTCAGGGCAAATATAAAATCGGAGTCATTGAAGGGGATATCCAGGGTTCCTCTGATGCGGAAAGGATCGCCAAACTGGGAGTCCCGGTAGTTCAGATTAACACCGGAGGGGCATGCCACATAGACGGAAACATGATCCGCGAAGCACTGCCTGGCCTTGATCTCACGAAGACCGATCTTCTCATTGCCGAGAACGTGGGCAATCTCGTATGCCCCGCTGAGTTCAAGATCGGGGAGAATGTGAAGGTGATGGTCCTTAGCACCCCGGAAGGTTCCGACAAGCCGGCGAAGTATCCCCTCATGTTCCAGCAGTCGGAGGCCATGATCATCAACAAAATAGATCTTCTTCCTTATGTGGACTTCGACATGGCCAAGGCAAAGAAAGACGCCCTCACACTTAACCGGAAGCTTAAGATATTCGAAGTCTCCTGCAAAACATCGGCAGGCCTTAAAGACTGGTTCGACTGGCTCTCAGACCGCATAGAATTTTTTCGATCAAAATAACGGTGGCCTATCAAACGGGTTCTTAATCGGAGAATTCTATCTCATTATCCAAGCACCATTGCCTCAACACCTGTTCTTGGCGTTTGCTCTCGAAGTCGTACCACATCTCCAGCAGTCCCTTTGTTTCCAGAAAATCCTTGAAACGTCTATACGCCCTGCGTTTTCGAAAAATCTGCTGCACGTGGTGATAGTCATCGGGCAACTGCATTTCGACAAACTCAAATATGAGATTTTTACCCACATCGAGATCATTCTTGTGGGGAATCTCTATGCACATATCCCAATCGAAATCATCGTCATCAATTTCATCGAGATCACCCATCTCCGAATGATAGAGTATTTGGCCCGTGTCTTTGCAGAGAATTGCCGTGTTCATACCGTAACCGGCTGAACTTACAAAGAGGAATGCATCTTGTATTTCACCGAACTTGATCATTTTTTTTCACTGTAGAAAAAGTCTTTTCGACGATCTTTATGCTATTGTCAATGGTCACTTGACCCTCCTCCGTATCAACACGAGAGTGCAGGCGCAGTGCTAACCGTTTAGCGATTTGCTGGTACCGCTCGAATCTGCTTGCGGGGCCAATGATTATATTTTATTAAAACCTTACATAGGCATTACGGCACCAACAAAGAGTTCAAAAGTGGGAGCTTATCTCCACCGACGTTCTCAGCTACTTCATCGGCAAGGTAAGTTGTTTGCTCTCAGGCAAGTCTACTTTCTCCGATAGTCTGCCATTCTTGAAAGGCATTCTGAACTTTTTCGCGCGAAGGCCTATGAAGTCCTCATCAATGGTATCACTCAGCGATGCCGGCATATTGATTCGGTGGACACCGAGACGATTCTCTGCAATAGTGGTATATTCCTCGGAAATGTCGCAGATGATGGAGAAGCGTTTGTTGTTACAAGCGGCGACAGCACTCGTGCCAGCGCCACTCATCAGATCGACGACAAGGTCTTCTTTGGCCGTTCCCATCAGGACAATCCTCTCAATAACAGAGACAGGTTTTTGTGACGGGTGCCCAGTCTGTTCATCCTTTCCGACGAACCCGCAAAGCAATGGCTCTTCAATTACGCTCGGTGGTCCCGGGATGAAGCGGAGCTTGCCCTGCTTAAGTTTTTCAAGTTGCACCTCGTTTAGGAAGTTTTCAACGTGCATCTTGGCGTCTGGCTTTGACAAATGGAGGCACGTCATTTGAGCTGATCGCCATCCACGAATCATCGAAGGTGAGTTCTTATAGAACCATGTGAGCCAGCATCGCATGGAAAGGGGTTCGGGTATCTTGTCCACAAAGTGAGCAATAATCTCAGGAAACCCCCAGAAGAAAAGGTGTTCTGAAAATGGCTCCAGAGATTTGAGAACATTGACGATATATTGCTGGTAGTCTTTTCTTTCACCACCGATACCTTTGTTGTACCACGGATCGAACACAGTGGTCTGGGCCTTGATTCCGAGCATGGTCAAGAGCCGGGCGGACACGTGCACGTCCAAGGGCGGCAGAATGACAACGCCTTGTTCCGATAGGGCAATCTCGATCTTCTCCCGCGTTTCTGCAAGAAGCCTGCGTAGGCGCTCACCATTGTTCTTCATGTTTCACACCTCATTATACTTCCGTTCCTCATGATCGTATATCCGAAATAGGACAGAAGGAATAGAAATACTACCCTTTTCTCCGGCTCCGTAGCAAACTGGACAATTGCATAGGTGTTAAGCTTGCCAGTGGTCGTGTCCCAGTAGTTCTTCTTAGTGACTTGGTGCCTACCACAAAGTGCTTGCCACTGCTCTGGGTCTTTGGGGTCAGCCTCTGGATTGAGAGAATGTGGGTTCTTGTGATCGGGAGTCAGCTTCACCCTTCCTCCACCCACAGGGTCATTCTCTCCTTCCTTCAGTCCGCAGATCATACTGCCTTCATTCCACTCACAGGCGTAGCCCGCTCTTTTGAGCACAGCCATCCATGTGGAGTCCGTCGGCCGAATGCGTTTGCCGGCACTGCGTCGTTTTCTCTTGTGTGGCATCAAGTACTCCTGAACCTTCAGATCTCCCCGATTCCTCCAGGATAGAATCGTATATCCGTCATCCGTGCGAAGTTCTGACAACCGCTGGTGCCAGTTCTCGGGCTGGCGTCCTGAGTTAGGATCCGTTGCGGCCTCAATAATCTGCTCTCGCGTCAGGACTTTGCCCAGGTTGTCGAGAAATATCGCCTCGATGCGCTTCTTTACGCTTTTCTGTTGATATCGCCCTTTTGGTTTTCCATAGAGTTTTCGGGTTTTCTTGTGTGCCATTCAGGCTTCCTTTCTCTAATTCTCACGTCCATTGATTTATATATGTATTAATCAATTTTCCCGCCAGATAAAACGAAACTAACAAATTTAATCAATTGATACACTAATATTTAATAAAAATCAATTGAATGAACTTTGGGTCGAGCGAGAATAGCCCCGCCATCCATGCCTTGGTAATTTATATCCCGCACGGTAAAGAGGGATCGCTGGAAGAAAAGATGCAAGCTTGACCTGAAGGGGCGTTTATGAGAAAAAGCTATGTCACTTGCTCCCATAGATGTGAGCGCTCATTAGTGCGTAGATAACTCCTAAATGTCGTTCCATGTTTGACACGGAATCCATGCCTAATTGGACATAATGGCTGACAGTTGAAAAATAAAGACCTGCCCCTTATTATCGTGGGTTATAATTGGATGAGGATCCAAAAACAGAGCCAAAAATAAGGAGGCAGATCATGGTAAATCATATCAC
>JBEKXK010000002.1:0-92856 GCA_049512055.1 Syntrophales bacterium | reverse complement strand
CTAAGAAAAACCATGGAAACAAAACTTAAAAAAATCCTATCCCTCTGAGTAACATATATTATGAGTCAACGTTCCTTAACCACTTCTATCCTTCGGTAACATTTATTTATGAGGCAATAGGTGATGACAAGGTAACTAGATGGTTCCGTTTTCTTGTGTATGTAGCTTTCTTTCAGAAGACGGCTTTTGATCAAGGATTACCGATGAGAGGGGCCGTTGACTGGGGTAATTTTTTTGTAAGTGAATATAGGTTTGCTGGAAAGCCGATAATAGATGCCTATAGGATGTCAGGAAGATTGGAATTCTCAGGGTGTGTATTTTGCAAAAATGCAGCGGAGGAATTTGAAAGGCTAAAAAAAGTAACTGACAAAGAAAAGTTTGAGACCATAGATATGGTAGTATTTAGTTATCCAGCGTTTTTATCGGATGGTGAAGAGCGATTATGGTTGATAGATTTGTTATTTTCAGATTATGCGGGAAAAGGTAAAGATATATCGGACGTACGTGAATATATTGTGGATAGATTCTATGCTCATAATAAAGATATCGTGAGGCGTGTGATTCCGAAGATCGAAAATACTGAGATGGTATTGCGATATTGTTTGAAGAGGTAATAAAGTAATGTGACCCTGTTCTGACCCTGAAAAATGAGGTGTGAAATTTTTCAGGGTATCTGTAATGACAGGGATAAAAATGGAGCGGGCGATGGGAGCCGAACCCATTAAGATGCAGGCTGGTAGCGGGCTTGTGGGGTGTCTGACTGTGTTCTGACTGTAATATGGTATTAGATGTTAATGGTTTCTCTCGTAGATCAACCAGCCGGTAATCGCAGTTAAAACTGCACCTATTAATGGATACAAGAGATTATGATATTTTTTAGCTACAAACATATCCATGCAAAAATGGAAACACAATTACCGTCATTATTATCATTATTATTATTATGGTTACTAACTCTGGGTCATCAGAATATTTCATGTTTTGTTTTACTCATGCTCCCTGGATTAGATTGTTAGACGGAACCGAAGTAATTCAGCGACTAAGTTATATAAAATCGGTACGAGAGGAAGGAAAAAGGGGAGATAGTATTCGGTGATCTTTGGGGTCTGGAATGTGCAATAAATGAGCGCTTTAGCCTGCAGTTTAATGTAATCAAACTTATTTATGGGGATAGCATATTGGCCGCTAAAGGCTAATGAAGGAGGTTTTGTCTGGTCCAGCGTCTGCACAGCAATCATTGCAGTAATTTGCCATCTTTTGGGTCTTATTAAGTAGTAGTCTATCAATTTCAAGTCGCAATCTCGTGCGTAGATTTTGTGGGGTGAAGGTACTTTGGGATAATCTTCTGGCTTATAGAAAAGCCTCTTAAATCCTGCTTCTGCGACTTGCGGCATGTGTTTAGTCCTGCCCGCTATCATCTCAGTCTGAATACTGGTGTTATATTCTTGACGATAGTATTGGTAGTATCTCAATAGAAGGTAGGCCAAAAGTGTCCACAAGACATAATCAAGAGTGGAGGGGTCTTTGATTTCTAAGTTATTGCCAAGGATGTTGATAGTTGAGAATCGAATCCCTAAAATCTTATAGAAGAAAACTATAAGACTTATTGCAATCAGATTTCTTCTCTGCCGTACAAAGTTCTTTGTAGATGTCTCTTCAGTCGTTCCATTCATTTCATGATCCGCAGATTAGTACTCAACAGGTCTTCTGATACCATATATTCGCAACAGAATCTATCGTAAAGGGGCAAGAAGACCAAATGGGTAATGGGCTCAGGTCTTTAATCTTGACACTGCTGATGATGTGAATAAAATGGAGCGGGCGATGGGAGTCGAACCCACGACGTTCAGCTTGGGAAGCTGACATTCTACCGCTGAATTACGCCCGCTCAGAAGAGAAGAAAGACTGTTAAAGAAAATAAATATACATCAGAATAACGCTGGTCATCTTAGCCAGCGGAGATTTTTTGTCAAGGCTTTTTTGGCCGCATCCTTACGGTAATTGATCTTCCGTGCGCCTCAAGCCCCTCCATGTCAGCAAATCTTGCCGCCCGCTTTCCATATTTCTGCAGGGACTCTTTCGAGAAGAAAAGGACACTGCTTCGCTTCACAAAGTCGTACACGCCTAAGGGAGATGAAAATCTTGCCGTTCCTCCGGTGGGGAGGATGTGATTGGGCCCGGCGATATAATCTCCGAGGGTCTCCGGTGTATTGTGCCCGAGAAAAATGGCGCCGGCATGTTTTATCTTGGCCAGTACTTTTTTCGGGTTCCTGACCATCAATTCGAGATGTTCCGGGGCGAACCGGTTGGCGATTCTTGTCGCCTCATGAATATCTTTGGTTACAATAATTGCGCCGTAGCCCTTGAGTGCGCGTGAGGCAATCGCCTTTCTTTTCAGGCCATTTAACTGACGAGCAACTTCAGCGGCCACCTTCTTGGCCAAGGCTTCATGCGGGGTGAGAAGAATGGCACTCGCCATTTCATCATGTTCCGCCTGGGCAAGGAGATCAGCAGCGATGAAAGAGGCATTGGCCGTCGCATCTGCTACGATGAGAATCTCACTGGGGCCGGCGGCCATGTCGATGCCGCACCAACACCACTGGTAAACCATCATCTTGGCGGCCGTTACATAGGCGTTGCCGGGGCCAACAATCTTATCCACCCTGGGAATTAATTCCGTGCCGTTTGCGAGAGCGGCTATGGCCTGGGCGCCTCCGATCTTGAATATTCGCGTGACGCCGCCGAGTTTCGCCGCGGCAATTATCAGGGGATTCACTCTTCCGTCTCTTGCGGGTGTAACCAGGATGATTTCCGGAACGCCCGCGATCCTTGCCGGAACCGCCGCCATAATAACTGTTGAGGGATACGAGGCGAGACCTCCGGGGGCATAAATGCCCACGCGCGCCAGGGGCGATATGCGCTGTCCGAGTTCAATGCCCGCCTCATCAGACACAGACCAGCTCTTAATTACCTGTCTGCGGTGGAATCTTTCCACCCGCTTTGCGGAGAGCTTGAGGATCGCAAGCTCTTCCGCTTTGACCGCAGCTATGGTTTTTTTTATTTCGGCAGAAGTAACTTCAATGGTATCCGCAGTGGGAGTCCACTTATCAAACTTCTTCGTGTATGCAAAAAGGGCCTTGTCCTTCCTCTTGCGAACGTCTTCCACAATTATCTTCACCTGTTTCCAGATGTTCTCACTGAACCCGCCGCGATTCTTGATTTTCTGGAATATGTTCTCGAAGCGGGATTGGTCGGTGCGGATAATTCTCATCTTAGCCTGAGACCCTTTTTATATTGGCGCCTATGGCGGAAAACTTCTTTTCGATTTCCTGGTATCCCCTGTCTATATGATAAACCCGGGAGAGCTCCGTCTTTCCTTCCGCCGCCAATCCCGCAAGGATCAGGGAAGCGGATGCCCGGAGGTCTGTCGCCATGACCGGAGCCCCTTTGAGCTTCGGGATTCCTTTTACCATGGCGCTGTTTCCATGAATCAGAATATCTGCTCCCATCCTCATCAATTCACTCACATGCATAAATCTGTTTTCAAAAACCGTCTCTGTTATGACGGAGAGACCGTTCGCCACAGACATCAAGGCCATCATCTGGGCCTGCAAGTCCGTGGGAAATCCCGGGTAGGGGAGTGTCGTTATGTCTACGCTCTTGATCTTCTTCTTCGAGACGACCCTGATGCCGCCCTCGAAGGGGGTGATTTCCATTCCGGCGTCTCTCAACTTCTGGGTCAGCGCTTCGACGTGAACAGGTTCACATCCCATTATTCTGACATCTCCGCCCGTCATGCCTACGGCAATCATGAAAGTGCCTGCTTCGATCCTGTCGGGAATAACTGCGGCTTCGACGGGGTGCATCTGCTCGACACCGTCAATCCTGATTATGTCCGTGCCGGCGCCGGTGATCTTCGCCCCCATGCCGTTCAAGACATCGGCCAGATTGACTACCTCGGGTTCCCTGGCGGCATTTTTCAGAAGCGTAGTCCCGTCGGCAAGACAGGCGGCCATCATGATATTTTCCGTTCCTGTTACAGTGGCAATGTCAAAGTAAATAGTCGCGCCCTTCAATCTCCGCGCCTTCGCTTCCACGTAGCCGTCTTTCAGCTCCACCTCTGCGCCTAAATCCTGGAGGGCCTTTATATGAAGATTGACAGGCCTCGCCCCTATGGCGCATCCCCCCGGGAGAGAGACCCTCGCCACACCCATCCTCGCTACGAGCGGCCCCAGGACAAGGACGGATGCCCGCATGGTCTTGACGAGGTCATACGGGGCTTCACAGTTGCTGATCGTTTCCGTATTGATCCTTACGGTTCCTTCTCCCTCAATCTTGGCCCCTAAATTTCTGAGAAGTTTCTTGATCGTCTTGATGTCAACAAGATTGGGAACGTTGAGAAATGTACTCCAGCCCGGCGCCAAAAGCGCGGACACCATGACGGGAAGAGACGCATTCTTGGCCCCGCTGATCTGGACATCGCCGCGGAGCTTTTCGCCGCCAACTATAATAATCTTATCCACCGGTCGTCACTCTCCTTGCGATAGCAACACGTTTGATGCCTGCATAGTCGTCCCTGAAAGCGATATTGTCATAAAGGCCGGATTCATTCAACATAAATTCAACCATCTCTTTTTGTCCAGCCCCTATTTCCAGGAAGGACCAGCCTCCCTGCTTCAGATAGATGGCGCCTGCCTTGATGATCTCCTTGTGAAATGCAGTTCCGTCAGCGCCGGAAAGCAGTGCTACTTCCGGTTCAAAATCTCGAACCCCTGAGGGCAGGCGGTCATATTCCTCTTTCGATATATAGGGGGGATTGGAGACAATAATATCAAATTTTCCTGACACAGGGTCAAATAAATTTCCTGAAAGAAAAGAAATTTGATTTGCGACATTATTGATTTGCGCATTCCTTGAAGCTACATTAATTGCTTCCTGTGAATTGTCCGTAGCCACGATTTTCGCGTTCTGTAACTCATGTGCCAGAGAAACGCTTATCGCCCCGCTTCCCGTGCCAATTTCTAGGATTCTTAATTCTCTTGTTTTCGGGGATGAACAAACCTTCAGCACCTCTTCAACAAGAATTTCTGTTTCCGGCCGCGGTATGAGGACATGTTTGTTGACTTCGAAAAGAAGCGACCAGAACTCCTTCTTCCCCACGATATAAGCAACCGGCTCTCCACGCCTTCGCCGTTCGATGCATCGCCGGAATTCCTGATAATCCTTTTCTGTTACCGATTGTTCACGATCGATATGAAAACGTGTGCGATCCATCTTCAAGCAAGCTGACAGGAGCACCTCTGCGTCGAGCCTGGGAGTCGCACAACCGGAACTCTTAAGAACATGTATCGCTTCGGTAAGGGCATTCAATATATTCATGTCGCTGATTACGTTGAGGTCATCCACAAACATCATGAGGCAGGATTATCTAATGGAGTCTTGCAGAGCCTTGGATTGAAAATGTGTCGCCAGGGCTTCAAGGATCGGCTGAATATTGCCGTTGAGAAGTGACTCCAGATTATAGAGCGTCAGACCGATGCGGTGGTCCGTAACCCTCCCCTGGGGGAAATTATATGTCCTGATACGCTCGCTGCGATCGCCGCTTCCCACCTGGGTTTTCCTTGATTCGGAAATTTCGGCATTCTGCTTCTGCACCATACTATCCAGAAGCCTGGCTCTCAGCACCTTTAAGGCTTTCGCCTTATTCTTATGCTGGGATTTTTCATCCTGGCATGTGACAACAAGGCCTGTGGGCAAATAGGTGATCCTGACGGCGGAATCCGTCGTATTGACACTCTGCCCTCCGTGGCCGGTGGATCGATAGACGTCAATCCTCAAATCATTGGGATCGATGTTGACCTCCACGTCTTCGGCCTCGGGAAGAATAGCCACAGTAACCGCAGAGGTGTGAATCCGTCCCTGGGATTCTGTGACGGGAACCCGCTGTACGCGATGTACACCGCTTTCGTATTTCAAGACGCTGTATGCACCCTTACCTTCTATAAGGGCGATGATTTCCTTGAATCCACCCATGCCGCCCGCCGGACTGCTGCTTATAACATCCACCTTCCATCTGTGCATTTCTGCAAACTGAGCGTACATGCGGAAAAGATCTCCTACGAAGAGCCCCGCCTCGTCACCGCCGGTGCCGGCCCTGATTTCGAGAAGCACGTTCTTGTCATCGTTCGGGTCCTTGGGAAGGAGGAGAAGTTTCAGTTTATTCTCCAGAAGCTCCAATTTCTCCTTGAGCTGTGGCAGTTCTTCCTTGACTATTTCTTTTAACTCATCGTCATTTCCACGAAAGATAGTCTGGTATTCTTCGATGCGGGTGTTCGTTTTTTCATATTCCTTGTATGCTTCCACAAGGTCTTGAAGATCGGCATGCTCCTTGGCATATTTCTGGTAGACGTTTTGTTTGCTGACCACATCGGGATCACTCAACAACCCTTCGAGGTCTTTGTATCTTGTTTCGATATCTTTCAGTCGTTTGAACATAATCTTATCTTACATTTTATTATAGGAGGGAATAATTGATCAGATTTTTGCGATCGAAGCTAATACAATGGACAACGCAGGAGCCGCCCTGTCATAAGACAGGTAAGCAGCGATGGGTTGATCAGTGGAAGTGTCCCACCGGGGGGAAAAGCGGTTATGCGGAATACATTCCTCTGCAATTTGTATCCTCAATAAACAGTAGTTCAGATTCAGGCGGTTTTACCGCTCTTCTTCTTTTCTTCACTGGTTGCATACTTCTTCTTAAATCGTTCCACCCTGCCGGCCGTATCCATAATCTTCTGTTTGCCTGTCATAAAGGGATGGCACTGAGAACATATCTCAACTCTTATGTCCTTCCTGGTGGATTTTGTTTCAATCACATTCCCGCACGCGCAGGTGATTGTCGTCTCCGCATATTCCGGATGAATACCTTCCTTCATTGTTTGCTATTATCCTCCTCTTTCGCATACTGACGGGCGCGAATTCGAGCCCGCTAAATTGAAGCTCTCCGCAGCAAGCCGCGGAGAATCTTCTATTCTTAAGGAACAATATCATTCATGATTCGCTCGCTTACCCCGCAGCAAGCTACGGGGAATGCGCTCGCTACCGAATTCAATGGTTCTTACTGATTCATGGAATTTAAAAAAGCCTGGTTGGTTTCCGTCTTGCGTATCTTGTCGACAATAAATTCCATTGCCTCTACGGGGTTCATTTCCTGCAGAAGCCTTCTCAAAATCCATATCTTGTTAAGGTTGGTCTTGGGTATCAGGAGTTCCTCTTTTCTTGTGCCGGAGCGAATGAGGTCAAAGGCGGGGAATACCCTTCTGTCTGCAATCCGGCGGTCCAGGTGAAGCTCCATATTGCCCGTACCCTTGAATTCTTCAAAAATAACTTCATCCATTCTGCTTCCCGTATCGATGAGGGCCGTGGAGATGATGGTCAGACTGCCGCCATTTTCTATATTCCTGGCCGCGCCGAAGAATCGTTTCGGCTTATGCAGGGCGTTGGAATCAACACCGCCGGACAAGACCTTGCCGCTTGGCGGAACAACGGTGTTATAAGCCCTGGCGAGCCTGGTGATGCTGTCAAGAAGGATCACTACATCCTTCTTATGTTCGACGAGGCGCTTCGCCTTTTCAATCACCATCTCCGCAACCTGGACGTGCCGTGTGGCCGGTTCGTCAAATGTTGACGATATTACTTCTCCATTTACACTGCGCTGCATGTCCGTAACTTCTTCCGGTCGCTCATCAATCAAGAGAACCATCAGAATGACTTCTTCGTGGTTTGTAGAAATGCTGTGGGCGATATCTTTGAGGAGCACGGTCTTGCCTGCCCGCGGCGGTGAAACAATCAGCCCTCTCTGGCCTTTTCCGATGGGGGTGAAAAGATCCATGATCCTTGTCGAAAAATTTTCCGGATCGGATTCAAGGTTCACCTTCTGCTCCGGGTAGAGGGGCGTGAGATTGTCAAACAGTATCTTATCCCTGGCAGCTTCCGGACTTTCAAAATTGACCTCATCAACCTTGAGGAGGGCAAAATATTTTTCACCATCCTTGGGCGGCCTGACCTCGCCTGATACCGTATCACCGGTCCGGAGGCTGAATCTCCGGATTTGCGACGGCGAGATGTAGATGTCATCGGGGCTCGGGAGATAATTGTAATCTACGGCCCTGAGGAACCCAAAGCTGTCAGGAAGGATTTCCAGCACCCCCGTCCCTGTGATGCTCTCGTTCTTTTCGGCTTGAGTTTGCAATATTGCAAAGATCAGATCCTGTCTTCTCAAACCGCTCGCACCGGCGACGCTCAATTCCTTTGCCATGCTCGTAAGTTCACTGATGGGCAATCTTTTAATTTCTTCGATATTCATAATTGATTCTCTTGTTCGCACCTCTATTTATTAGTCTTGAAAAATAACACCCAAAGCTTCCGACACCCAGCTCAAACCACACTTAGTAACAAAAGATATGGCAGACTTAACATACAGCGAAGTATATAAAGAATAACTTGGATTAGTAATGAGTTGTTAAATTGGGTTCTTGAGGCAATCCAACAGGAAGGACTTTATTTCAGCCTTTCTATGATTTTTTCACAATTTATATCACCCGTTCCTCCATGTCAAGCACTTTTTAAACGTCATGTTTCTTATACACCAAGGCGAAAAAGCCTTTGAACTCTTCTTTCTAAGGTGTGAGCATAATGAAGTTGAGCTGTCTGCCCGTATTTCCTCCCTCGCCTCTGTGGGAGTAGAACATATCTCTATGGCAGGAAGTGCAGTAGTTTGCGATGGATATATTTCTCTCGGGGATGCCTTTGCCGATGATCTGCAGCTTGTTGGCAAGCGTAAGATCAAGCATCCATTTTCCCTGCTCCCGGCCGGGCGATAAAAAAGACTCCTTACCTTTGTGTGTTTTCATGGCGTCAAGAACCGGCTCATCCACCTGATAGCAGCACTGTCCGATAGCAGGACCGACTGCAGCGACAAGGTCGTCTTTTCGGCAGCCGAATCCTGTAATCATGGCGTCAACTAACTTTGCGGCAATCGCCAGAGCGGTCCCCCGCCAACCTGCATGGGCGACTCCAATGATTCGCTTGATCTTGTCCACAAAGAAAATGGGCACACAATCCGCCGTCTTTATGCCGATGGCAACTCCCGGCTGATCCGTTATGATGGCATCAAATTGAGGCGGTTCAGGAAAGATGAAGTCCGCAAGAGGACGATCAATAGTGAGAATCTTCTCCCCGTGGACCTGATTGACCACAAGAAACTGCGTCATCTCGAGATTGAACGCGTGGGCAAGAATTTTCCAGTTGCTGCGGACATTCTCCTCGCTGTCTCCTTCTTTCGGACTGAAATTGAGGCTGGCAAAATTGCCCTCGCTGATGCCTCCGCGCCGGGTGCAAAAAGCATGCGTCACGCAATTGCAAGCCATGAGCGCCCTGGCTTCCAAATACTCTACAGGGCCTTTTTTTGAAAAAATAAACATTAGCTTATTGGTAGCAATGGTGAGTTTTGCGGCAAAGGCAACATCTTCGCTGTGCGCCCTCTTATCCGTCTATCAATCAATTCTAACGGGATTTAAATCTGAACCCTTTTTCGCTGAAGAGCTTTGTGCAGACGTCAACGACTTCCGGATCATAGAGAACACCGCTGTATTGGGAGATTTCCTTCAACGCCTTATCTATTCCCGATGCAGCCCTGTAAGGCCGATGCCTGCATATCGCTTCTACAACATCGGCCACTCCCAGGATCTTCGCCTCCGGAAGGATATCTTCTCCCTTGATGCCTTGTGGATAGCCGGTGCCGTTTATCCGCTCATGATGCTGATAAACGATGAGGGCAACAGGCCTGCAAAAATCTATGTCCTTCAATATCTGATAACCTATCTCAGGGTGAGTTTTCACAAGACTGCATTCGACGTCAGTAAGTTGACGGGGTTGCCCGAGGATTTCCGTCGGTATGGATATCTTTCCCACATCATGGATTAAGCTGGCCATACCGATGCCGTCAATAATCTCCTCCGATAAATTCATTTCCGCGGCAATAGCGCGGGCAAGGTCGGCAACCCTTTTCTGATGTCCGGACATATATGGGTCACGTGTTTCAACAACCATGACTATGACATCAATGATAAATCCTGTTGCCTTTTTCAGATTTTCCAGACTCTTTGAGAGGGCCTCCTCTGCCTGCGTGCGCTCGGCGTCTGATTTTTCAAGTTCCGCGATGCGGGAACGCAAATCACTGTTCTCCCTTATCAGCGCTTCTTTTGTCTTTTCTTGATCTTTCATGTTTGCACTCTTCCGATGAGGATTACATGATGATATTTTCAGGCGGCTACTTTAAGTAATTGGTCCTGTTTGCGAGAAATGCACGGTAAATTTTATAGTGCTCCGTTTCCTCGTATAGTATTTGTCTTACAGGACTGTGGTCGAAACTGTATATCAATGCGCGAGGACACGCAAGCAGGATCGGGGAATGGGTTGCAATAATGAATTGGGCATGATCCTTGGCGCTCGTCTCCGTCAATAAGTCAAGCAGTGCAAGCTGACTGCGTGGAGAGAGCGCCGTCTCCGGCTCGTCCAACAGATAGAGACCTTTGATTTGATAGCGTGATCTGAAAAACGACATGAGAGATTCGCCATGAGACTGGGTGATCAAGGATTTACCGCCGAAATACTTAAGTTGGCCGGGGTCCGCCCATGCCCACTCGTCGAGGATTTCGGTGAAGTGATGAAAGATGTCGGAACCGAAGAAGGAGCCCGGCACCTTGCCGTTTGACCATTCAATAGCCAGGTTATCGCATAATTTATTCTCATATGGATTATGATTATAGCGGGTTCTTTCTGCCTCTTGCCATATGTGAATGCCGCATGAACGGGACAGCGCCTGTAATAAGGTTGACTTGCCCGATCCGTTTTCACCCACAAAAAAAGTGACCGGGGCATTGAAGGTTATGCGCTTCGTCTTCTGAAAGACAGGCAGATTGAAAGGGTAATAGTCGTAGGTAGGATATTTTGACTGATCGATGGTGATACTCGTAAGATGCATGGATTATACCTGCATATATCTCCTGAGAAAATCCGCCAGGTCTGCCATGTCATCAGGTAGGGGAGATGAAAACATCATATTCTGGCAGGTAACGGGATGGACAAACCCGATCATTGCCGCATGGAGGGCCTGCCTTTTCATTGTTTTCAGCCTTGATCTCACAAAGGTGTTGTGAACGGCATCGGCCCGCTTGGGGTTGCCGTATACGCTGTCGCCGACTACAGGAAGACCCAGAGCGGAGAGGTGAACCCTGATCTGGTGTGTTCTCCCCGTCATGATATTCACGTCCAACATTGTCGCGACACCGAAGCGTTCATGCACCTTCCAAGTCGTAAGCGCCTCTTTGCTGCGCCGGCTTATCGTAGACATCTTCTTTCGATCAACCGGATGCCTCCCGAGAGGTAAGTCTATTTGGCCTTCATCTTCCTTGGGATTGCCATATACGAGGGCTATGTAAGTTTTTTTAACCTCGTGCCGCTTGAACTGACCGGCCAGACCCTGGTGCGCCTCATCCGATTTGGCCACAACCAGCAGTCCCGAAGTTCCTTTGTCGAGACGATGGACGATTCCCGGTCGCAGGACGCCGCCGATGCCGGAAAGGTTCTGGCAATGGTGAAGGACGGCATTCACCATGGTATCCTGAAAGTGTCCCGCCGCCGGGTGAACAACCATGCCCGCCGGTTTGTCAACCACCAGGATATGCTGATCTTCGTAAACGATGGATAGGGGAAGGTCTTGCGGTAAAGCACGGCAGGCTATTGGTTCCCGTTCATCGATCTCTACAATGTCTCCGGGCCGCAACCTATGACTGACCTTGCTATGGAATCTATTCACCCGGACAAGTCCATCATCTACGGACTTCTTTACCTGTGAGCGGGATAAACCTAAATCCTTAAGGGAAAGATAGATGTCAAGCCTTAACCCCGCTTCATGAGAAGCAACGATGAATTCATCGCTTTTTCGTTCCTGAGAATCCATCGGTTCATCCTTCATGAGGAGGTGATTTTTTTCAGACCGTCCCTTATATATGGGAATTCTCCCTCCTCTATGGTTCTCATGTCAAAGAGAACCTCGTCTTCTGCAATGCGTGCTATTACCGGAACATCGAGCCTCCTTAAACGTTCCTCAAGGCTGCTCGGCGACATGTGCGCTGATACGATACTGAGGAGCATTGTGGGAATCTCTTGGGCGGGAAGGGAACCTCCTCCTGACATGGAAACCCCTTTTTTCACAGAGATGGTGAGCCCTACAAAATGCTCTCTTCTCAACATAGACTGAAGTTTCTTGGCCCGCTTGGTGACATCCGCGAGCTTTTCTGTCAATGCCATGAGAACCCTGAGACGCTTTACAGCCATTTCCGGTTGCAGATACTGCATCAATGTCGCCTCTAAAGCAGCCATGGTCAACTTGTCGATGCGAAGCGCCCTATTGAGGGGATTCCTTTTGATTTTCTGCAGCATGTCTTTCTGTCCGAGAATGACGCCCGCCTGGGGGCCGCCTAAAAGTTTGTCGCCGCTGAAGGTGACAACGCCAACGCCCGTTGCCAGCACATCGTGGACCGTGGGTTCTCTCTCCAGGCCGTAACGGTCCAGCTCTGCGAAACAACCGCTGCCGAGATCATACATCACAGGTATGCCGCAGTTTTTTCCCAAGGCGACAAGTGAAGCGAGATCCGTATTTTCCGTAAAGCCGACAATCCTGAAATTACTCGTGTGGACCTTCAGGATGAGCGCCGTTTCCGGGCCAATGGCTTTTTCATAATCCTTAAGTCGGGTTCGGTTGGTCGTTCCCACTTCATAAAGACATGCCCCGCTTTTTTCCATGACCTCCGGTATGCGGAATTCACCTCCGATTTCAACAAGCTCTCCCCTCGACACAATAACCTGTTTCCCCTCTGCAAGGGTATTGAGCGCAAGCAGAACGGCAGCGGCATTGTTATTGACGACTAAAGCATCTTCTGCACCGGATAGCTCACAGAGAATCTTCTGCACATGGTCATAGCGGAGTCCTCTCTCCCCTTTCACAAGGTCATATTCGAGATTCGAATATCCCCCCGCTATTTCCATGAGCCTCTGCAGCGCATCGGCGCATAAGGGCGCTCTGCCCAGGTTGGTGTGCAAAATTACGCCTGTTGCATTTACCACTTTGCGAAGTCTGTACTGATGAAGCCCATCTATGATTTGCATAACTTTATCAACGACCTCTCCCGCCGTAGGCAGGCGCATTCCTTTTGCATCCGTCTTTGTATTCAGGATTTCCTGCCTCAGTTCTTCCACGACAGACCGGCAGATAGACTTGGCGACATATTTTGGGGTTCCTGCAAATGCCTCCTTTTTTTCCAGAGAGAGCATTATCTCGTCAATCTTGGGGAGGCCCCTCAATAATATCATTCTGTGGTCATCAAGCTTTCGTTTTGTCATATGACTCTGCGGCAGAAAATATGATGTCTTGTGACTATAATACTACCCCGACCGGCAAAAATCACGAAAGTTATTAACTGCGATAAAAAACTCTCTCATCATGATCACCCAGAGATAACATCCCCGCTTTGTCAGGCAAAGACGGGATGAGCGATACTGTAAAGCACCTGCAAGGACAAAAGCAAGAATATTAAACCAGAGGGCCCGATAAAAAATCCCGCCGTACTTTGCCTGCGATGCCGGTATATTCATATTCATGCCGAAGAGCTTCATGAGGAAATCATATTGCAAACGATCCTTGAGCTCGAAGGAACGCGAGGCCATAATAGGTATTTCACCGCGGTTGACCTGCGAGATGTATTCCGCAATGTTAAAGGTATTAGCATAGCATATACCGTTCAAATAGCCGATAGACCCGCTACCGATACCGGCGTATTCATCATAATCGACAATATACTCATCTATCATGGCGGCATTTTTTGAGAAACACCACGCGGACGAGTGCCGGTATGCCGGTATCAGCCGTTCCGTAATCCGGTGGTAAAATTTTTCCTCTTTTGCGTAGTCGACATGGCCGAACCTTTTACCGACGGCCTGACGGGTAGAATCTGAAACCATGAGGGGGTAGTATGTGATCTGGTCTATCCCTATATCCATAAGAATGTCGAGATCCCTCTCCAGCATGGTCATGGTCTGGGAAGGGAAATTGAAAATCATGTCCGCATTGAGGGTATCAAACTGCCCGAGGGTCTGCGACAGCCGGTTAATTATGGACTCGCTGCTTCCGTACTTGTCATATCTATCCATATCCCGAAGCAGCTGATCGTCAAAGCTTTGGACTCCGACGGAAAGCCGGTTTATACCGGCGCGCCTGAGGGCGGAGATAGTTTCATCTGTCAGATGGTTCGGGTTTGTCTCTACCGATATCTGCCGAATGGAAAAACATTGCCGCGCCAGCTTCAGCGTTTCCTCGAGCTCTTCTATGAGGATGGTCGGTGTTCCTCCTCCCACGTAGATGCCGCTGAAATCATAGCCCTTGCCCTTATAGAGCATGATCTCCTTCCTTAAGGCCTTGAAGTAATCGCGACAAAGGGCGCTGTCAAAGACGACGCGGTGGAAAGAACAGTAGGGACATAGCTTTTCGCAGAACGGGATGTGTATGTACAGGAGAGGCAACTTGTTCAATTTGCCGGAATCCGTGACCGGTAATCCTCCGTTTTCAAACTTCATCAGTCTGGCAAATTCCTGCCTTGCCTTCTTTGTAACGATGGCGTTTATCAAGGTTGCACTCTCGTTGTTATTTTCAATGGGTTTCCAAGTCTCTCTAATTAAAGAAAATTAGCAGACATCTGTGAAATTATCAAGGGTATTTGAAAATCGCAAGAGACTTGAAATAATCAGCGCGGGATGCTATATAAAACTTGAACAGGTTGTGACGGGGAAAGTGATGCCTGATGTGAAAGTTCTTACGCTGTGGAAGGATGACAAGATTAATGAAGAGGAAACCCTTGTCCTGAGGAAGCTGTGTGAGGATATACGGGTTCCCTTCGATGAAGAGAGAAAGAAAGAGATCAGGACCCTTGTCGACGCCTTCCTGTCCATGGACGATGCAGCAGGTTTGGCGGCTCCGCAGATAGGCATAAGTAAAAAAATAATCATCTTCAGAAACAAAGGTTTCAATGAGAAGGGCTGGTCAAAGAATGAGGACGATTATGAGCTCTTGATCAACCCCCGTATTACGCAAGCCCGGGGTGAGATGGTAACCATGACAGAGGGATGTCTCTCATGTCCGGAAATCCAGGCCGAAGTCAGCAGATTTCCTGAGATCAAAGTCAAGGCGTTCGATATAAGCGGGCGAAAAATAAACAAGCGCTATACGGATTACGTTGCCCGTGTGGCGCAACATGAAATTGACCACCTTGCAGGTAAGTTGATCATCGATTGCGAAGGGCCACTATATATTCCGAAACAAAAACAAGAGTTCTTTGAGCGGACTTTTGAAAAGATAAAAGCAGTTACCGGTGACGGGATTCCCCGAAATATCTGATATTGCCCTTTCTTATCCGTGTTTCACAGCTTATTCTTTTCCGCAAATTAAACGAGCAGGACAATATTTTTTATGTCTTGAAATATAGATTCGCCTATGTTACTTTTCCTGCCATTGGGCGAACCGGAGAGCATATAGAAAAAGCTACTCTCTCATCTGCCGACAGTATCCTATTGAATCGAAATGGACAATCTGCAAAAATTGCAAGAATCTCGTTGCAGGATCTACGACTTTCAAAAAAACAAGTAATTTTCTTCGTAATTTTTATTCTCATAATCTGGTCCCTCATTTACTGCAAGTACTGGTTTTAAATTATAAACAGGCTCTTTCATTGAACCAGCTTGACGGACAGGATTTGCACGATGCAAGGCTGTCCACATACCGGAGGAGAACCGTCAATGAAGAAAACCCCACTCTATGACTGTCACGTCGCGCTTGGTGCAAAAATAATTGATTTCGGCGGCTGGGCCATGCCTGTTCAATACAGCAATGTGATCGAAGAGCACCACACAACCAGGATGAAAGCGGGGCTATTTGACATCTGCCATATGGGAGAGATTGAGGTCAAAGGACCTCAGGCTTTTGAGCTATTGCAGTGGGTATTGAGCAGAAATATAGAAGGGCAGGCCATCGGACAGATCAAGCTGAGCGTCATGACAAATGAAAGCGGCGGCATCATCGATGATGTAACTGTTTATCGCTTAGGAGAGGAGCATTATCTGGTCGTTACGAATGCCGGGACGAAGGACAAGGATTTCTCATGGATTGAGGCGCAAAGAAAAGTACGATGTTTATCCGGAGTGGAGGTTGTTGACAACAGCGATCGAACAGGCAAGATAGACCTGCAGGGACCCCTGTCGCAACAGATTCTTCAGAACCTTGCGTCGGATGATTTGGCGTCTTTGCATTTCTACCATGCCAAGGACACGCGGGTTATGAAAATACCGGCTCTCGTGTCACGCAGCGGTTATACCGGAGAGGACGGCTTTGAGATCTATACCGAGAGTCGGAGGATAGAAGAAATATGGGACAAACTCCTGGCAGTCGGGACGGGCCTCGGGCTTAAACCTGTGGGATTAGGCGCACGGGACACCCTGCGTCTGGAAGCGGGGATGATGTTATACGGAAACGACATGGACGAAACGATTACCCCGCTAGAGGTCGTTTACGGGTGGGTAACAAATCTGGAGAAAAACTTTGTCGGGAGTACCGCTTTGAAGCGGCTGAAGGAAAAAGGCTTGGAGAGAAAACTGGTCGGCTTCGAGATGACAGATAGAGGAATAGCGAGACACGGGTATAAAGTTTTCAAGGATGCTGTTGAAGTCGGCGTCGTGACATCGGGGACATATACTCCTACCTTGCAGAAGGCGGTGGGACTCGCTTTTGTGCCCGTGCCATACAGCAGGCCGGGCATGGATATTTTCATCCAGATCCGTGATCACCAAGCCGGAGCGCGGATTGTGGAATTGCCTTTTTACAGGAGGCAGAAATGATGGTCTGGGAACGTGCGGCAAACTGTGTTGAAGGGGTAGAGAGATAGATTGAAGGGGGAGAGCAATGTCAAAGCCAAATCCAGCAGACAGGAAGTATTCGAAGGAACACGAATGGGCAATGGACAACGGAGACGGAACGATCAAGATGGGAATTACGGATCACGCTCAGGAGCTACTTACTGATATCGTCTTTGTGGAGCTTCCGGCCATAGGGAAGAAAGTCAAGCAAATGGAACCGGTGGCTGTGGTGGAATCCGTAAAGTCTGTTTCTGACGTCTACTCGCCTGTGAGCGGAGAAGTCATAGAAGTCAATAAAGAGCTGGAGGAGCACCCAGAACTTGTAAATCAGGATGCCTTTGGAAAAGGCTGGATTGCTAAACTTAAGATGGATGCCCCGGCTGAATTGAATAACCTCATGGATGCAGCCATCTACACGGAAATGATCAAAGAGGCGAAGCACTAATATTCCATTTAATTGCGGCCCAGGCGCGGCAATCCCATCTTAAGGATTGTTTCATCAAGCCCCGCGAGATCAGAGTACTCGAAGAAGACCAGAGAAAGGATCATGACATGGACTATGTTCCACACACCCCGGAAGATCAAAGACAGATGACGGAGATTATCGGCATCAAAACGGTGGATGAACTGTTTGCCGACATTCCCGAAAAATATAAATTAAAGGGGCTCCTTGACCTGCCTCCTGCGCGCTCCGAACAAGAGGTTGCGGCGCTGATGAAGGGCATTAGTTCCCGAAACGCAGTTCCCCCGATTACCCTCATGGGGGCGGGGGCTTACAACCATTATATCCCGGCCGTCGTGGGCCATGTCATTTCGCGCTCCGAGTTCTACACGGCCTATACCCCTTACCAGGCGGAGATCAGCCAGGGAATACTTCAGGCCATCTATGAATACCAGACCATGATAGCAAAGGTCACGGGCATGCAGGTCGCTAATGCTTCCATGTATGACGGCGCCTCGGCCATGGCCGAGGCGGCGGTGCTCGCTGCCAAGACCTTAAACAGGGATAGAATCATCATTGTTCGTTCCGTCCATCCTGAGTACCGGCAGGTCGTCGGTACATATGCCTGGGCGAATGGATACGAGGTCGTGGAAATTCCTTACGGCAAATCCGGCCAGCTTGACAGGGATGCCCTGTCACAGGCTGTAGATGACAGAACGGCAGCGGTCCTGGTTCAGAGCCCCAACTTTTTTGGCGTCATCGAAGATATTGCCGCAATCGAGCCCACGGTGCATGCAAAGGGAGCGCTTCTTGTCTCAGCATTCACGGAAGCGACGTCTTTGGGTATTCTTAAGCCCGCGGGTGAAATGGGGGCAGACTTCGTCGTGGGAGAAGGGCAGAGCTTCGGAAACCCCATGAACTATGGAGGTCCCTATCTTGGGATCTTTGCGAGCACTGACAAATTCTTAAGAAAAATCCCCGGTCGGCTTGCCGGAGCCACGGTGGACAAAGAGGGTAAGAGAGGTTTTGTCCTGACACTGCAGACACGGGAACAGCACATCAGGCGGGAAAAGGCCACGTCGAATATCTGTTCCAATGAAGCCCTCTGCGCCCTGGCTGCTGCCGTCTATCTCGTCAGTCTCGGGAAAAACCTCAGAAAATTAGCGGAGCTCAACATTTGGAAAGCTCATTATCTGAAACGGAGGCTCTCAGAACTCGCAGGCTGGGAGGCCGTCTTCACTGCCCCTGTTTACAATGAATTCGTCATTCACTGTCCTGATCCAAAGATGGTCAATCGGAAACTCGAGGCTGCAGGTATCATAGGCACATATGACCTCGAAGAAGATTATCCTGAACTTGGAAACGCCCTTCTCTTCTGCGCTACAGAGATGCTCACGAGAGACGACATCGACAGAGTGGTTTCCTTTGTTGCTTAATAATATATAAGCCGGAGGTAATTCATGGAACTCATATTTGAAAAGAGCAGGCCGGGAAGAATAGCCACAAGCATTCCCAAATCGGATGTGCCCGACGTGGCGGTTACGGATATTATCAACAAGAGCCTGCTCAGAGATGATGTGGACCTGCCAGAGGTGGCGGAGGTGGATCTCATCCGCCATTATACACAATTATCGAAACGAAATTTCGGTGTCGATGTGGGCTTCTATCCTCTCGGCTCGTGCACCATGAAGTACAATCCCAAGATCAATGAGGAGGTCTCTCGTCTGCCAGGATTTACAAACCTCCATCCCTATTCTCCGGTTAAATTTTCCCAGGGATCATTACAGATCATGTATGAACTCAGACAGTATTTGAGCGAGATATTTGGCATGGCCGATTTTGCCCTCCAACCTGCCGCAGGGGCGCAGGGCGAACTCACCGGCGTCATGGTCATAAAGAAATATTTCGAGAGAAAAGGACAGAAGCGCTCAAAAATGCTGATACCCGATACGGCCCACGGAACAAACCCTGCTTCGAGCGCATTGTGCGGCTACCATGTCGTTACCGTGCGGTCAAATGCCGAGGGAGGCGTCGATATCGACCATCTTCGGGAACTGATGACGAACGATGTGGCCGGGCTGATGATTACGAACCCCAACACCCTCGGCCTCTTTGAGAGAAATATTGAAAAGGTTTCGGAGATTGTTCACAGAAGAGGAGGGATATTGTACTGCGACGGCGCCAATGCCAATGCCTTTATGGGAGTCACAAAACCGGGCGACCTGGGCATTGACGTCATTCAGCTCAATCTCCACAAGACGTTTTCAACTCCCCACGGCTGCGGCGGCCCCGGGAGCGGGCCCGTGGGAGTCAGAAAAAATCTGGTTCGGTATCTTCCCGTGCCTCGTGTCATAAAGAAAGGGAAAAGGTATGACTGGCGGTATGACTTTCCGGACAGTATCGGTCGGGTAAAGGCGTTTTATGGAAATTTTAATGTGATGGTGAAGGCCTACACGTATATCAGATCTCTCGGGCCTGATGGCTTGAAGAAGACAAGTGAAATCGCTGTGCTCAATGCCAATTACGTCAAGGAGCGATTGAGAGCCTCTTATGATCTTCCCTATGACCGGATATGCATGCACGAGTGCGTCTTCTCCGGAAAGCGGCAGGTCAAGGAGAGCGGTGTCCACACCTCGGATATTGCCAAGCGTCTCCTCGATTACGGCTATCATCCGCCGACGATATACTTCCCTCTCGTCGTGCCCGAAGCCATTATGATCGAACCTAACGAGACGGAGAGCAAGGAGACCCTTGATGCCTTCTGCGATGCCATGATTGCCATTGCGAAAGAAGCGAAAGAAAATCCCGAGCTGGTAAAATCAGCGCCCCTTACAACTGCCGTGAGGCGCCTCGATGATGTCAAGGCGGCCAGGGAGCCTGATGTATGCTGGAGAAAAGCTTAAGCGAGGGACGAGACACACGTTGATATAATAAAGGAAGGAAGAAAGCAATGGAAAGGGATAAACTCATCAGAAAACTTAAGACAGTCAAGAATCCCAGAGAAAGAGACAGGATCATCTGGGCTCTTGCAGGGAAGGAAAAGGATGCCTTGGAAGAAACGCCGGCGCAGGCACAGCCGGGCAAGACTAATTCGGCTCCTGTCCGGGAGCAGATGCCGGGACTACCCAAACTTCCCATAGACGCGCGCAAACTGGTCAACTATCTCGCTCCTGCCATTTTCATCTTCTTTGGTCTTGTGAATCTGGTGCAGGGAATAGGGCGTTTTATCGAAACGGGTCTGATTGAAGCTGCCCTTCCACAGCTCATCCTGGGGATCATGTTCTTCATCTTCGGTTTCTTCAGTATCGCCAAGGCCAAGAAAAGGGTTCAGGGTGTGAATGCAGATAAAAAGGAAGCCTGAATGGCTAAAGGTGAAACTCCCTGCTACGCATGAATTCCAGCATGTGAAGGGGATTCTGTCGCAATTTAATCTCCACTCCATCTGTCAGGAGGCGCTTTGCCCCAATGTAACCGAATGTTTTCATTCCGGGACAGCCACTTTTTTAATTCTCGGGAATATCTGCACGAGAAACTGCCTCTACTGCAATGTCCGGTACGGGACGCCAGAAGGATTGGATGAGATGGAACCGGAACGTCTTACCCAGGCGGTGAAAGAGCTGGGACTCCGGTATGTCGTTATTACATCTGTCACGAGGGATGACCTCTCCGACGGAGGGGCAGGGATATTTGCCCGCTGCGTGGAAAGGCTATATCAGGAAGTGCCGGGATGCAGGGTGGAAGTGCTTATTCCGGACCTCTGTGGCAATTGGGATGCCCTGGAATGCATAGTCAAGAGCAGACCCTCTGTGATAAACCACAATATGGAATGCGTCCCCGCTCTTTTCAGCCACATCAGACCGCAGGGGAATTATCATCTTTCTCTTGAATTGCTCCATCGGATAAGCGAATACGGTGAGAAAGAAATAGTCGTCAAGTCGGGATTCATGGTGGGCTTCGGAGAGAGCTGGAGCGACATTATGATTCTGCTTCATGACTTGGCTCGAGTTCACTGTGAAACGGTGACTATCGGCCAGTACCAGCAGCCTTCACGCAATCACTGGCCTGTCATGAAGTACTACCATCCGGATGAATTTGAAGTCATGAAAGGGATAGCGCAGGAGCTGGGAGTAAAGCGGGTGGAAGCAGGCCCCCTCGTGCGCAGTTCCTTCCATGCAGCAATGATCTCTTAAACTGAATCGGGAAAGGTATCATCGTGTCTCAGACATATGATCTTATCATTATCGGAGCGGGTCCCGGAGGCCATGCGGCGGCTGAACACGCTGCCAGATGGGGAGCCAAGGTCGCCGTCATAGAGAAAAATCAATGGGGCGGCACATGCACCCATCGGGGCTGCATCCCGACAAAGGCCCTCCTGGCTTGCAGCAGGCAGTACATGAACCTCAAGAAATTGAAGCGTCTCGGTATTTTCGTAGGTGAGGCTAGGGTGGATTTCGCTGCGATCAAACGCCATAAGCGGCAGATGGTCACCCTTTCCGCCAAGGGTGCCCAGCAATCTCTTGAGGATGCAGGTGTGGGACTGATGGCTGGAGAGGGGCATGTTATTTCTTCCGGGGAGGTGGAATGGATTTCGCTCCAGGGGCAGAGGCATCACCTGACTGCCGATAATATCATTATCGCCTGGGGTTCAGAACCGCTCATGCCGCATGGTTTCCAGACGTCTCAGAGAATTTTGACATCCGACGGCTTTCTTGCACTTGAGACTCTGCCGGAAGCTATCATCATTGTCGGGGGTGGCTTCATTGGGATTGAAATTGCCACATTCCTGGCTGAGCTAGGAGTCAATGTGACCATCGTTGAACTCTTGGATGGGCTCCTCCCCCATGAGGATAGGGAAGCCGACGATTTGATAAGGCATGATCTCGTCCGCTTGGGCGTCGCCATTCACACGTCAGCGCTGATGGAGGCAATCGAGGAGACATCAAACGGCGTTTTGTTGAAAGCGAATAAAAATGCAAAGCAACTTGAATTGACCGCCAATTGCGTCCTTATGTGTACAGGCAGGAAACCGCTTCTGCATACGGAAGAATTGAGACGATGCGGTATTATGTATGATCAGAAGGGTATATCTGTCGATGACCGCCAGATGACCAACGTGCAGGGCATCTATGCCGTCGGCGATGTGACCGGAGGTATCATGCTTGCGCACAGGGCTATGCAGCAGGGCAGATCGGTTGCAAGTTACCTCTATGGGGATCGCTCTATTACATACAGGGATGACGCAGTACCTTCCGTGGTATATACGCACCCGAACGTGGCCCGCATCGGACTCACGGAAAAGCAGGCAGGAGAGCTGGGTTTAGAGGTGGAAATAAAGAGGGTCGAATATGGGGCAAATATCATGGCCAGGACAGAACTCAAGGGGAACGGGTTCCTGAAGGCTGTCTTCTGCGGCGATGGCCTGATGGGGGTGACGATCGTCGGAGACGACGCGGGTGAACTGATCGCATCCATGAGCCTGGCCGTGGCAAACCGCATGGGGAAGAAGGAACTGAAGAAATGGATTATCCCCCACCCGAGTCTCAGTGAAATATTGCATGTGCTCTAAGACTTATCTGTCAGTACCGATATTTCGAAGATGTGATCCGCTTGATCCGGAAACCACGCAAAAACAAGTGTGAATAATACGTGCGGATGCAAGACCCGTGAGGAATTGGCAGCGATTAAAAGGATATGAAAGGGAATCGGCATGAAATGGTGCATTTTTGTCAATAGAAGGTGTTATGGCGAAGATTGCATGGGCTGGATAAGAGAAAAATGTTTTGTCTATCAATTATTGCCAGCCGCCGATAGCGATAAACATATGCAAACTGAATTAGATTGGTCAAAATATGAATCGTCAACAATCACCGAAGAGAATTCGTCCGAAAGAAATGACCAGCAATCGACCTTTTTCGATGAACTGGAAAGGTTGATTATTCAAAAACACTCTGAATACAAGAAATTGTAATAGATGGAATTCCTGTTAACGACAATATCCGATAATATAATCTTGTGTGAATCATAATCCGATAAATTTGTGCAAGTCACGGCTGCCTTCCTTCTCTGCCCGCACAAAATATGTGACTTTATCAATGCCTCCTTTTCCATGCCCATCACTGATCAATTCGCGGCGAATCCCAAAGCAGACATCCTCCATTACAGTTGCCCTCTTGAGAAATATGATGGTTTTTAGTCTTGTTTCCTGATACATATATTCGTAACAATCATCTGACGGCAGAAAAAAGAGAATACTGTGCGGTCTGTTGGCTGCCGGCGACAAACAAGTGAATCGGAAAGGGAGGAGAAGACATGGGATCGAGAAAGAAGGAGACGCAAGAGCGACAAAAGGCGTATTTCGAACGAGGGCTGGAGGAACGCCTATCTTTCCTTGCTAAGAAGGGGATTGAATCTCCTGGGATCGATAAAGATACGCTCGTTAAGAGACTGCGGGCGAATATTAGGGCTATAAATGACAGACTAAAAGCGATCGCAGGGAATGAAAGAAGGACGGAAGAGCTGGCAAAGATAAAGGAGGAAAAAGAGGCTGAAAAGGCGGCTTCCAAGGCCGTGCCGAAAGATAAGGCAGAAAAGAAAGGGAAGTCATCGAAGGAAGCCCCTCCAGAGGGGAAGGAAAAGAAGAAAAAGAAGGAAAAGGAGCCGAAGCAGGAGCAGGAGCAGGAAAAGGAGCCGAAGCAGGAAAAGGAACAGAAGCCGGAGAAAAAGAAAGTGAAAGAGAAGGCGCAGGAGAAAGCAAAAGAGAAGGAGGAATGATAATTCTAAAGATCCATATGGCGAGCATTGGAGGGCAACCTGGAATTAACATAGGCTGCGGCCTGTTCACCGGCGAGGTAGCCCGTTGAAAAGGCGGCCTGGAGATTATAGCCTCCGGTATCGGCGTCAATGTCTATTACTTCTCCGCAGAAGTAAAGGCCCTTTAGCTTGCGCGACACCATTGTTCGCGGATCAATTTCTTTCAGGGATATGCCTCCGGCAGTCACTATGGCAGATGACATGGGTAGAGGCTGTTTGATATTAAAGCGAAGTGACTTCAGCTGATCGAGGAGTCTTTCACGTTCTTGAGCGTTGAGCTGACAACCGGGCTTATCCGGCGCGATGCCTGTCATTGAAACAAGGGGATCGACCATTTTGGCAGGAACGAGTCCTGACATGATATTGCGGAATGCTTTTTTGCTGAATCGGTCGAAATCCCGCTGGAGACGCTTTTGGAGCTCCCTCCTGTCAAGGGCCGCCTTGAGATCTATGGAAATACTTACCGGTCCCCGCTCCAGTGCTTCGACAATGGCCAGGCTCATGAGCAGTGTAATTGGCCCCCCGATGCCGAAATGGGTGATCATCATCTCTCCCATGCGGCTTTCGATAACGGGCGGGCGCGGTCGTCTGTTTCCTGAGCCGCGGCCCGTGTCAAGGCTTGGCACAAGAGACGGATCAATATCATCGGCCCGGCACTGAAACGCCGTGAGACGGACATTCCTGAGGCTCACCCCCTGCAAGGATTTTGCGAGAGGTATCTCCTCGACAACAAGGGGCACTAATGCAGGGCGGAGTTTAGCTATGGTGTGGCCGAGGCCGGCAGCCATCGTATAGCCATCCCCCGTAGAACCCGTTGCAGGATAGGTCGAACCGCCCGCAGCCAGGATGACGGCACCTGCCCGGAATTTGCCGTCTACCGTCATCACACCTGTTACCTGTTTGTTACGGGTTTGAATGCCTGTGACCCGCGTGTGCCTGCATATCTCCACACTGTAATCAATCAGATATTTCTCGAAGGCGCGGACAACATCTTGGGCCCTGTCAGAAACCGGGAAGACCCTCCCGCCTCTCTCAATCTTCGTTTCCACACGATAGCGACGCAAGAAGGCGATCAGATCTTCACGAAAAAAGTGATGAAAGGCCCTGTAGAGAAAACGGCCGTTTTGCCCATACATAGAAATAAAATGATCCAGATCCTTGGCATTTGT
This sequence comes from Syntrophales bacterium, assembly GCA_049512055.1. Taxonomy (GTDB): domain Bacteria; phylum Desulfobacterota; class Syntrophia; order Syntrophales; family UBA2185; genus Fen-1135. The sequence continues at coordinate 67,413 of JBEKXK010000002.1, read as the reverse complement.
CAGGTTGCAGCGCGTCTTCCCGCTCACGAGTATCTTCTGGCCAAGTTTTCCGGATCTTTCGAGGAGGGTGACATGTGCACCCATTTCCGCGGCCCTGCCTGCGGCCATCATGCCGCTTGCTCCGCCGCCAATGACTATTACAGATCTTTCCTGATGTATAAATTTTTGTGTTTCCAATGACTGCCTGTTATATCTTATCGATTAGCGCCTGTCCTGATGTCCCATCTCTCTCGGGTGGGTATAGTATTTAAGTATCCTTTGCGAGCGGTAACATGAAAAGAAATAAGGGGTCAAGGCAAATCCTAAAACTTGCGCACCTCGCCCTTGTGTAAAAAAATACCTTGTGTTATGAAGCGCAAGCATGTGTGTTTTTGCGAAGCTTGCTTCGGGCTTTCGAGCAATGGAAAGACTCTTTGCGAAGGTGTTTCCATAAGGGCAAGCGGTAAAAATGGAGGAGCGTCATTTGGTCAACAATTTTCCCTTCCTGTGGACGATGACAACAAAAATTATTCTCCGGGTGCGTCCTGATGTCCATCGTCATCTGGGGGAGTGGAAAAGAAGGGCCACAGAGATTCCTGATCCGGAGCTCCGCAAACAAGCCCTCATGAGTATCGAGACAAAGACATTCCATTGTGAAGGAGGGTCGATTTACGCATTATTAGCGGGGGATCGCTACCCCGAAGCGGTACGATTCATTGTCGCTTATCAGACCATCAGCGACTATCTTGACAATTTATGTGATCGCAGCACGTCCCTTGATCCGGAGGATTTTCGCGCCCTTCACGAATCAATGCCTCATGCCCTGACCCCCGACGTATCCGGTGACAATTATTACCGTCTCCGTAATGAACAGGATGATGGCGGCTACCTGCTCTCTCTTGTTACGACCTGTCAGGAAATTCTCAAGAAGTTACCGACGTATCATGTAATCGCACCGGCCCTTCACGAACTTGCCGGCTATTATTGTGAACTGCAAATCCACAAGCATGTGAGGATCGAAGAGCGTGTGCCCCGTCTGGCGGCATGGTTTGACAGGTACAAGGGCCATTTGCCCGAGATGAGCTGGTATGAATTTGCGGCGTGCGCCGGCTCCACACTCGGCATCTTCTGCATAGTTGCCCATGCTTTTCGTGAAGATTGTTCTGCGGAACTGGCGGGGCGTATCAAAGATGCATATTTCCCGTGGGTGCAGGGATTACATATACTGCTTGATTATCTGATCGATCAGGAGGAGGACCGCGCCGGCGGGGATTTGAATTTCTGTTCATACTATCCCGACAGCAATGAAATGACGGCGAGGCTAATGCATTTTTATAAACAGGCAGACCAAAGCATCTCCCGCCTGCCCAACGCACGCTTCCACCACATGATTAATCGCGGTTTACTCGGCATGTATCTCGCCGATAAGAAGGTGGATCGGCAGAAAGACGTGAGAAAAATTGCAAAAAAGATGATACGTCAGGGCGGACTGGTTACCCTTTTTTTCTTCTTGCACTGTTGGGTGTATAGACGCATAAGAAAGTAGTGAAAAAATTGCAGAAAGATGTTTTATAGATTTTCCTCTCCGTTGCGGCGCTGATAGTTTTATCCGAAACAGTAGGTTACAGTTGTGGCTTCCCAGAGAATTGTCTTCATTGTTAATCCCCATGCAGGTAATGGCTTGACAGGCAGGCAGTGGCCCCGCATTCAGGCTATGGCGCATGATCGCCTGGGTTATTTTACATCGTATCTGACCGCAAAACCGGGGGATGCCGCGAGGATCGCCAGAATGAGGCTTATTGAAGGGACCGAATTGATCATCTGTGTTGGCGGAGATGGCACCCTTAATGAGGTAGTGAATGGATTCATGGATGAAAGTGGACCGATCAGGAAGGACGCTCTGCTGGGTTTTGTGCCAAATGGAACGGGCTGTGATTTCATTAAGACTGTGCCTATTCCCGCAGTGATCGAACAATCACTCGACACGATTAAAGAAGGATATATGAAGGTCATTGACGTGGGGCGGCTTCGGCACCGGAATGACCACAGACTTCCAGTAACCCGTTATTTCCATAATATCGTCAGTTTTGGCCTGGGAGGCGAAGTTGATGAGCGGATCAACAAGAGCAGCAAGGCATTCGGCCCCTTCATTTCCTTTATCTGGGCAACCCTGGTTTCTATCTTCCTCTATGGCAAGAAAAATATACGCATTCAGATAGACAACTCGTATGACAGAAACGTCATTGCCTGGAACATCGCCGTGGCTAACGGTCAGTATCACGGCGGGGGCATGCGTGTGGCTCCGGACGCGATCATTGATGACGGCCTGTTCCATATAACTGTGATCGGAAATTTGAGTCTCGCCGAGGTCTTCAGGCATTTCCCTAAACTGTATAATGGTAGAATCGAAGATATCAAAGGCGTATCGATTCTGACAGGGAAAACGATCAGCGCATTCTCTGAGGAACGCGTCCTTGTAGATTGCGATGGAGAACAGCCGTGCTGCTTACCGATAGTTGCTGACATCATGCCTGCCGCATTGAGAATGATTATAAGAAAATCATAATTTTATGTTTCTCGAGGGGATATTTGTAGAGCAATTGATGAAAAATTACTCAACAACTGGGGTTTAATTCTCCAATCTTCTATCATGTACTTCCTATCAGGACCGGAGGCATTAATTTAATCTCACGTAATTGTAGATAGTTAGTTTATTATCCCGGAATAGACAACCATATGGTATGCAGATTGCACTAATAAATTCATTTAATACAAGAATCTATTAAAGACAGCGATAGATCTGTGCTTTGAAGAATATAAGAAGGAGGTCGCCTGGAATGAAACGTCTGATGGTATTAGCAGCAGGTATTGTTTTTGTTTTCAGTGCTGCCGTCTTCGCTGTTGACGGACCTTCCCAGGCCCAGGCCCCTGCCAAGGCAGATCCGTCTAAGGCAGTTACTGTGAAACCGCCTAAGGAAACAAAGGTGAGTATCATAGGAGTAGTCAAGGATATCTCCGATACAATGATATCGGTTGAGCGCACCGTCAGGGGAAAAACGGAGACAATGGAATTTGCGCTGGATAAACCCGTTGAAAAAATCAATGCCGGCGATAAAGTAAAGGTGAACTACCTGAAGAAGGACGGAAAGAATATCGCCACGAGGGTAAGTCCGGTGGTTGTAAGAAAGATAATAAGAAAGACTTCTCCCTTGAAGGAAACAAAACCGTTGCCCGCTGAGGCCCCTTCTCCCCGGAAATAAGATCCATAATAATATAGTATGTTGTCTGCAGCTAAACGGCATGGAGATATAATCTCTGTGCCTTTTTTGCGTTAATGGAACAATTGAGTTTTCCATTTTTTTCTGATATGAGGACCAAGAGTTCATAATCCATCTTGCAGGGTAAGTATTTTGTCAACACTGAAGGATTTTATCAAGAAGGCGAAATACAGGGTGTCCAATATGACCGTCCGGACGCGCCTCATTGTCTTGACCGTTTTGGGCCTGGCTGTGACCATGACCATCTGGGGCTGGATCCAGTTAAGGGTGCTGAATGTAATTCTCATTGAACAGCAAGTCAAACGGCTTTATGACCTTGCGGAAACGGTCAGTACGTACTACCAGCACTTTCCAACCGGTAAAGGTTTATCCGCCCTCGATGATGCATTGGAAGACCACGTAAAATCAGATGACAGACTGGCCCGCATTGATCTTTTTTCCATCGTAAATGGTGAAGTGGAATATATTGTGGGTGCCGGGCGGGTTCCCTATGAATGGCCTGAAAATGTCATAGGGGCGGCTATGGAAAAATCAAGAACACAGCGTGTTGAATTGAATACTGATGGCGGGCCTGCCCTGGGCCTGCTGTACCCGTTTCTGTCAGAAAGAGATACGCAGGTTTTTGTCGGTGTGATTGTTTTTTCGCAGACCAGATTTGAAATCCTGGCCCGTGCGAAACGCCTGCTGCTGTTCAGCACGATGGGCCTTTTATTCGCCATCCTGTTTGTCCTGGCCTTAAGTTACAGATGGCTAATCGGCAGGCCGCTGGGTGTTATCATTGACACCATTGATGACTTCCGTGCAGGCAAATACATCAAAAGGATTCCCATTGCCAGGCTGGATGAATGGGGTCACTTGGCAGATCATTTTAATGTAATGGCCGAGGAGATTGAACGGGTGCTGGCGCGGAATCAGGAGCTCCAAAGGAACCTGGAGGAGAGGGTGCAGGAAGCGACACACAATGTGGTTCAACTTCAGCAGCAGGTGAACCAGCTACAACAGCTCACAGCCCTGGGTCATTTGACGGCGACCTTGGCGCATGATCTGGGCACTCCCCTGCACTCGATTGCGGGCTTGGCGAAACTGCTCCTGGAGCATGACGCATGGCCGCCCGACGTGGGCAGAAAACTGGAACTCATAGTTCAGCAGACGCAAAGGCTCAATACCGTCATTCAGAATGTCCGTCATGCCACGCGTCTTCCGGAGCCGCATTTTGAGGCAGTAAGCGTACCTGAACTTTTGAACGAAACGCTCCCCCTCGTCGAACCGCTGATGCAGAAATCAGGCATTCAACTCATAGTGGATGTGGATGAAAAAATCCCCACTCTCTTTGTTGACAGATATCGCGTTCAGACAGCCCTATTTAATCTCATTCAGAATGCCTTGGAGGCAATGTCCGGAGGGGGGAAGATTTCCGTTACAGCCAGAGCAGTGCCGCAAAATAACGCTGTGGCTATTACTGTCCGGGACAACGGTCCAGGTATTCCGCCTGAATTATTGGCAAGGGTCTGCGAGCCTTTCTTCAGCACCCATATGGATGAAGGTCTGCGCGGTCTGGGTCTTGCTATTGTGCAGGATATCGTTAAGGTCCACGGCGGCAAGATTGAGATGAAGAGCGGTCCTTCTGAGGGCACGCAAATTATTCTGTACTTCCCTATTGTCGAGAATGTGACGTCTGTAGAACAGCCTCACGATGCGCCATCTCTCAATAAACCATAGCGCTGAATTTTTGTCCTCAGCGTCTTTCTGTCAATTCCTAAAAGTTGAGCCGCCTGGCTCTGGTTCCATGACGTGGTTTGCAGCGCCTGGATGATCTGCTTTCTTTCCGCTTCTTCGAGAGGCGGCAAGAGAGGAAGCGTCTCATCACGTTTTGGACGGAATCTTTCCGGGAGGTGCTCGGGGAGGAGCACCATAAAGGGCGACAGGAGCAGTGTCTGCTCCAAGACATTTTGCAGCTCACGGACATTGCCCGGCCAGTCATAGGCTATGAGAAGCTCCATGGCCTCATCGGAAATGCGGACGGATGGGTATCCGATTTTTTTCAGGAGGGATTCGATTAATTGCGGCAGATCTTCCTTATGTTCCCGCAGAGGGGGCATATGCAGACGCACGACGAATCGATATAATAGGTCCGATCTGAAGGTTCCCTTTTTTAAATCATCATCTATATTACGGTTTGTTGCGGCCACTACCCGGACGCTGAAGTGCCCTACTTCGTGAGCGCCCAGCCTGCGGACTTCTCCACTCTGCATGAAGCGCAAGAGTTTTCCCTGGAGAGAGGGCGACATTTCCGTAATTTCATCGAGGAAGATTGTTCCACTATGAGCGGATGCAAGAAGTCCTTCGTGTTTGTGGTCCGCTCCCGTATATGCCCCTTTTTCGTAGCCGAACAATTCTGAATCCAGAAGGGTGTCGGGAATAGCGCCGCAATGAACCACGACAAAAGGCTTTTCCCGCCGCGAGCTCAGCTGATGGAGGGCCCTCGTTGCGAGTTCTTTTCCTGTGCCGCTTTCGCCTTCAATTAATACACTTGCATCCGCATCCGCTATGCGAACGATCTGCTTATAAAATTCAACCATGGTAGCGGAAGAACCGATAAATTGCGGTTCACCTGATATCTTCGGCTGCCCTTGCATGCGGCGCTGTCGCAGTTCCCGCACTTCGAGAACTTTATGCACCATGGCACGAATGGCTTCAGGAGAAAAGGGTTTGCTGATATAATCCCATGCACCCAGTCTGAGCGCCTCCATGGTGGTTTCCAGTGATCCGTAGGCGGTCATCAGGATAACGGGCAGGTCCGGCCATTTCTCACGCACATGTCGGAGAAACTGAAGCCCGTCGATTTCAGGCATTCTGATATCTGACATGAGGAGATCGTAGTGAGACAGCTCTTTCTTCAGGGCCTCTTTCCCGGATGTAAAGGTATCTACCTTGTAGCCTTCACGTGAAAGCGCCTCCTGTAAGAATTCACAGGCAACGGCATCATCGTCTATTACCAGAATACGGCCATGTTTCATATTTGCTCACAGCCCTTTTTGCGCGATGTAATTAGCGAGGTCAGCCACGCGGCAGGAATAACCCCATTCATTGTCGTACCATGCAACGACTTTGGCCATGTTGCCCTGAAGAACCTGTGTGAACTCCATATCTATTATGGAGGAGTGGGGGTTTCCCTTGAAGTCTGTGGAGACTAAACCTGATTTTTCGCATGTCATGATACCCTTGAACCGTTTCCTGCAAGAGGTTTCGAGGACTGTTCTCAGCTGTTCCGTCGTTGTCTTGCTCTTGAGTTCTGCAACGAAATCGACGACCGATACGGTTGGCGTGGGTACGCGAAGTGAGTATCCGTCGAAGAGACCGGCGAGGTCGGGAATCACCAGTGACAGCGCCCTTGCCGCACCCGTAGTTGTAGGTATGATATTCTGCCCTGCCGCACGGGCCCGCCGCAGATCTCTGTGAGCAAGATCGAGGATACGCTGGTCATTTGTATATGAGTGAACGGTCGTCATCATACCTTTCTTGATACCGAAAGTATCATGGACAGCAAGGACGGGCGGGGCAAGGCAGTTGGTCGTGCATGACGCATTGGATATTATATGATGCTTCCCGGGTCTGTAGTTTTTATGGTTGACGCCCATGACCACTGTAATGTCTTCTTCCTTTGCGGGTGCAGTGATGATGACCTTCTTTGCCCCAGCGTCGATGTGGGCCGATGCTTTGGGACCGGTCAGAAACAAGCCTGTGCTCTCGATAACTATATCGATGTCCAGATCATCCCACGGGATGGATGATGGGTCGCGAAATGCTAAACTCTTGATCGGACGACCATCAATAACAAAGCTATCCTTTTTAGCCTTGACCTCTCCCGGATAGCGTCCGTAATTTGTATCATATTTGAAGAGATGGGCGTTGGTTTCCACGTCAAAGAGGTCGTTGATTGCAACAACGGAGAGGGCCCGGGGATGCCTTTCCATCACGGCTTTCAGCACCTGCCGGCCTATTCGTCCAAATCCGTTTATGCCGAGGCGAATCATTGGGTGCTCCTTTCAATTGTCGTCAATGCGATACTTGTGTGCAGCCATCAGATCACATTGTAATTGCAATGTCTTGTGATGTCGGGCATTGTCCAGGGCGATAGCGCTTAGATTGGCAACTGCCTCCAGACACTTAATCTCCTGATCATCAAATTTGTAGATGCTTTCCGAGTATACCCTGAGGACACCGATGGCATTTTTTCGGAGCAACAGTGGAATGGCAAACACCGATTTAATGCCTTCCGCTTTTGCCTTTGCTCCGTACTGGAAATTTTTATCGGTTTGGACATTCTTCAACCACACCGTCTCGCCTGCAAGAACCTTCTGGTCCAATCCGCTTTCCTTTACGAGAATAGACCCTTTATGAAGGTAATCTTTGGAGAGTCCGTGGGCAGCGCCAAGGACAAGCTGTTTCTTCCGTGAATCCAAGAGTCTGATGCTGCATGCCTTGACGTTCATAGCACGAGTCACGCACTGAACAATCTTTTCCAGAACAATGGACGGGTCCAAAGAAGCATTGATAACCTTGGCCACTTCGTACAAGGCGGAGAAATAGTCCGTCTCCTTTTTTTTCATATTTCTACCTCCTTATATTGTAGAAAATACCTGGTGATGATTTCTCAAGTCACAAAATTTCCATAATGGATTTATTCAGTAAATCTAACCTTATTGAAGGGAGTTCGTCAAATTAAATCAATGGACCGATTGAAGCTCGACTGCCGGCGTTTTCCCTAAAATGGACTTGCTGACTGAGCGCTGATGACGCTACGAGCGACTTCTTATCGATACGGAAGCCTTTTCTTTCCCGGCAATCATGCGGAAACCCTGTTCCAAGAGTCTTGTCGTGTCCCGCGTTCTGATTCTGGGATTTTTCTCGCCCATCACAACGGCAATGAGTCTAGTATCTCCCCTCTTTGCCGTAGCAACCAAGTGAAATCCTGCAGCCCGGACAAAACCCGTTTTCAAGCCGTCCACATCCTCACACTGCCCGAGCAGAGTGTTGCTGTTGCGCTGGGTAATATTGGCGAATGTATATTCCTGCATGGAATGGATTTGTAAAGCCTCCGGGAAATCTCTTATATAAGCGCGGGAGAGTTTGAGAATATCCCTGGCGGTAGTGACCTGCCCGCCGGCCGGAAGTCCATTAGGATTCACGAAATGACTGCGTTTCATATCCAGGGCCTTTGCCTTGGCATTCATCATCCTCACAAAATTATCGATGCTGCCGCCAAGATGTTCAGCCACGGCAACGCTGGCATCGTTAGCAGAGACAACGGCCATACCCTTTATGAGGTCGTCAAGCACAACCTCCGTTTCATCGACAAGGTACATGCTCGATCCACCGGTAATCTGGGCATCCGTGCTTATTTTCACCCTGTCTGTGAGATGAATTTTCCCCTGAGAGATTTCCTCGTGTACAAGGTACAGGGAAAGGATTTTGGTTAGCGAGGCGGGTTGCATGGGCCGGTCCGGATTTTTTGTATAGAGGACCTTGCCGTTGCTGTCGTTAATCAGAATAGCAGACTTAGCTGTCAGTTTGATACGGGGCGCAGCCGAGATTTCGCTCACAAAAAAGAAAGAAGACGCGACAAAAAGCAGACACAGGTATGCAGCGAATTTTCTCATATTCATTAAATGCGGTCCTAAAAAGATTTGCTTGTGGATGAATTCCCGCATGAGCTTTCTCTGCGTGAGATGTTTCCCAGAACTTGTTTTTCACGGTAACATATTAATTCAAGAAAATCCATCAAAGTTGGGTTCCGGAAGGGCGGGAGCTTTGCAGGCGTTTCAAACCTTGGAGAATATGTCCGTGCTGAGTAATTATAAATTTAATTAAGCGCAAGATTCATCATGCAAGGGTCCATGCGCTTGCAGAATATGATCCACTGCCTTCTCCACGAGGGCCTCGGTATCGGTAGAGAGGCTGCGATGGAAATCAAAGTCATAGCCGCGGATAGAAACTATATGCCCCGCAGGTTCTCGATGGTGAAGTGACTTGAGCAGTGCAAGAAGCATCGCAGGCGTCAGATGGTGGGTGAATGTGGCGGGAGTGAACTCCGGAAATACAGGGGCGCAATAGAGACTATCCACGTTCTCATAAACGTGTGCATCTACAAAGATGATCTTATCGTAAGGGATTATTACATCCATCAACTCCGGTGCGAGCTGCACCAAAAATACGGAATCTATCTGTGCGCCCAGGCTCTCCAACCCGGTTTCGTCTTCGTGCAGCATCCCTTGGCCGAGGCGCCGCCGCAGGGCATTTACCACATAATATGCAATGCCATCATCGGCGCGGTCTATATTGCCAATACCAATAACCAGAGTACGAGGCATCAGGTCCCCAGCAAGCCCAAAAAGTTAAAGCGGGTAAACTACCTGCGTTTACCCGCTTGCGTTAAACTCGTGGAGAATCAGATTTCTGTATTACCGGGACACGCGATCCAGGACTGTGCCGTCCGCCGCTATGAGCGTGACTTCCAGCGGCATCTTCCCAAATGCATGTGTCGCACACGACAGGCAGGGATCGTAGCAGCGGATAGCTGCTTCTACCCTGTTCAACATCCCCTCGGTCAGCTTATTGCCATCTACGAAAGCCCTTGCAACGAGCCCCGAGGCTGTATGCATGGCCCAGTTATTGTTACCTGTGGCTACAATAAGGTTTACCCGGGTCAATTTGCCGTTCTCATCTGTACTGTAATCATGGAAGAGGGTTCCTCGCGGGGCTTCGATGACACCAACTCCCTGGCCGGGGATCTGGGCTCCAGACGGATAGGCACAGATATCGTTGGACATGATATCCGGATCATCCAGCAACTGAGCCAGACGCTCCAGCGCGTATACCAGTTCGATCAATCTCGCATAGTGGTAATAGAGAGAACCTTCAACAGGTTTGCCGCCGTTTATCTGCTTGAAGAGTTTGAGCTCTTCGTTGGCAAGAGGCGTTCCTATTTTGTCCACCACGTTCATTCTACCCAGCGGGCCCACTCGATAGGTTCCATCCGGCCAGCCTAATTTGCGGTAGAAGGGGAACTTGAGGAATGACCATGACTCCACATGCTCTCCCACATGTGACAGGTAATTGGCCGGCTTGAACTGTGCTACAAAGTTACCCTGCGCATCCTTTACCCGGATCTCTCCATCGTAAAGTTGCAGGCCGCCTTCCATATCCACGAGACCCATGTAGTTGGAAGGGAAGGACGCGAAGGCGTCAACCAATTCTTTGTTGGCCCCTATCCACCCCTTGCCGATGCTGACGGCAACCTTGGCAATCTCCACCATGGTATCAAATTCAGCAAGGATAGCGTCGCGGTCTTTCGGCGATAGCGGCGCATTAACCCCACCTGGGACGGCAAAAGTCGGATGGATGCGCTTTCCACCCAATCTCTCGATGACCTGCTGTCCGTAACGACGCAGGTTCACCGCCTTCAGCGCCAGTTCCGGGTTCGCCTGGATAATTCCGACAACATTCCTTATGGCCGGATCAGCGTCGAAACCCAAAACCAAATCAGGCGCCGCCAGGTGGAAAAAGTGCATGCCGTGGGACTGTATATATTGGCCCATATGCATCAATTCGCGGAGCAACTTGGCCGGTCTCGGCAGTTCTACACGGGCTACGCCGTCACAGGCCTTGGCTGCGGCCAGGTGGTGGCTTACCGGGCAGATACCACAGATGCGCTGGGTAATCGCCGGCATCTCAAAGTATGGGCGACCTTCGGTGAATTTTTCCAAACCGCGGAATTCATCAACGTGGAAGAAGGTCTGGTCCACCTCGCCCTTTTCATTCAGGTGGATAGTTATCCGCCCATGACCTTCGATACGTGTTATAGGTTCAATAGTTATCTTTCTAGCACCCATAGCTACTCTCCTCTAATCATATTTGAATAATGGGGGTGGGAAACTTACTGGCACGTGTCCGGCGAGCAGTTCCGATAATGCATGGAAGATAGCATCCGCGCTCGGAGGGCAACCAGGTATAAAGAGATCGACCTTCACCACCTTATCAATGCCTGTAACCATGTCAAGCGGCTTCCCCAGCTCCGGGGAGTCAGGAATGAGTCCGTCCACGACGCTTTCCGTATCCAGATACGCGCGTTTCAAGGCCTCGTCCGTGCCGCACAAATTGCGCATAGCGGGGACATTTCCAAAAGTAGCACAATCCCCGAGGGCTATCAGAATCTGGCAGCGTTCGCGCATGACCTTCGCTACTTCCACATTATGCGTATTGCAGATTGCTCCTTCAAGTATTCCAACAGTCACACCTTCTTTCGGCGGATGTTTCAGGTCCGTCACAGGACTGGATGTAATTTCCACCGCTTCTAACAGCTTCACAATGCGTTCATCAATGTCCAATACCGACATGTGACATCCTGCACAGCCAGCCAGCCAGTCAGTGGCAATCTTAACTTTTGCCATTGTCGATTCTCCTTTCACTTGATTTCCTGGGTTGCCCGAGCTGAAATCTCACTCAACGAAGTGCCAAGCTTCTTTCCCAGTTTGTTTGCCAGCAAAGAGAGAACCTCCCAGTCAGGTTTGGCTTCTCCCTTAGGTTCTGTTGCTTTATTGACTTTCAGCACGCGGCCCTCGGTATTCGTCAGGCTTCCAGACCTTTCTGACCATACGGCCATAGGCAGAACCACATCGGCCCGCTCGGTCAGAGGAGATACGAAGCTGGCTTGCGCTATGACAAACGCCTTCTTGTCAACATTCTTGGATACATCCTCCTCACCCATCTTTTGCTCACCGACTAAGGTGAAGAGCACCTTGACGCCGGACGGCTTAAACCCGTTATTCAGACCTAAAGCCGCCGCTGCACGCGTATTGACGCCATTCTCTATTGCCACGAAGGAAGCCTTCCCCTGTAGTTTCTTCAGAGCTGTGGCAGCCTTGTCCGTGACGCCCGATCCAAACAGCACGACAGGATGTGAGGCACGCTCCGCGATTTCAATAGCCTTGCCTACGTCAGCCATCCCGAGATTCATATAGGCGAATGGCGCCAGTCCGTTGTCTTTACCGTCCACCACTATGAGCCGCGCGCCCTTGTCAACGGAACGCTTGACAAAGAAAGAGGAAACCGGCTGATCCTTAAGCGGATCACAACCGACCACCAGAATGACGTCGCCTATGGTGATGTCAGCAAGCGAGCCTGGTTTTTCGGACAGTTTCGGGGCAACGTCGTTGAGGACGCCAACATTGGTTGCTTTCAGTTCCTGGCGGAATAACTTGGCAAGCAGATAAAGCGCCTCATTCGTCGAGTATGTCGATGCAAGCACCCCTAAATCCTTCGCACTCGCCTTGCCGACACGCTCAGTAACAGCTTGCAGGGCTTCATCCCAGCTCACCGGCTCGAGCTTGCCCCGGTGCCGGAGCATGGGGCTGGTTATCCGCTTACGTACATCGTAAAGAGGATCGAAACGGCCGTATTCGCACAGCCGCCCACCGCTGACTTCTGCGTCCCAGTCGCTCTTGATTTTAAGGACATTGCCGCCGCGGGTGACGATTTCCATCCCGCACCCGATACTGCACTGGCTGCAAGTGCTTTTTGTCTGTTCCGTCTGGATGTCACGGCCCATGAAGGCGCTTCGCTTATCGGATATGGCGCCGGTTGGACATAGCTGCAGGCAAGTACCGCAAGAGATGCACGTAGATTCACCCCAAGGCATATTTGCGTCGCAGTGGATCATGGATTGATTGCCGCGATTTCGCAGGCCGAGGGTGTGGTTGGCCACCACTTCACTGCATCCGCGTTCACATCTTCCACACAGTATACAGCGGTTGTGTTCCATGAACAGGAACTTATGTGTGGCGTCTATGGGGAAGGGCTTTGTGAATGTCGGGTAAGTCCAGTGATTAAGACCGTAGCGGTACCCCATATCCTGTAATTCACAGTTTCCGGATGCCTCACAGATCGGACAAACATGGTTTCTTTCTGAAAATAGCAGATCAAGGACTAATTTTCGCGCTTTAATTACCTCTGGTGATTCTGTTTGTATTTCCATTCCCTCAGAGATAGGGAAAGTACATGCCGTGATCAGGGTGCGCTGTCCTTTAACCTCCACAACGCATATTCGGCAAGCACCGACTGGAATCAAAGCAGGATGGTCACAGAGCGTAGGGATGTCAATGCCTGCCTGCTTTGCGGCCTTAAGAATGGTACTGCCTGCTGGTGCACTGACTTTCTGGCCATTTATGTTAATATTGACCATCGTCATCGTTTGCCACGCCTCCTTTCCAAATAAATCAAATTTTTTTGGAGCTTAAGAAACTTTCTATCTGACATGGCCCCTTTGTTACATGGGGGGCTTTTTGAGATGGCGGGACTATAAGCATAAAGAGCGTTCTATGTCAATAAAAAAATTGACAGAAAGTCGGCATGTACTTAAGATATGGTATTATTTGATAATCATTCAGAATGAGGGTCGAGAACAGCTCCCTTGTGGTAAAACCGGGCAAAATAGCAGTTAGGCCTGGCATAAGGAGTCTATATGAGCAGATTATCGATTCTGTCAAATATTTTGGGTTGAGCTGCGCGCGATTTACGGCGTTCAGACCAACTTGAAATGGACGCGATCAAGACAACCAACCGGCGCCTTTCTTCCCAAAATATGTCCCGCGCGATGATACCGGATATAATTGCCCGTGCCGGGAATATTTTTGTGTTCCATGCACTTTGTCCGTATCGCTGTGGTAAGGCAGAATCGTTCTGGCCTGCTTTTATCATCAAGCAAAACCTGAAATGACAATGCATATCCGGAGGCTCAGATAGTCACTACATAGCAATGACAGATGTCAACTAAATAGACCTGTTTTTTCGAAAGCTCCTATTTCTTCTTCTCTATAGCCCAGCTCAAGAAGAACTTTCTTCGTGTGAATGCCGGGAGGTGTGCCCGCGTTGTTGTATTCCGGGATCGTCTCGGAGAACTTGATGGGACTTGCGAGTTGCCTCACCTTTTTTCCGTCAGGAAGATTAACTTCGACGACCATGCCCCGTTCTATTGCATAAGGATCGTTTAAGGCTTCCGTGAGGGAGAGAACTGGTTCGCAACAGGCGTCAACTTTTTTGAACAGCTCCGTCCACTCGTCCCTTGTCTTGGTCTTGAATATTTCCCTGACCCGCTTTTTAATGTTTACGCCGTCCTTCGGTTGGACGCCTCCGGGAATCAATTCCGGCATATTGATGGTTTCACAAAATGCAGCGAAGAATTGAGGTTCGAGACCGCCAAAACTGATATATTGGCCGTCCTTGGTCTCATAGAAGTCATAGAGAGAGCCGCCGTTGAGAAGCGTATTTTCGCGTGCAAGGTCCTGGCCATCCACTAGAAAACCGGCTCCGAACATGGCATTGAAGGCTATCATGCCATCCGTCATCGAAATATCGATGTGCTGACCATTGCCCGTTCTGTCGCGGTGAACGACTGCGGCAAGGATTCCGATAACTGCATTGTTGGAACCCGATGCAACATCGGCGATCTGCATACCTGTCAGACTCGGTCCCGTCTCCTCTTTCCCTGAATAGGACATGAGACCTGAGCGGGACAGATAGTTGATGTCGTGGCCCGCTCTGTCGCGAAGAGGGCCAGTCTGCCCATAGCCGGTCAACGAACAATAGATGAGGGAGGGTTTTACTTTCTTCAAGCTCTGGTAATCCAGAGAGAACTTTGCCATAACCCCGGGACGAAATTGCTCAATCAGGATGTCGTAGTCCGCAATCAACTGGTGTACGATTTTTGTGGCCCGGCTGTCCTTCAGATTGAGGGTCATGCAGCGTTTGCCCCTTCCAAGATAGGCAAAGGCAGCGGACATTTTTGTACCGGGAACAAATGGCGGAATGTAGGCGACGACATCAGGCCGTGACCCGGAGACAACTTTTAGGACGTCGGCTCCCATATCTGCCAGAACCATTGTAGCGTAAGGACCGGGGAGAAGGGTTGTAAAATCGAGAATTTTCAAATTAGAAAGGGGACCAGGCATCTTTTTTCACCTCACGGGATTTAGTCTTTGTGTTGTAACCCATCAGCAGATCAGGCCTTGACATCCTACCACGTATCAGTGGTCATATCTTCCGACAACGGCAAGAGAAAAAATTTGCTCTTGCAGGGATACCTCCAGGTATTGGCGATCTCTAATCTCTTGCGTGCATCATCTGCCGCCATGAACCTTCCGGGGAATGAACTAATCCCCCGCAAACTGCTGCTAATCATCTCAAAACTTGAACAGCCTCATAATGAGCTGTGACTTCATAATGTCTCCGCCGATTTTGAGCTTGCCGGATGTGAAGGCCTGCATAGCGGGTAATTTCCCGTTTATCATATCGACAAAATCTGCCGCATCCATCTTTATGGTGGAGGTTGGACTTGGATGTACACCGGCCTCCACCTTGCACGCCCCCCCTTTAACCTCTGCGTACCAGTCACCTCCTCCCTCCCCCGATATGCTGAACTGGAATACAACATCCACACCTTGTGCTGCATCGGCATCGAAGACACTGGGCATTTTTTCAAAAATAGCTTTTACCATCGAAAGTCCTCCTGTCTCGGCCTCCACGGCCGGCCTTTCCTCCTTTGTCCCGGAGGTCGGGGTATTATCCCCTGTTAAATAAGTCATATGCTAGTGTTCCCGCGCCCTCTCTCCTGCCGAGGGGATTTCACCATATTCAAATACGCCCCTGTCGATTACGACATCTCCGGTCATGGCATTTATCGTCCGCCAGACTGCCATGCCTTCTTTAGTTCTCCAGACCAAAGTCTTGATGGGCTCACCGGGATAGAGAGCTTGCAAGAAACGGCAGGCAAGACGACGGACATTTTCCGGTTTGCCTGGCGTGAGGCTTGCCATCAGGGCGCGACAAGCGAAACCGTATGTGCAGAGGCCGTGCATAATCGGTTTTTCGAAACCGACCATTTTCGCGAATTCAGCGTCTACGTGAAGCCCGAATATGTCACCGGAGAGTCTATATAAGAGCGGCTGATCCGGCGACGACGTATCATCTACAATGAAGTCCGGCTCTCTGTCCGGAAGATCCAGGATCTCATGCGGTGCATTCTTGCCGCCGAAGCCTCCATCGAGTCTGCCAAACAGCGTAATGATGCTCGTGAAAAGTTTTTCCCCGGCGGCATGATAGGTCTCGCTTTGGGCTACGACAAGTGCCCCTTTTGTCCCCTTGTCATAGTAATTGGTGATCATCCCTTCCGTCGTCATGGTTCCTGAAGACGGGATAGGTTTGTGAAAAATAATATCCTGCCCGACGTGGAGGACGCCGGCAATATTAATATCTGAGGCAGCCGCCACTTCCCGGAAGAAATCGAATATCATGGCAATAGAAAAGGTGGGAATTACCTTGAGTCTTTTTTCGTACGTGTAGTCAATCTCATGAAAACCGGACCCAATACCCAAGGCATATAGAATTACATCTTTCCAGGTATAATCTTTTGTGAGAGGTCCAATCTTCTTGCCTATTGCATCCACCTTCAGTGGCATTTCCCGTGCTCCTTAAAAGTTGTTCCTTCTCCTGTGCCCTGTCATTTCCTTATGTGCCCCAGAGGGATCAGATACAGCGGTTCATGATCCGCAGGGAGGCTCAGGACCTTTCTCACATCGTCATCATGAAAGGCGCCGACGGGCACAGCCCCAATCCCCTGCGACACTGCTTGGAGGAGGATATTCTGTGCCGCGTGTCCTGCCTCAACTTTTACGTAGCGCTCGCCCCGTCTTCCATATCTTTGTTCTATTCTCTCGTAGACAGCTGCAATCACGACAACGGCAGATGATTCCCCTATGCACTGCTGACCGAGGGCAACTGATGCCAGATCGCCGATAAAATCATGGTCGGAAACATGCACTAACTGGTGGCCGCGGGGGATATAGTGAAAGAAGCCGTCGCGTAAAGCCAAATATAATTCCAGAGGATAAAGCGCCCCGGCAGAAGGGGCAGTCCTTCCCCCCCAATCGCGGGTGATTCCCTGTGCCGCCCAAAAAATCTGAGAAATTTGAGAAAGCGTCAGTGGTACAGATGCGAAATGACGTACCGACTCACGCTTTGCCAGGGCTGCCTCTACTGATATTCCTCCGTCAGATGCAGGTTCCGGAAGATGTATGACCTTGTCGGTTTTGTTACGGAGTGATTTCATTTCTTACTCTTTCGCATCGACGGCGGCGAGAGACTCACCCGAAAAACCAGGCCTTTCGCTTAAGGGAAGAATTACTTTTAGGAGTCAACTAAAGAATCTTTCTTCCTGCGGAAGGATGTTCTTACAGGATGGTCGGAAAATAACTAAGAGCTATGACGAGGTCTTAACGGTCATTTCCGGTACAAACAATTGATAGTTGTTCCGGCCCGATGCTTTAGCGCGATACATTGCAATATCCGCGTGCTTGATCAGGGTCTCTACGTCATCCGAAACGTCCGGGTAAATTGCAATTCCGATGCTTGTCGTAATACAAAGTTTACGGTCATCAATTATAAAAGGGCTCTGAAAGGATTCGACGATTTTCTGCGCTATAGTTGTGGTAACTCCCACATTAATGATTTCCGGCAGTAGAATCAAAAACTCATCACCACCCATGCGGGCGATGGTGTCACCTTTACGCAAGAGTTCCGTCAGACGGGAGCCCACGGCCTGTAACAGCCTGTCTCCCATGTGATGGCCCAGTGTGTCATTGATGTCCTTAAAGTAATCAAGGTCAAGCATCATCACGGCGAGGTATTGCTTATTGCGTTTGGCCCTGGTTATTGCCATGTTGAGACGGTCTGTGAACAAGAGACGATTGGGTAAGCCTGTAAGGGGGTCATGATAAGCTAATCGTCTGATGGTTTCTTCTGACTTCTTGCGTTCAGTTACATCCCGAATGAGATTTCGGAACCCCACTTCCTGACCTTTTGCATCCAGGATCAGCGATACGGACAACTCAACCACCCTCATGGTGCCGTCTTTCTTCATTACCTCTATCTCAATGCCTCTGGACGGTTTTCCCGTTTTGTAAACTTCGTCGCAGATCTGTAACATCTGCTGGGCCGTTTCCTCATCAGTGAGATTGCGGTAATTCATTCTGGCAAATTCATCCCGGGAATATCCCAGCATCTTTAATATGGCGTCATTAAAAAAAACGATATTACCGGAAAAATCAAGCTCATGATAGCCGTCTTCAATGTTTTCAATAATAGTCCTGTATTTCTGCTCGCTTTCCCTGATTGCCTCTTCAGCCAGCTTGTGCTCCGTTATGTCTGTGGAAATGATGACCACGCATGCTATCTCTCCATTCGGGCCGCGATCTCTTACCGGGCTGAATGTCCGGAGGAAATATCTCTTGTCCCTCTGACTCCTGTGCTCGTGCTGGATGGACTCGTCAGTTGAAAATACCTTGTTAACCGCCTCTGCAAATACCTTGTCCTGCTCCGGAGAGTGAAACTCGCTGTAGCGTTTGCCTATGATCTGTTCAGCCGGCAAGCCGAGCCTGGACAAGTGCTGATTGTTCATGAAGAGATATCGGCATTCTCTATCCACCATATATATAGAATCGCTCGTAGACTCCACTACCGAGCGATAAACTTCTTCCAACCGCCTCTGGTCGGAGGTTATTTTTTCGAGTTCCTTGAGCTTAAGCAGCAACTCATCGTTAGACAGTTTGTTCTTCATGAAGGGTTCCTCTTATCGCGCCTTCTCTAATTCTTTAGGATTTATCACTATTCGTTCTGGCGATACGGGTTCAAACAGCTGACAGCGTATTTTCATACGTATAGACGGTTACTTAGCTGCCTGATGATCTCTCGTTTCTTTAATGGCAACCAAATATAGGATAAAGAGATTGGCATGTCAATGACAAAAGGAAACCTTTAGGAAACTTTCGAGAAGAAGTCCTTGCAGCCACGGATTACATGGAGTTAATAATCCTTTCGGGAGATGGCAAGGAGCGGCAAAAAAACTTTACATTTTAAGTTTCTTGTCAGCAAACTCTTTCCTGATCGTGACGGGATCCGCGGAAGGAAGATTCTCTGCTTGAATTCCCACCGCGTCTATAACTGAATTGATGGCGATTGTTAAAAATCCGACGGCCTGGGGCACTGTGCAGTTCTTCGTTGATTCCAGAGCCAAAGACGTTTTGTGTTGTTGGCAAAGGGCGTAATAAGTGAGTGATCTTCTCTGCTCCTTGTGACCGGACTTACTGCTTGCCGTATTGGTGTTGTTAACCTGAAAATGATATTTCTTATCTTTGATTTTGGAATTTGAACTGGATGCTATCTTCTTTGCAAAGCTCGCGAGTTCAAGTTTATCTCCGTTAGGCAGATCGAAAATGGGAGCGTCAATGACATTGCACTGTCCCCATCTGAAAGGATTTCTCCTGTGGGATATCCACTTGGGGGAATAGAAGCCCTCACCTTGATGGAGATTAAGGACATAGTCGGCGCGTTTAATAAGAGATTTGGCAAGGTTCACAACTTTGGTGTCAGGAGTGGAGTAGACGTCTTCAGGCAGATGAAAAAGGCGATTCATGTCACCGCTCAGGCCCTGGCGTTTCCCCTTTGCTATGGCTGGCAAATTCAGACGCGGCACTACAATCAAGGTTCCCTTTTTTACTTTGATGTCCGCATATCTTTCTGCCGTTAGATAACCGCCGGATTCATCACCATGGATTCCGGCGATGATAAGCAGGGTAGGACCTTTCTCCTCTCCGGAAACAAAGAATACGGACACTTCCTGGCTTGTGCCGGCAAAAAACCTTTGAACCTGGAAAGAGGGTTTCTTCGGCTTCGCTGAAACATCCTGCTTAATTGTAAGAGAATTGGTTGCAATAAAAAGACAGACAACTGTAGTGCATACTAATATGAAGATTCGCCTATGATTTGCCATCCGGCTTGCCCTTTTTTCAGGTAAAATATTTTCTTGCTGTCGCTCTTGAAATTGTTGGAAGCATATCTTTGTTGAAATCTGGCCACGGCAACATTGCCGCCATATTCCGGCGGCATAAGGATCGCGAGATTTTCAACTTTTACGCGAATGAATTTTTTGCTCTTGTTGGTCTTTTCCTTGTGATGCTTGAAGGCATTGAAGCTCATCCCCTCGCTGTTAACAAATGTCGGGGAATAGAAGCTCATATATTTTTTCGTGTTGATGCTCTCCCATGAGAGTCTCCAGGAATTGATGAAGTTTCTCAGTTCTCTCGCTAATTCCTTCTGACTTTCGAGATTTGTAAACTGGAGCTTGTTGACAATTGCAATAGGAGTGCCGTTCGACTTCAGGTAACCGCTCATTTCTCTCAATGCATCATTGCTCACCACGATACAGCCTTTTGTATCCGGTACATCCGCTCCCAATACTTTGCCCGAGCTATGGCCGTGCAACCAGATGCCTCCCCCATCTTTTCTTTCTTTCCGATCCAGGAAATTTGGATAATTTAGAACGAAAGCTCCATACCCATAGTTTTCCGCGAGTGTTTTGCCTGGGGCAAATCTTAAGAAGAAGTAAACCCCTTCGGGAGTTGCAAAGTCCCCTTCTCGCATCTTGCCATGATTATTCGCCCCGATGACACACGGGTACTGCTTTACAAGGGAGAATTTGCCGTCTGAAAAGCGGAAGACGTACAGAATTTTCGAGTCCTTTTCACAGATGAGGAGGTATTCGCCCGCATCGGCAAAGACAAATGTGTAGGGCGCATCCTGTAGGGAAGCGGGCGCACTCGCAACCGTCGTGGCTGATGCTTTAGCCTGCGCGGGCGGTGCAGGCTGCTGTTCTTTTGTTGCCGCTGCCGTCTTTTCTGCCGGCACGGGCGCGGCCGGCAGCATCGCGACCACCTGTTTTTGCGCTTCCGTCAGATACCGGAAGGCCTTTTGCATATCCTTCTGCTTCAATGATTCATGGATTTGATTGAAGTCCTTGCCTGCTCTGTCGATAAGACCGATGAGATTCTTATTGTTATTTCTTTCTTTGACAAAGAGGTATAATAAAAGCAGGTTTGAAAGAAGTAAGAGTATGATTGCGGCGACACCGATTTTTAAATAAACAGATCCTGATGAATATCTATTAATGCTGAAATTTTTCATATATCAATTGGTCAAAAATTATGTTGCTGATTATATCCGACATGCAGATTAACCACAACATAATTTTGATTTCAATCCTTCCTTAGTGGCATGAAGCTTTTACTTGAAAATTTATTTTTGTCAAGAAATGAATGCAACATGAAAAAGAAGGGAATGAAAAAACCATCATGCCCATGACTAAAGTAATACTGAAAAAATCCACGTATGATTATAACATGGTCAAAGCTGCATTCTTCGAGAACATGGAGACAATTGGAGGCGATCTGATCGGAAGGGGAGACCGTGTTCTTATCAAGCCGAACATGCTATCAGCGGCTGCGCCAGAGGAGGCCGTACTGACACATCCCATGATTGTCAAGGCGGCAGTGGAATATGTTCTGCAAAAGGGCGCCCGCCCGCAGGTTTCGGATAGTCCCGCCATAGGTTCTTTTGAGAAAATCATGAAGGACAGCGGCATAGGGGATGCACTTGCCGGGCTCAACGTCGACTGCAGGGCATTTGAGAACTCGCTGAAAACCGATATCGGCGAACCGTTTAATGCAATTGAGATAGCCGCGGATGTAATGCATGCAGATGTAATTATCAACCTTCCCAAACTCAAGACGCACAGTCAGATGCTCCTGACCCTCGGAGTGAAGAACATGTTCGGCTGCGTTGTCGGTTACAGAAAAGCGGAGTGGCACATGCGGACAGGCATCGACCGCACCATGTTTGCGAAACTACTAGTTATGATTTATCAGAGAATCAGGCCATCATTTACAATTCTCGATGGGATCCTGGCTATGGAAGGCGAAGGTCCGGGGAAAAGCGGTAGACCGAGAGAGCTCGGTATTTTGATGGGCAGCAGTGATGCCTTTGCCGTAGACAGCACTGTCTGCAGGATGCTGGGGTTGGACGCAGACAGGCTGCCGACACTGAAAGCGGCAAGAGATATGGGCATCATGGAAACGGATATCGAGATTGATGGCGATCTTCCGATAATTCACGATTTCAGGCTCCCCCGTATCAGTCCACTTATGTATGGGCCGCGAAAACTTTACGGGTTTATCAGAAGACACCTTCTCCAGAGGCCTGTCCCTCATGATCTAACCTGCCAGATGTGCGGCGAGTGCTGGAAAATCTGTCCTGCAGGGGCAATTTCTTTGCGTGAAAAGAAGCTCTCTTTTGATTATGACCGCTGTATCCGCTGCTTCTGTTGCCTTGAGGTTTGTCCCTATGGCGCTCTCCACGCAAGGGAGACATTTCCCGGAAGGATTATAAGGAAATTCGTTGCCAGACATTTTTGATGGCAATAGTCAAATGAATACTTGGCTGCCCGGAGAAAGAGATATAGGACGCTATAGGTAGTCAACTAATAACAACTCGAGAAAATGGTCGGAAAAAAATTTAGATCATATCAGGACAATGCCTTCTCGATCCGCTCCATCGCCTCCTTGAGCCTTGCATCCGGCACCGTAAGAGCTATTCTGATATACCCTTCACCATACTGGCCGTATGCCGTGCCCGCCGCTACGACAATGGCTGCCTTATCAAAGAGGAGGTTTGTAAATTCGAGTGATTTAATGCCCCGTGGCACGGGCACCCATAAATAGAATGTCCCCTTGGGAGCATCAAAGACTATCCCGATGCGCCTGAGTGTTTCGAGCACCATTTCCCGCCGCCGTCCGTAGATCTTGAGCATGTAGTCGATGTTCTTTGCTTCGTATTTCAGTGCATGGACCCCCGCGTACTGGATAGGATTGAAGATGCCGGAATCGGTATTTTCTTTTACCTTGCTCATGGCGGAAATGATGTCGACGTTACCCACCGCCATCCCGATCCGCCAGCCTGTCATATTGAAGAGTTTGGAAAGGGAATTTAACTCAATGCCTACGTCCTTGGCCCCGCCGGCCATGAGATAACTTAGGCGCTCCTGTCCGTCAAAGAGGATTTCACCATAGGGGTTATCATAGCAGACGGCAATGTCAAACTGCCTGGCAAATTCCACCAGGCGATGGAAGAACTCCTTTGTCGCGCAGGCGCCTGTGGGATTATTGGGATAGTTGAGGAATATCCCCCGCGCCTTTCTTGCGATTTCTGTCGGGATATCTTCGAACACAGGCAGATATCTGTTCTCCGCGAGAATCGGCACGTTGTAAGGAACACCGCCGCCCATCAGGATGCTTGCACGGTAGGCCGGATATCCGGGATCCGTCATCAGCACAGTATCGCCGGGATTTATGCAGCCCAGGACGAAGTGATGGCAGCCTTCTTTGGAGCCTATGAGGCCGAGGATTTCAGATCCCGGATCGAGAGCCACACCATATCTCGTGTTGTACCACCGGGCAATCTCCTGACGGAAAGCGAACATGCCTTTTTCCTCATCCGTCGGGTATCGGTGATTTTCCGGATCCCACGCTTTCCTGCAGAGCTCATCGATGATCGAGTCCGGTGTTGGTTCCACGGGATCTCCGATGGCGAGACTGATGACGTCAATGCCCTCGGCTTTCGCCTTGTTAATCTTTTTTCTCAGCTCCACAAACAGGTAAGGTGGAATCTTTTTCAGGCGGTCGGCAATCTGCAAGACAAAACACCTCCGGTTATTATTAGTCTAAGCCTCCCAGCGCTTGTAAGCCTCGTCCCAGATGCGCCCTTCATAAACCACATTGGCTTTTCCTTCAAGATAAATATCCTCAAAACTCTGATCCTTCTTGTCGAAATATATCTTCAACGTCTCTCCGCTTTTCACCTTTACATCGACCGGCGATTCCACCAATCCCCGCGAAGATGACATTAGGGCAGATGCGACAGCACCGGTTCCACAGGCAAGGGTTTCGTCTTCTACGCCTCTCTCATACGTCCTGATCCTGATAGTGTGTCTGTCGATGACTTCCATGAAGTTCGCATTCGTGCCCTCGGGCTGAAATTCCTTGTGGTAGCGAATCTGACGGCCTATATTAAATACATCGTACCTATCCAGATCATGAACGAAGAGAACGGCATGAGGGACCCCTGTATTGACGAAGTTGACCTCAATCGGTTTCCCGTCGATCATAACTGAAATATTGGCCTTCATGGCGTGTGGGTCTGTTAATCTTACTTTTACCGTATCCCCTCGGACCTCGGCATAGATGATGCCTGCTCCGGTCTCGAAGGACATTTCTTCTTTTGCGATCCCTCTGATACAGGCGAAACGAGCAGCACACCTGGCTCCGTTTCCGCACATATCCACTTCGCTCCCGTCGGCGTTGAAAAAACGCCACCGGAAATCAGCGCGCCGGGAATCTTCGATAATGATCAAGCCGTCTGCGCCCACCGATACCTTACGTTCGCATATTGTTCTTACAAATTCTGCGATGTTTTCGAGGGCCAGGGACTGATCCCTGTTATCGATCAGGATAAAATCATTTCCGCTGCCGCTCATTTTAAAGAAATTTATCATGGGTGCCAACCTCGTGATCAATAGGGACAGCGTTCCCTATTTTCTTAAATATACGCTTCTGATCTCCTTAATCTGGTCGTCTGTAAGGACATCAGGTTCGCCTATCTGCAGAGCCAGGAAATAAACCTTTGCCGCCATTTCGATCCGGCAGGCTATTGAATATGCATGGGACAGGTTTGCTCCTGTGACGAGCACGCCGTGGTTCCTAAGCAGTGTTCCCATTACATACGGCGGTCCCTTCATGGCCTTAATTGCAGCCCAGCCCTGTGCCTCCGTACCGGGACATGCATAATCGGCAACCGGTATCGGCCCGCGTACAGCCAGTCCTTCGGTGCTGATGATAGGAATGCTTCTCCCCACTGCAGCAAAGGCCATTGCGAAAGGTGAGTGTGTGTGTGCGATGGCCTTCACGTCAGGTATATTCTTGTAGACAGTTGTATGCATGGGTGTTTCGGAAGAGGGTTTGTGTTTACCCTCGACGGCACTGCCCTTGAGGTCAATGACAACCAGGTCATCTTCCGACATATCTTCGTAGGATCTCCCCGTCGGTGTAATCACGAGATGCTCGTCAGAGACACGAACGCTCACGTTCCCCGAATTTAACTGTACAAGACCTTTTTGGTAAAGCCTTAAGACGCATTTAAGCAATGCCTTCCGCGCTTCCTCGTATAACATGCGAACCCCTTACAGAGTGTATCTATGAAAAATATCCTTTCAAATCTGATGGGGAAAAGACCCCTCTCGGCGTAACCACTGCTCGAATCAATCTAGGAGGTGTGATATCAAAAGCAGGATAATATCCTTTCACACCATCCTTAGCCGTGCGGATGCCCATGGCGTGCACTGTTTCTTCGGGGTCTCTCTCTTCAACCTCAACCTTCGAGATGTCAGGATGAGCTGCGGAGGGCGTTCCCAGAGCATAAAAAGGCACGTTGTAAAAATGGGCTGCAAGGGCTATCTGAAAGGTGCCGATTTTGTTGACGACGTAACCGTCCAGTGTGATCACGTCCGCGGCAGACATGAACACCTGCGCCATTCCTTTTGAGAGGATGTATGCAGGCATATTGTCTGTAATAACCATCACCGGCACGCCCATGTCACAGGCCACACTAGCTGTCAATCTGGCCCCCTGGAGATACGGTCTCGTCTCCGGGCAGATCAAAGATACGTGTTTGCCCTTCTCCTGAGATACCAGCAGAACAAACCCGATGAGGGTTTCTGCGTAACACTGGGTGAGTATGCTGACGTCATCAGGCATCAGATCTAAGGCGTACGTTGCAATCTGGCGCGAATTGCGGTAGCGGTTTTCCAGATTTTTCTGCACGTAGGCATATGTAATGGATTCTGCGTCCTCTCCTCGGTCGATGGCGTCCTGGGCTGCCCTGAGAATTCGCATGATGTGGATCTTCATATTTGCCGATGTGGTTGGCCGTGCGTAGATCAGTGCTTCTGCCGCGCGCTGCAGCTCTTCTTTGGCACTTTCGCGAGAGAGGTTGCGCACACCCCTTGCCGCACTAACCATTCCGTAGGCGGCTGCCAGCCAGGGTCCCCCGCTCTGCGTTACCATGTCGGCGATAGCCCGGGCAACATCTTGATAGTCCGCGCAGCGGACAAACTCTTCTGAAGCAGGGTATTTTCTCCTATCTAATATCCACACCTCGCCATTCCTGTAATCCGCCACATTCTCATAGCGCAGGAGGAACGGCAGTCCTTCATCAGCCCTCACGATGACCTTCCACCTCTTGAAAAAATATTTGCGTCATTATTAGTGAGCTCAAGCCTCTGTGTCAAACGAAAAAGAGGACCCGTAGCCGCGAGGCGCATGGGAATTACATTTTTGTCAAACTCATATTCATATAGTACAAAATTGTCACATTTATTCATGCCCGCCGCCACTCTTATAGCACATTAATTAATATAATCAATAACTTTTATGCGTGGCACCTTAATTGCTACTGTAGAGATTGAAAATGGATTTCAAGAATCAGGAGGTACATATCATGAATTCAGGCGATACAGCATGGGTATTGGCATCGACAGCGTTGGTTTTGCTTATGACGGTGCCTGCACTGGCTTTCTTCTATGGCGGCCTGGTGAGGCGGAAAAATGTTCTTTCCCTGTTGATGCAATGTTTCATCATACTTTGCGTCATCAGCTTACAATGGATCTTATATGGATACTCTTTGACATTCGGTCCGGATACCGGTTCAGGGATCATCGGGGGCTTCGACTGGGTAGGACTGAGGGGCGTAGGGGGACAGCCGAATCCTGATTACGCCGCGACGATTCCTCATAGCGTTTTCATGATTTTCCAGTGCATGTTCGCCGTCATCACACCGGCATTGATTGTGGGCGCCTTTGCGGAACGGATTAAATTTTCCGCCTTCCTTCTTTTTACGATTCTCTGGGCGACCTTTGTCTACGATCCTTTAGGCCACTGGGTCTGGGGAATGGGCGGCTGGTTGAAGAATCTGGGCGCCCTCGATTTCGCGGGCGGCATTGTCGTCCATACCAGTTCCGGAGTATCGGCGCTGGTGATGGCGCTGCTCATCGGTAAGAGGATCGGCTATCAGGAGCAGCCCTTCCGGCCGCACAATCTTCCCTTCACTGTTTTGGGGGCAGCCCTCCTGTGGTTCGGCTGGTTCGGATTCAACGCCGGAAGCGCCCTGGCGGCGAACGAACTGGCGGCAAATGCCTTTATTACGACCAATACGGCAACGGCTGCGGCGGGATTGACCTGGGCTCTTATCGAATGGCAGCAGCACGGCGCCCCGACTATCCTGGGGGCGGCAACGGGCGCGGTTGCAGGCCTCGTCGCCATTACGCCGGCCTGCGGATTTGTGAATCCCATGAACGCTATATTCATAGGCGTCCTCGTCAGTATTTTCTGCTACATCGCCATTGCCAAGGTAAAGGCGCTATTCAAATATGATGACGCCCTCGATGTTTTTGGCGTTCACGGTGTCGGCGGGATGTGGGGAACGATCGCAACAGGACTCTTTGCCGAGAAGGCCGTGAACGAAGCCGGTGGGAATGGCCTGTTCTTCGGCGACGTTCATCAGTTTTTCGTTCAACTGCTGCTTATTCTTGTGGCCCCTGTGTTCGCGGCTGTCATGACCTGGATAATCTTCAAATTTGTAGATGCCTTAGTTGGCATCAGGGTAGAAAAGAAGGATGAGATCATCGGCCTTGATCTTACCCAGCAGAGTGAAGCCGCCTACACGGTTGTAGAATAAGGAGGTTAACGGATATGAAATATATAGTAGCCATAATACAGCCCCACAAGCTGGACGAAGTGATGAAGACGCTGGAGGACGTAGAGGTGAACTTAGTAACCGTATCGAATGTGCTTGGACGGGGGAGGCAGAAGGGGCTGACGGAGGTTTACCGTGGAGCGAAGGAGGTGGGAAGCCTCTTGAAGAAGATAAAGCTGGAGATAGCGTGCAACGAGGATTTTGTGGAGCCGACGATTCAGGCGATCATCAAGGGAGCGCGGACGGGCGAGATCGGAGACGGGAAGATATTCGTGATGGACCTCCACGATGTTATCCGGATCCGCACGGGCGAACGCGGCGGCAAGGCCATAGGATAAGGGAGGAAAGATCATTTGTATCCCCCCTCGCGGGACTGCATCGGAATGTCAATGTGAGTGAGTGAAGCGGCGGAAGCCAGAGGAGACTAACATACCCTTTTGCCCGTTCACAATAACAGACAGCGACGACTCAGTCTCAAATGCGAGGGGGTTTTATTTATGTTAACGCGTATCTGTAACGAGTATCTTCGGCTCCATCATATCCATGATAGCATATTTTAGGCCTTCCCTTCCCAGACCTGAATCCTTTACACCCCCATAGGGCATGTGATCTACACGGAATGTGGGAACGTCATTGACAATGACACCTCCGACTTCCAGATTCATAAATGCGTAGTTTATTTCATTCATGTTATAAGTAAAGATTCCAGCCTGTAGTCCGAAGTTCGTATCGTTTACCATTTGGACCGCCTCTTCTATGGTTGTATAGGGTTCTATGGTAACCACAGGCCCGAAAACCTCGAGACAATTGACCTTCATCGATCTCTTCGTGTTTGTGAGTACTGTTGGCTCACAAAATGCACCATCTCTGTTCCCTCCGCAGACAATCTGTGCACCGCCGCTTGTTGCCTCTTTCACCCACTCTTCGACTCGTTTCGCATTCGGTTCATCGATCATGACAGAGATCTGTGTTTCTGGTTTGAGAGGGTCACCGAACCTTAAGCTCTGTGCGCTCACTACGAATTTCTCCAGAAACTCATCAAAAATCCTTCTCTCCACAAAGATCCTCTGGGCATGGATGCAGATCTGCCCCGAGTAGGCAAAACCGCCCAAAATGCACCTTTTCACGGCAAAGTCGATATCGGCGCTTCCGCATACAATGACGCCGGCGTTCCCACCAAGTTCGAGCACTACTTTTTTCTTGCCCGCCTCTTTCTTCATTCTCCATCCCACCTCTGGAGACCCTGTGAATGTGAGAAGCTTGAACCTCTCGTCGGTCACAAGCTTCATTCCCGTCGCACGAGCCATCGGATTAATGGACAGCGCCCCTTTCGGCAACGACGTCTCGTCGATGATTTTTGCGAGTTCCAGTGTGGAAAGCGGCGTCGCCGATGCCGGTTTCACTATTATGGGACAACCCGCTGCTATGGCTGGTGCGATCTTGTGCGCGGCGAGATTCATGGGAAAGTTAAAAGGAGAGATGCCTGCGACGAGGCCCACGGGAAAATATTTTACGAGCCCTTCCTTGTCTTTACCGCCGGGAGTCCAGTCAAGGCTCAGATATTCTCTGGGGAGCCTCTTGGATTCTTCCGCCGCGATGAGAAAAGTCTGGCTGGAGCGGTCAATTTCGGCGCCCGCATATATCAGAGGTTTTCCCGACTCCTGTGCCAGCACCCTTGATAAACGGTCTTTCCTCTGCGTAAGGGTATTGGCGATGTACCTGAGTATCTCAAATCGCTCGAAAGAGCTCAGTTCCTTCATGACGTTTTCCGTCGACTGAGCTTTTGAGATGGCATCTTCCAGATCAGTTTCGCGGCCCAAATATGTCTCAGCAAAGACCTCATTATTATACGGGTTGGCGACTTTCAGAATCTTGTCTGTTTTGCGAAATGTACCTCCAACGCATATTTCATATATATCCATCATTGTCCTCCTTTCTTTGCTGCACATTAATTCATTGAGAGTATTGATCAGAGTGATCTGCTGTGCTCAAGATTTTCATAGTAAGCATTGTCAATGATTATATCAGGAAATGACGAAAAATGCATCTCCTGCCAAGCAAGAGAACACGGTGTTATGCCTGCATTTCCTTGTGTTGCTGCATATCTTAACAAGTGTTGCCCCTGTGTATCCGTATGTTCTGGATATTACAGCATAGAGTTGCAGCGTGCATGCGCTATTGACATATACAGCTATTTCTCATATATAGACTCTCTTTATTCATTAAATCCTTCAAGGACATGCGTTTGAAGAGAGGCATTGCCGCATGAAATACTGGAGAAAA
This sequence comes from Syntrophales bacterium, assembly GCA_049512055.1. GTDB lineage: Bacteria > Desulfobacterota > Syntrophia > Syntrophales > UBA2185 > Fen-1135. The sequence goes on along the minus strand of JBEKXK010000002.1, from coordinate 37,129 downwards.
CCGCTCGATCTGGAGAGTATCAAGGCCAGCAGGGGTAAGGTCATCATCGTCGAGGATCGCTGCAAAGGGTGCGGATTCTGCGTCGCATACTGTCCGCGCGATGTGCTTGCCATGTCTCAGGCATTTAATGCCAAAGGCTATCATACGCCTGCAGTCATAGACGAGTCAAAATGTGTCAATTGCCATTTCTGCGAGGCCCTGTGTCCGGAATTTGGAATATTCTCCATAGAGGCAGCAGAAACAGCACAGGGTAAGACCGCCCGGTCTCGAAGGAAGAACAAGTAGAGAAAGAACTTACTGCATATCAGTATAATAAAGTATCTGTTATGCGAGGAGAGGTGTATGGCTGATAAGGCCGTATTGACGGGGACCTATTTCATGAACGGTGACTATGCCTGCTGTGAGGGCGCTCTGGCTGCGGGATGCCGCTTTTTCGCGGGGTATCCGATTACCCCGGCAACGGAGATTGGCGAGCGCATGTCCCGGAGGCTGCCGGAACTAGGCGGCATATATATTCAAATGGAAGACGAGATCGCATCCATGTCGGCTATCCTGGGTGCAAGCTGGGGAGGCGTGAAGGCCATGACCAGCACGTCCGGTCCGGGCTTTTCCCTGATGATGGAGAATATCGGTCTCGGGATCTGTACGGAGACACCGTGTGTGATCTGTAATGTGCAGCGGGCAGGGCCTTCTACGGGACTCCCGACGCTCGTCGGCCAAGGGGATATGATGCAGGCCCGCTGGGGGTCACACGGGCATTACGAGGTCATTGCGCTTGCACCCTCCAGTCCCCAGGAGATGTTTGATTTGACCGTCCGCGCATTCAACCTCAGCGAGCAGTACCGTATACCCGTCATGATCATGGCGGACGAGGTAGTCGGTCACATGAACGAGCGCGTCGTCATTCCCCGAAAAGAGGAAATCAAGCTTGTCGGACGGCGGAAGCCAAAGGTATCTCCAAGAGATTATCTGCCCTATCACCCGGATCCGGACGGGGTCGCGCCCATGGCCAACTGCGGTGACGGCTACAGGATCCATATCACAGGTCTGACGCATGATGAGCGCGGTTATCCGGGGATGGACGAGAAGACACAGGCGCAGATGGTCAATCGTCTGATCGGGAAAATCGTAAACAACAGGGACAAGATCATCCGGACGGAAAATATTTTCCTCGACGATGCTGATGTCGTTGTAGTTGCTTATGGGATCAGTGCGCGGTCCGCCAGGCAGGCCGTGCGCGATGCGCGAAACAGAGGCATACGCGCGGGACTTATCAAACTGGAAACGGTATGGCCCTTTCCCGAAACACTTATCAGAGACGTAGCCGGCCGGGTGCGCGCCCTCATTATGCCGGAAATTAACGCAGGCCAGATGGTCCTCGAATTGCAGCGGTGCGCCGGAGGCGCGTGTCCCGTTCATCTGGTGTCCCACATGGGCGGTTCCATAATCCACCCTGTAACCATCCTAAGCGCCATTGAAGACTCTATAAAGGGGAAGAAATGAAGACGAAAAAAGCGGAAAAGACCCTGCCCGAGCATCCCATGGAAGGATTGATCCGGAGTGAGCGGCTTCCCCATATATGGTGCGCCGGGTGCGGCATCGGCACCGTCTTCGGGTCTGTGATTGCCGCCATTCAGAAATCAGGCAACGATCTGGACAAGACTGCCATAGTTTCCGGTATCGGATGCACCGCGCGGATGGCCGGATATATCCGGCTGGATTCCTTCCACACAACGCACGGCCGCGCTCTGCCATTCGCCACCGGCCTGAAGCTGGCGAAACCGGAGCTGAAGGTGATCGTCATCTCCGGTGACGGTGACTTGCTTGCCATAGGGGGCAATCATTTCATCCATGCGGCCCGGCGGAACATTGACGTTACAGTCATCTGTGTGAACAACTTAAACTATGGGATGACCGGCGGGCAACTCGCTCCCAGTACGCCTTTCGGGGCTAAGACTACCACAAGCGTCACGGGCTGTCCGGAGGAACCGTTCAATTTCTGCTATCTGGCCTCTGCATGCGGTGCGGTTTACGTCGCACGCTGGACGTCTTTGCATATACGCAGGCTCACAAACTCCATTACCGAGGCAATGCAGAAGCGCGGGTTCGGGTTCGTCGAGGTCCTGACTCCTTGCCCCACCTCCTTCGGGCGCCGCAACAAGATCGGCACTGCCCTGGAGACTCTGAAGTTTTATCATGAGCGTTCCGTCATTCGCAACGACATCGATCCAAAAGAGGCGCCCATAGACTTCGGCAGCAATATCGTAGTGGGCAAATTTGTGGACACCGAACGGTCGACATTTATGGATAACTATCAGTTGAGCTGCAAGAATCTGATTGGGGACTGGCCGGATTTTGAAGGCACGATCGTGCCGGAAAATCAGGCAGGGTGATTAGCGATACTATCATGAATAAGGAAAAACACATTCTCATAACGGGCTTCGGCGGACAGGGGGTCATCATGGCCGGCGACATCCTCGGAACGGCCGCCACTCTTTACGACGGAAAATTTGCCACCATGACGCAGGCCTACGGCCCTGAGGCTCGGGGTGGCGCCTGCTCGGCCCAGATTATTATCAGCGATGAGGAAGTCCTTTTCCCTTATATAAAGGAGCCGCATGTCCTGATCTGTCTGAGCCAGGAAGGCTATTCCAAGAATATCGGCAGTCTGCGTGACGGCGGCACGCTAATCCTGGAATCGGATCTTGTGCAGGCAAAAAAAAATTCTTCAGACGTAACCACATACAATATACCGGCGACCCGCTTCGCCGAAGAGTTGGGCAACAGAATGATGGCGAATATCGTCATGCTCGGATTTCTTGCTGCCGTATATAATTTAGTGAGCGCTGAGGCTTTGCGCAAAGCTGTGCAGACGTCTGTGCCGGCGCCAACGCGGGAAGTAAACGCACGGGCCTTCGAGCGCGGCAGCGAATACGGCAAGGCTACCCTCAAGAGCCGGGCAAAACAGGGCAGGTTGCCAAGGGATTAGTGATGCATCGGAGTTCCTCAACCAGCAACCTGAAAAAAGCCGTTCTCCTTGTAGGCTCCGGTTACGGTGCCCTTAAAGTGGCGCAGGACCTCTCGCAATCCGGCCTGCCCCTGGTCTGGGTCACGAAAGCGATTCACTTCCTGGAGCACCCCGGGGGAGCCGCGCCCTTTACCGATTACCCTGAGGATCTGGATTTCCAGTTCCGCCCGCTGTACCTGCAGGTAACGCGTCATCCGCTGGTCACCGCCTTAACCCATGCGCGCATCGAGGCCATCAAGCGGGGTCCCGATGGCTATCGGGCCGTCATCACACAAGACCCCGTATATGTTAACTATGACCTCTGCACGGGATGCGGTCGCTGCATGGAGATTTGTCCCCTTCAGAATTCGAGCCATCCTCCCCTGCGCAGGACGCCGGCCTACTGCCCTTCCCGGGCCCTTGATCTGGATAAGCGCAAACCTTCTCCATGCAGGATAAGCTGTCCCCTGGGCGTGAATGTCCATGCCTATATGGCGCTGACTGCCGCCTCGCGATTTGACGAGGCCCTTGACATGATAAGGCAGGACAATCCCCTGCCGGGCATATGCGGGCGCGTCTGTCACCACCCCTGCGAGGAAGCCTGCAGGCGGAGTTCGCTCGACCAGGCGGTGGCGATATGCAGCGTAAAACGTTTTCTTGCCGACCGGGAAATGGCCAAGCACAGACCGCGGCTGCCCGGCGCCCAAAAGCCGCTGAGGCCTGAAAGAGTGGCCGTAGTGGGCGGCGGTCCCGCCGGCCTGGCGGCGGCTTATTTCCTCAACCGGGAGGGTTTCAGCGTCACGGTATTTGAGGCCCATCGTGAGGCGGGAGGAATACTGCGGATGGGAATCAACGCCTTCAGACTTCCCCGTGAGGTCCTCGATGCAGAGATACAGGCCATAGCCGATGCCGGCGTAGAGATGCGTACCGGTACACCGATCCGCTCCATCAAGGATCTGATTGACCAGGGTTTCCAGGCTGTCCTCCTATGCACCGGGGCGCACCGGGACCTCCGCCTCAATATTACCGGTGAAGATGCCAAGGGCGTGTATGGAGCCCTCGAGATGTTGAAGGAGCTCAACACCGGCGGCAAGCCGAACATCCGGGGCGATGTAGTCGTAATCGGCGGCGGCAATTCCGCCATTGATGCGGCCCGGTCCGCCATCCGGCTGGGAGCCAAATCCGTCACCATCTGCTACCGCCGTAAACGCAAAGATATGCCGGCGCACGAATCGGAGATACGGAGTGCGCAGGAGGAAGGGGTAAAGATTGAATACCTCGTGGCGCCCGTCGGGATCGTTTCCCGGAGGGGAAGGGTTACCGGACTTGACATGATCCGCATGAAGCAGGGCGCCGTCGATGAGAGTGGACGACGAAGGCCGGAACCGGTCAAAGGTTCAGAGTTCTTCCGGCCGGCGGATACAGTGATTGTCGGCATCGGACAACAGCCGTCCCTGGCGGGAACCGGGCTCGGAAAAGAGCTGATTACGGGCCGGTCGGGGACGATCAATGTGGACGCGCGTCTCTCGGCTTCGCAGGCAGGCGTTTTTGCAGCCGGGGATGCGGTCACAGGACCGGATACTGTGGTAGGCTCCATGTCTCAGGGCCGCCGGGCCGCTGCACGAGCTGTCGAATATCTTACCGGCGTATCTCCATTGTGGGGCGCGCTGCCTGATGAATCTCGCGGCGCCGGAGAGCATTTGGAAATATCTGAGGACACTCCCCGAAAATCTCGACCGGAAATGCAGCGCCGGCAAGCGACAGAGAGGCGCCGGGATTTTAAAGAAGTGGATCTGGGACTGACCGAGGAGCAGACAGTGGCTGAAGCAGCACGCTGTCTGCACTGCAGCTCCTGCTGCGAGTGCCGCCTCTGCGAAAGCGTCTGCAAGGATATAGGGGCCATCAATCATTTCAAGAACAGGGAGCTCATGACTGTTTCCAGTCCTGCCGTAATTGTGGCCGGCGATGAAGAGATTGCGCACCTGAACCTGGCCGATGAGGAACATGTATACCGCGTGGGAGACTTCCGGAGCTCTACAGACCTCGTGAATGTATTGATTGCGGGCAGCGCCTCGGCGGGCCAGGCCATGGCGGAGTGCTCGTCCCTCCGGACCAATAGTGTCCCATGCCAGCCGGTTGCAATCGCTTCTGAAGAGGAAGTGCGGTTCGGAGTATTCACCTGCACGTGCAACGGAACCCTCGCAACACCTGCTGCCCTTGAGCGCATCCGGGATATGGCATTGAGGATGCCTGGCGTGATGCACAGTGATCTGATTTTTTCGGCCTGCCATCCCCATGGCGCCGAAAGGATTGCCGCCGCTGTGCGGGAGCACAGGCTGGGGAGAGTCATCCTGGCCTCCTGCGTATGCTGTCCCCTGGAGTTTCAGTGCATTTCCTGCAACGATCAGAGAAACCGCGCCCGCATCCTTCTGTTTGAAAGGCATGGCCTTGACCGTTGCCGGTTTGAGACAATAAACATCAGGGATCACCTGGGCTCTCCGGATGTATCCGAAGAGATGCTCGTAGAAAGAATGCGCAATTTTCTGAGGGAGGCCTTTATTCGCGCCCGGGTCATGGGGCCGCTCCGCCAGAGCACAACGAAGATTGGGAATCGGATACTGATTCTGGGTGGTTCGGAAGTAGGCCTGAGCGCCGCCCTCAACCTGAACATGCAGGGATTCAAGGTGCGCCTGATCCATCGTTGCAGTCTCAAGGATGACCAGAAAGCACCCGCTGATGTCCGCAAAAGGCCCGTCAGCAGGATCGCCGGGGCTTCTATCACGCATGTGGAGGAAGCTCTCATTGAAGGAATCAAGGGACACCTGGGTGATTTTACGGTGGCCGTGCGTGAGAATGGCGTTCGCAAGAATTTCCATGCGGATGTAGTGTGTCTTGCCGACATGAACGTCCTTCCTCTTGCAATTCCCGCGGGGATGTTCGGCCTCAAGAAATTTTATCGCTACAACTTTAAATTTTTCCACAGCCCCCAGATCGGCGTCTATCGGGTAATGCCCAGGACACTCAAGAGGGTGACTGCTTTCCAGGCAGGAGCCGCCCTGGCCGCGCACGTGGCTACTACTGCGGCAGAGGCCTTTTTGAAAGACCATGAGCTCAGTCCCAAGGTGGACAGGAAGCGATGCCGCGGCTGCGGCCGTTGCGTGGAGATATGTCCCTTTGACGCCGTCAGGCTTGTCGCCAATGAGCGCGGCTTTTACACGGCGGAGGTATTGCGCTACAATTGTGTCGGGTGCGGCGGCTGTGTGGGACGCTGTCCGGTGACTGCCATGGACATGCCGTACTTTACCAACCGTCTCCTCGAAGAGATCGTGGCAGGCGCACTGGTCAGGGAGTTGTGATATGGAGCCTGTCCGCATCCTGGCGATATGCTGCAACTGGAGTCCTTTCGCCTGCTACAACGCAGCGGGGATGACGGGGATGAGCATGCCGGCGAACTTTCACCTGATACGGGTGATGTGCATCGGCCGCATCAATCAGGCCCTTATCCTGAGGGCCTTTGAGTTTGGCGCAGACGGAGTAATACTTCTGGAATGCACGGACGAGGATTGCCGCTACGGCCCGGGGCCTGAGGTGGGCCATGAAAATGTGCACCGCGTCCGCAGGATACTCCACCTTCTGGGAATCCGCCAGGAACGGCTGGTGGAGCGCACCTTCGGGGCCCATGAAAAAGAAGAGCTGGTTCGGACTCTATGGAATTTTAGGGAAGAGGTGAAGGCTCTGGGGACTCTGATGTCCAGAGAAGGCCGCAAACTGGAGGAGTTGAAGAGTTGAACGACCCGAAGATCGATCAGATGATCGTAGATATGTCGCTGTACCAATGTCTGGAATGCGGCAAGTGCACTGCTTCGTGCCCGCGAAGGCTCTCAGGCAAGGAATACTCCCCCAGATTATTGGCGCACAAAGTGATCTCCGAGCGCGAGGACGAGGCCTACATCGAAAATTCGGTCTGGGAATGCCTGACCTGCGGCTTATGCCGTGAACGCTGCCCATCGGGCGTGGATTTCAATCGTTTCATCCTGGAGATGCGTACGCTGCTGGCTGAAACAAAAGGCTTGAAGGGCTATCGCGCCCACGACGGCGCCATCCATTCCTGGATGAGGATGATGACTGCCCCGCGCCTCAAGCAGAACCGCCTCGACTGGCTGGATCCAGGCATTAAAGTGGCTTCGTCAGGAGACGTCGCATTTTTCACCGGATGCGCGCCATATTTCAATGTCTTCTTCGCCGGCATCGATGTGGATACGGTCTCTATAGCAAAAGACAGCGTGCGCCTGTTGAATTTTCTGGACATCAAGCCTGTTCTCCTGCCGAATGAAAGATGCTGCGGACACGACCTGCTCTGGTCGGGGGATATTGAAAACTTTGAGGCGCTCTGCCGGCTGAACTACACATCCTTCAAGGATGCCGGCGTGAAGGAGATCATCGTCTCGTGCCCCGAGTGTTTCCAGGTCTTGAGTGAGCACATGCCGCGCATCATACCGGGGTTTGACATTAGAGTAACTTTGCTCCTGGATCTCCTCCAACGGGAGATGCAGCTTGGCAGCACGGTCTTCCGGCCGCTCAAGCGCACCGTCACTTTTCAGGATCCATGCAGGCTTGGGCGCATGCTGAACCGCTATGCAGGCCCGAGGGAATTGCTCGGCCTCATTCCGGAAATGGAGTTCCGGGAGATGGAACACTCAGGCAGGGGCGCTTTGTGCTGCGGGAATTGCGGCTTCATCAACTGTGATGCATCTTCAAAGCAGATTCAGGTGCAGAGGCTCGAGGAGGCGCGGGCAACCGGTGCGGACATGCTCGTTACGGCATGTCCCAAATGCATGATCCATCTCACCTGCACTATACGCGATCCATTGATGCAGGGGAAGAAGATAAAGATGGAAATACGGGATCTGGTGTCCGTTCTGGCCGACCAGATCGCGTAATATAGAGGTTTCAATTCGGTAGCGAGCGCAGTCCCCGTGGCTTGCCGCGGGGTAAGCGAGCGAATGACGAATAGTAATGTTCCTTAAGAATCGAAGATCCTCCGCAGCTTGGTGCGGAGAGCTTCAATAAAGAGGATGATGAATGGAAGAATCAAAACAGGATAACGCAGTCAGAATAGGCGTCTATGTCTGCCAGTGCGGATCTAATATCGCGGGCGTTGTCGATTGCGATGCAGTGGCTGCATATGCAGGTAAACTGCCGGACGTTGTGATATGCCGGAACCAGGGATACACATGCTCCGAGCCCGGCCAGAACCAGATCAAGAGTGACATAGAGGAATTTGGACTCAACCGTGTAGTGGTGGCCTCGTGCTCACCGCGGCTTCATGAGGCTACGTTCCGGCAGTGCGTCAGTGAGGCCGGACTGAACCCTTACCTTATGGAGATGGCGAACATCCGTGAGCAATGTTCATGGGTGCACAGCCATGACGCCAAGAATGCCACTATCAAGGCGAGAGATCTGGTGCGCTCCGCCGTATCAAGGGTCCGCCTGCTTGCCGCACAAACGGAAATGGATGTTCCGGTCGCACCCTCAACTCTGGTTATAGGTGGAGGTGTGGCGGGGATCCAGGCGGCGCTTGATCTCGCGGACTCGGGCTACAAGGTGATACTCGTCGAGAAACAACCGAGCATCGGCGGCATCATGGCGAGGCTGGACAAGACATTTCCCACTATGGACTGTTCCATCTGAATACTCGGTCCCAAGATGACGGATGCCGGTCGGCATCCCAACATTACGCTCTTAACGATGAGTGAAGTAAAAGAGATCACGGGATTCGTGGGCAGCTTTCATGTGCGCATCCTGAAGAGGGCGAGGTACGTGAAGGAGAAGGAGTGTACGGCATGCGGCGACTGCGTTGAGGTCTGCCCGGTCATCATTCCCGATGAGTTCAACATGGGACTGAGCTCCCGCCGGGCCATCTATTCGCCTTTTCCTCAAGCGGTGCCGGGGGCTTTTGCCGTCGATATCACCCGATGCCTGGGTCACAATCCCATCATCTGCGGAAAGTGCATAGAAAAATGCAAGAAGCGCTGCATCGACTTCGACATGAACGATGAAGAGATGGAGTTCGACGTCGGCACAATCATCGTGGCCACGGGCATGGAGGCCTATGATCCGACTATTCTCGATGAGTATGGCTACACCCGCTACGAGAACGTGCTGACGAGCATGGAGCTCGAGCGCCTGATCAATGCCGGCGGGCCTACGAGCGGCAAGGTCATCCGCCTTACAGATGGTAAGATTCCCAAGTCCGTCGCCTTCATACAATGCGTGGGCTCCCGATCCCAGCGCCGGGGCAGGCCCTACTGTTCGAATATCTGCTGCATGAACACTGTGAAGAGCACGATCATGCTCAAAGAACACTATCCGGACATGGAGGTGAAGGTGTTCTATATTGACATCCGGGCCTTTGGCAAGGGATTCGAGGATCTCTTCCGGCGCAGCAAGGGTATGGGTGTCCGTTACATCCGGGGCCTTCCCGGTGACATTAAGCAGGACCCCGCAACGCGGGATCTTGTGTTGACAGTGGAAAACACAGCTACAAATGAGTTGGAGAGCCACCACACGGAAATGGCTGTCCTCGCTGTAGGCCTCGAACCTCCGGCAGACATGAAGACTATTCAGGAGATGCTGGCCCTCCAGACAACATCGGACGGCTTCTACCTGGAGGCCCACCCGAAGCTGCAGCCCGTGGATTCAGCGACACGGGGGATCTTCTTTGCCGGCTGCGCCGAAGGTCCCAAAGACATAAAAGATTCCGTCACCCAGGCCTCTGCAGCCACTGCCCGGGCCATGCGCCTCATGAATCCCGGATCGCTCACTGTGGAGGCGATCACAGCGGCAGTTGATCCCGAACTATGCAACTCCTGCGGCCTGTGTGCAAAGGTGTGCCCGTACAATGCCATCAGCGTGGACACAAGGGCGAAGACGGCAGCAGTAGTCACCGAAGCGGCATGTTCGGGCTGCGGCACATGCGCGGCTGAATGCCCCACCATGGCTATTATGATGAATCATTTTACAGACGCGCAGATTGAGGCTCAGATTGACGCCGTGCTCGAAGGGAATGCCGCCGAGAGGATACCGGTCTTCGCATGCAACTGGTGCTCCTATGCAGGAGCCGATATCGCCGGTGTATCGCGGCTTCACTACTCGCACAACACCCGCCTGATCCGGACCATGTGCTCCGGCAGGGTGCACGAGAAGTTCATCTGGCGTGCCTTTGCCAAAGGGGCGCCCGTAGTGCTGGTATCGGGCTGTCACATAGGCGACTGCCACTACATGAACGCCAATCAGTGGACAGAGCGGCGTATCAAGCGCATCTGGAAGAAGATGGAAAAGATGGGCCTCCGCACGGAAAGGCTGGCCCTGGAGTGGATAAGCGCGGCGGAAGGACTTCGCTTTCAAGAGGTCATGGAGAAGATGGAGAAGATCAGGAAGAGCGTCACTCCCAAGGAAGTCCGAGAAACGATACGCATAGTGAAGGAGCAGAAGACTCGTTCGAAGAGCAAGGGGTCGGCCGCTGCAAAAGATGGTTAATTGATTTCAAAGAGGTGTTCAAATGAAAAGGTTATATCTTTCGTCTACTGACAAGAAAATAGGAGGCGTCTGCGGGGGCATCGGGGAGTATTTTGACCGGGATGCCACCTTGATAAGAATTATTTTTATTATGCTTGTCCTCTTATCATTCGGGTTTGCCATTCCCGCCTACTTTGCCATGTGGCTCATAATTCCGAAGAGGCCGGATACATCTAGGGATCGGGGTTAGGACACAAAAGATATAAGAGCGATGAATTCGGTAGCAAGTGCATTCCCCGTGGCGTGCTGCGGGGTAAGCGAGCGAATGACGAACGATACTGTTCCTTAAGAATCGAAGATTCTCCGCAGCTTGCTGCGGAGAGCTTCGATTAAATAATGTTCCCGGCAATTAAGAAAACGAGCCCCGGAGGTACTTTCGGGGTTTTTCTGTTTTTGTACGAATTGATATGACACATGCATTTATGCGATAATGAACCATCATGTTAGAACAAGATATTATTATAGAGAAGGTAGATCAGGCAGGGGCTGGGTCTTACCGCTGGCTCATAGGCCTCGTTAACTTTTTTCTCAGCTTCGCTACGATGAGTTCATTTATCTTTGTTCCCCTCCTGGGTGCACAATTGGGTGCGTCCGACTTTGAGGTCGGCGTTGTGGGCGCAGCCTACGGGATCGCGTTCCTATTTTCTTCTCTTATTTCGGGCTGGAAATCCGACCACCTGGGAAGGCTTCTCTTTGTGCGGTGGGGGCTTCTGATGAGCAGTGTGGCCTTTGCCGCCCAACTCCTCGCGCACAGCGTCCCGGCATTAATTATCGTTCGGGCGGCCGTAGGCTTTGCCCTCGGCATTGCCGTTGCGGCAATGATCACTTACGCCTTTGAATGCGGCGCCAATATGGGGAAATACAGCTCCTACGGGTCCCTCGGATGGATTTTCGGCGCTGCCGCGGCAGCAATGGTTGGCGACATCGAACTTCTTTTCTGGCTCAGTTTTCTCTTTTGCCTGCTGGCCTTTTTCATCTCTCTGGCCTTTCAAAAGATGCCTTCGCATAAATTTTCCAAACCTCCCAATCTGTGGCTTGTAATGCGACGGGACTATAGGGTTTACCTTGCTGTTTTCCTCCGTCATCTGGGGGCCAGCGCCATCTGGATCATTTTTCCGCTGTATCTGGTCTCCATAGGACTCGATCATTTTTGGATCGGTATCTTATGGGGAGTTAATTATGCCGTGCAATTTTTGGTAATGCGACAGCTCGAGAGGTTTTCGGAGTTCAAGACTTTTTTCTGGGGTCAAGTGCTTTCAATTTTCGTCTTCACAGCGTATGCTTTTTTGACAAGCCGGTTTGCCCTGGTTATAGTGCAGGTGATCCTGGGAGTGGCCTGGTCATGCCTCTATGTCGGCGGCTTGCTGATCGTATTGCGTGCCGGAAAAGAAAAGGGTACTGCGGGGGGCATCTTCCAGTCTACCCTTAATTTATGCAATGCCGTGGGTCCGATCCTCGGCGGTCTCATTGCCCAGGGATGGGGGTATCGCGGCGTTATGCTTTTCGCTGCCGCCTTATGCGTGGGCGGTATGTTTGTAACCGTGCCGGCCCGCCCTCCTGCCTCCGGCAGTTAGTGTAGCGTCTTACAGATGGACATATTCCACTGGTCATTCCCATGAAGATGGGAATCCAGATTTCAAGTCTCCCTTTTATTAAAGGGAAAATTCCCCGTCCGCCCCCTTTTTATAAAGGGGGTTGGGGGGATTTTATCCTCGGGAACTTGGGTGAATGGTGAGGAATCATGCTTTACAGCAAGCCCGTAACAGAGATTATTCGGAAACGCTTTTCCTGCCGGACATATATTGATAAGCCCATCGCGGAAGAAGACCGGGAGCGTCTGTCCGATTTCCTGTCTGCAACCGGCGCGGGACCATTCGGCACGGCGGTGCGTTTTAAACTCATCGCAGCAACGGATCAGGACCGAAAGGCCCTGAAGGGACTGGGCACATACGGCTTTATCAAGGACGCCGCAGGATTTATCGTGGGCGCTGTGGGACCTTCTGCAAAGAACCTGGAAGACTTTGGCTACATGATGGAGAGAGCGATTCTCTTTGCGACGGATATGGGGCTCGGCACTTGCTGGCTGGGAGGCAGTTTCACCAGGAGCAGCTTTGCAAGAAAAATTTCTGCGACAGTTCTCGAGCTTGTGCCTGCCGTGGCTTCCGTAGGATATATATTGAAGAGGGAGCAATCGGGCGTCACGATCCGTCAGCTTGTGGGAGGGCACAACCGCAAACCTTGGGAAAATCTTTTCTTCCGGGAGAAATTCGGTGTTCCTCTCTCGCCTGATGAAGCCAGTCCGCATGCGGCGCCGCTGGAAATGGTGCGGATCGCGCCTTCCGCTTCAAACAAGCAGCCCTGGAGAATCATCAAAGACGGGGATTTCTGGCACTTCTATATGCAGCGCACCCGGGGGTACGGCAACAGCCTTACCTTCAGGCTCTTGAACATAGCGGATTTGCAGCGGGTGGATATGGGCATCGCCATGTGCCACTTTGAACTCACCGCGCGCGAACTTGGCTTGAAAGGTAAGTGGGAAATTAAGGAGCCAAATATCGAAAAGCCGGCCGGCCTTTGCGAATACACTGCAAGCTGGATGGGAAATTCCCTATAGCATTTCGAATTTATGGACACACTGCTGTTATTTGTTTTGCATTAATATTTCCCCGTATTTTTCTAGTATTCTTTTGGTGATTGTTACTTTGATACAGGGGTAGAGAAGGCAAGGCAAAAGTGGTTACTTCTTATTTCTACCCAGTGGATCATAATCCCCATCGTCCTCATCTTCCTCGATTTTACTAAAAAGTTTATCAAGAGAATTATCGGCTTCTTTGATACTTTTTTCATCTCTCCGAGGTGTGTCCCATTTTTCAAGAAGCTCCTTCCTTTCTTTATAAACCCAAAAATCTTAAACCTAATTCTCCACCATATTTTCTGCCAAATAAGGGACATATTTTTAAAGAACCTATATTCCGTAAATCGAAGCAAATCTTCTATGTCTTTTACAAGTCTCTCACGAAGAGAACCATCGAAATCCCATTGGTATATAAAGTCGTCATGATATTGATTCCATGCATCATCGTACTGATTGCGGCATTCCCCTTTCAAGTGATGGCGAAAGTTGAGATATGCAACATGGTGTCCCTTGATCCTCTTCTTATCAATGGAGAAAACATTAAGAATGGCATCAGTGTTATCGCTACGGACATCAACAAGCATTTGATTGAGAACCTTCCTGAGTTCATTAGCGGCATCATCGGCTCGTCTTCTTTTGTCTCGATATATCAAGAGGCGATGGCCAGCCAATATAGCGAAGAGGCCCGCAATGATTCCAATTGCAAAAGTGAGATTTTCGCTAAAGATATTGTCCATTGGTTTCCGGTGGTGGTTCTATTTATAATCGCTATATTGCAGTTTTATCGAGAGTAATAACTAATATATCAGGATTCTTGTGATTATTGTAGGGCAAAAATCAAGTGTATTTTTAAGTAATTGCTAACTTGACATAACAAAGGGGAATGGTACTATGAAAAAATGCAAAAACCACTTAATAATCTGGGGACATAATACAGATTTTTGAAATAGGTATTGTGTCCCCAGAGCCCATATAGAGTTCGCATCATAATCTTCAGAATTTTGGAGATGCTTGAGGAGATTGCCAGACGTCTATTGATGATCAACTAAATTTGTATTACGTGCCTAAGAATATATGAATGAGAATACTATAATATCAATTTCAGCCGTTGTCATAGCAATTTCGGCGCTGATTGTATCTGTCTGGCAAGGTTTAACTCATAGAAAACATAATCGCCTTGCAGTTAAACCCATTCTGGCTTTTGAATACTGGGATGTTTCAGATCGCCCTCTATCAATAGTTCTTCACAATAGGGGAGTAGGTCCTGCCATAATAAAAAAGGCTTTTTTTGTAATAGATGGCAAAAAACAGGTATTAACTTCTTTTGATTTTATAAAGCACTTAGCCATAGAAGGAGCCAGTATCTGTTGGAATCCGTCAGGCATGGACACGATCTCACCGGGTGAAGTGTGGCCAATTCTTCAATTCGAAGACATTAATAATCTGGGGACATAATACAGATTTTTGAAATAGGTATTGCGGCCCCAGAGCCGCAATAAATAGAGCCGTCACCTTTTTCCACAATAAAGGAGAGCAATATGGCAGACAAATCTGATCCCAAGCAACCCCAGCAGGTCCAGATTAATACCGTTGATGAAATATCGAGAGGCAGATACAGCAATTTGATGCTGGTCGCACATAGCCCGGAAGAGTTCATTATTGACTGGCTCTTAAGCTCGCCCAATGGGACTCACTTGGTTTCAAGAATAATACTGAGTCCGGGCAATGTTAAGAGAGCGATCGAAGCCCTAACGATAAACCTGAAACAGTATGAAGATAAATTCGGGACCGTGAAACTAATTGATCCGGGAGAACAGAAGGTTCATTAACTGAGAGAAGACATTAAGGTTCGGGCAACCATGCTGCAAGAGTAGGTCAGGTTTTTAATCTTGACAGTGTTCATGAAGCCAGTAGTGAACAGCCATGGCACGACCACCGCGCATAGAATACGCCGCCGTCTATCACATTCCATATCGTGATCAATAGACCCCCCCCTTAATTTGTACTAAATGAGAGGGCTACGGTTCAAATTGAAATCAGTGCCCATGCTACAACTTAAACAGCGCAGGCAGGTACAGCGACAGCCAGGGGAAATAGATGATGATGGCCAGCGCGACGATCATAATAAGAATAAAGGGAAGGACTGCTTTAGAAACTTCTTCCAGGGATATGTTGGCGATGTTGCAGACAACGTAAAGATTCACCGCCACAGGCGGAGTTAACTGGCCGATAGCCAGGTTGACTGTCATGACAACGCCGAACCAGATGGGGTCCCAGTTAAAGATCTTGATGAGCGGAATCAGCATAGGGAGGAATATGTAATAGATGGAAATCGCATCCATGAGCATGCCGGCGATGAGCAGCATGATGTTGATAAGCACGAGAAGAACAGCGGGATTCGTGGACAGAGAGAGAATAGAGCTGGAGAACTTGTCCATGACTCCTATGGTAGATCCGGTCCAGGCATAAAGGCCGGCAAATCCCACGATGATCATGATGACTGCTGAAGACAAAACGGTGTCGCGGAGCAGTTCATAGAGAGCGTGAAAATCAAGCTCGCGATAGATGACCATGCCCACGAACAATCCATAGAACACGGCAACCACTGCTGCTTCCGTCGGCGTGAAGATACCGCCGTACATGCCGCCCAGGATGACGAATGGGGCCATGAGCCCCCAGAAGGCCTCCTTGAAGGCGTCCCAGATTTCTTTGCGTGTTCCCCATCTCTCACCTCTCCAGCCCCTTTTCCTTGAGATGATATAGGAGGGGATCATAAGAACAAGGCCGGTGATGATACCGGGTAACACGCCGGCAGCGAAAAGGGCGGGGATCGAGGTGCCTGTGATGACCCCGTAGATTATGAAGGCGATGCTGGGAGGAACGATGATTGCCAGAGAGCCCGATGCGGCGATCAGGGCGGCGCTGAAATCCTTCGCGTATCCCCTCGCCGCCATGGCTGTGATAAGAATGGTTCCCAGGGCCGCCGTGTCCGCCGGACCGGAGCCGGATATCCCGGCAAAAATCAAACCGACAATGACAGTCACCAGGGCAAGCCCCCCATGAATAGGCCCTATGATGAGGCTGATCAGATGAACCAACCTTTTCGAGATGCCGCAGCGGTCCATGATCAGGCCAGCCAGAATAAAGAAAGGAATAGCCAGGAGCTGGAACTTGGCGATGCCGGCATAAAAATTCGGAGATACGCCGGAGATGCCTAAATTATAGAGCCAGATGAGAAAAAGGGAGACAGTTCCCAAAGCGACAGCGACAGGAACACCCGCGAAAAGGATCAGGAGGAAGAGGCCAAACAGGAGAATACCTTCCATCAGTCCTCCTTCCTCCTCAGCTTATTAACTGTCATTTCCACGACCCGGAAGATGACCAATAACGATCCGACTGTAAGGGCCAGGGTATACAGCCACTGGGGAATATCCAGGGCCTCCGTCGTGACCGCGAGCATCAATTCATCCTGTATCTGGACCAAGCTGTAGCGGAGCAGGACGCCGAAGCAAAAGATGGTGAGAAGAGAACTGATCACCAAGAGGACCGTCCTGCCCGCAGGCGGAACCTTTGAAGACAGAAAATTAAAGCCCAGGTGAACACACCGCCGGAATCCTGCCGCCGCACCGAGCATGGTGATCCACACGAGGAGGGCCACCTCGATCTCCTCCGTGAATGCAAAGGAGTAATGGATGAAATAGCGGGTGAGGACATTAAGGAAGGCAAACACGGCCATAACAGCCAGCAGGGCTGTGCTCACCACTTCTTCAAAATGCGAGTATAGATACTTCAGTCTGTTCACTTATTTCTTTGGGAGCTTTTCTTAGCCGGTGCTTTCTTTTCAGCGCTCTGGACTGCTTTCTCGGCTGCTTTCACAAGATCAGCGCCGATCTCGGGGACCCACCTGTCATAAACGGGCTTCACCTTGCCCTTGAAGTCTTTCACGTCCTCCGCCGTCAGAACGTAAACATCCATTCCATTCTGCTTAAGAATATTTAAAGAGTCGCTGCTTCCCTCAAGGCCTTCACGGGCGGATTTTTTCTGCCAGCCGGCGGCCTCCAGAGCGGCCTTGCGGATAATCGCCTGATCCTTCGCATCAAAGGTATTCCAGGTTTCTTTGCTGGCAGCCAGGATCAAGGGATCGATGACGTAATTCCAGAACGTGCAGTATTTATTGACCTGCCAGAGTTTATAGGGAATGATGATGCCCGTCACAGGGTTCTCTTGCCCGTCCACAGTTCCCGCCTGGAAGGCGCTTAAGGCTTCACCCCAGTTCATGGATATGGGATTGGCGCCCAGGGACTTGAAGATATCAATGAAGATGGGTGAACCGACGACCCGGATCTTGAGTCCATTGAGATCCGCCGGTTTCCTTATGGACCTTTTACTGTTGGTTATCTCGCGGAAACCGTTTTCTCCCCATCCCAGGGCAAGAACACCCTTTTCCTCGAGGATCTTAAAGATCCTTTTCCCGACGTCGCCGTTTTCAACTGCATCAAGTGCCTTGTAACTGCCGTTAAAGAAGAATGGCAGGGCAAAAAGGTTTAGTTCCCTGACTGCCGGGGACCAGTTGATCGTCGAACCGAGAGCGAAATCCGCCACGCCCTGCTTCAGGAGGAGGAATTCGTTGGTCTGTTTCCCTGCGTAGAGCTGGCCGCTGTAATACACCTTGATATTGATCCGGCCGTTTGTTTTCTCCTTCACCAGCTCCGCGAACTTGGCGCCGCCCATGCCCCAGGAAGTCGTGGGACCAACCACGATGCTCATCTTATACTCGGGTTTGTAATTTGCCGAGAAGCCCGTAGCGGCTAATCCAAGGACAAAAGAGAGAACTACAAGACATCCAATCCATCTTCCTTTCATGTTACCCCCCTTTTTTTCATTGAATATTTTTTTAATTATACCTAAAAATTTACTGTCACTTGTAATGAAAAAAAGGCCATCTGTCAATGCAACATTATATAAGATGCCAACAGATCATCCGACAACAGGGGCTACTTCTGAATCCAGGTCAACGTATCCGCTCCTCTTTTCCTACTTGCGAATTTGGCGTTGCTCGTGATAAATATTAACTAGATTGATCGGAACATTCTTAGTTGGAATCGTCGGTATTTCACTTGCTCACATAGAAATAATCGGCAGCAAGCAAACGGGGAGAAAGAATGCAGGACAAAAAGGCGTCCACATCATCAGACCTTCACAGGGCCTGCACTGTCCTGTTTGGAACAGATGCAAACCTTTCTGGAGATTTCCTCAAATGCCTCAAGGTTTCCCGGCTGAAGAGGGCTTATCGGAAGAGGGCTTTCGAGACCCACCCTGATCGCGCTACAGCGCTTGCCGAATCGCCATCAAGCCTGACGGAACGCTTCAGAGAAGTGACCCTTGCCTACAATCAATTGAACACGTTTCTCGAATATCCCTGGAGATATTCGCATAGCGGTTATGCCGCCCACCGACCCCATGAACATGACTCAGCAAGAAAAAGACAGAGAACACACGAGACGCATGATCAAAAAAGGGCGGGAAGCTGCGCTCATCGAAGCACGTATCACGGCATGAGTGAACATCTCTGGCAGGGAGGGCTTCCGAGAAAACAGCTTCTTCTTGGTCGGTTTCTCTACTATAGCGGCATCATTTCGATGAAGAACCTGATCGAGGCTATCGTGTGGCAAAGAAGCAAGCGGCCCATGGTCGGGAACATTGCGGTACGATGGGACTGGCTGGATCAGAACGATATCCGGTCAATTGTCTCAATGCGGCGGAGAGGTGAGAAATTCTGCGAATGCGCTCTTCGCTGCGGGTACATCAGCAGCTATCAGCGAACCATCCTGCTCGCGAGACAGAGAATGCTGCAGCCCCTTATCGGCAGCTTCTTCGTCGATCGCAGGATTATCACTCCCCAGGAAATGGAGCGTATCGTCGAGCAATTTCACACGCACAACAGGAAGTATTGGCGCCGGTGATCCATCAGTGCCTGCCGCCCTCCTATTTGACCTTATACATCTCTTGATAAAGCTGAAGCTCTATGGCGTCAAAAAAGGTGTCGTACTGTTTTTTCCCGAGGAGCCTGCGCATCTCCCACCCGTTTGAGATCTTCTTCTCGGTAACGACGGAGAGGACAACCTCACATTCTTTCCAGTTGAGCTTTTTAACGTTGGCTGTGCCCTTCGTTCTCCAGTCATCCTGAATCAGGTAACCCGATTCGACCTGGTTCTTCTCTTGGTTTATCGCGGCGGTTCCGAATCCCTTGTCTTTGAATACCTGTGCGATAGCCTGAAGCAGCTTATTTTCGCTGGCCTCATAGACGTGCGCGAATTCGTCCGGCTTGGAAATGACTTCTCCCTCTTCCTTGCAGGAAGTAAAAAGCAAACCTGTGAAGACAATGACCGGCAGAAGAAAGATAAGTAAAGTTTGGCGCTTATTCATGGCATAAGATAATTGAGGGGATAAAGGGGACGCTTTCGCCAATCAGTTCTGCAATTTGCATAGTCCCAATATTTTTTCTTGCATATGAGAACTTTAAAAATCTGCGCCTGATGTCATCGCCATGGCGAGTCGCAGCAACGGAGAACGCGAACGGGCAGCGACGTGTCAATCTTAATGATTGATGAACGGTCAATAAGATTTCTCCCGGAGTTTACCCTGAGTAAACCGAAGGGGTCGAAATGACAAGATGGGAAATTTTCAAAGCTCTTATAGCGGTATGGAAATTCTACTAATAGCGCGGTCTGCCGCCGGGACGTCTTCCGCCGCCGCCGCCGGCGCCACCACGGCGATCCTCGGTGCGGGGACGCGCCTCATTCACGTTCAGCTTCCGTCCCTTCACTTCTCTGCCATTGAGACCGCTGATGGCCGCTTGCGCTTCCTCGGTAGACGGCATCTCAACAAATCCGAATCCCTTGGAATGGCCGCTGGACTGGTCCTTGATGATGGACGCGGACGCTACCTGCCCGAATTCTCCAAAAGCCTGACGTAAATCCTCTTCCGTAACGGTGTAAGCCAAGTTCCCTACATAAATATTCATAACATCTCCTTCATTTAATTTAGGGCATTATATTAGTTTATTCTTCTTTTGTATATTTAAATTTTTACTCTTATAATTAACAGATACTGCCTTGTTTTCGCTATATAAAACGGGAATCATTGAAGATAGGTACTTTTCTCTATGGATACCGAAGACCGCGGAGAAGACTTGAAGCAGGCTCTATCACCGGTGCAGGAATCAAATATCTGCCGCATCGGAAACTGTTTAAGGGTACTTGCCAAACTGTCGACATTCAATCGCATGGGGTTTTCAGGGCTGATCCGTTGGCTCGCCTGACGCCGGCGCCTCATCAGACTCCATCATCTTGTCTTTTTTGCTCTGGCGCCTCAGCATCTTTTCTTTTGCTTTTCGCATGCGCTCAAGTTCCTTTTGTCTCTTAATGAACTTGTTCTGACTTTGCCTTGCCATATTCCACCTGCCTTCGTACGGCGTGGTCTATGCCGCTTGTGAGGAAATTACTTTCAGCCTTAAAAAAACCCCGCGCCCTTCTTAAGCTCTGGGGTAGGGGACTCGTACTGAAACCAGCTCTAAAAGTTAATTTACTATATGATGCCCCGTCGATTATGTCAAGCATCAGTCTCACGGGGCTTTTTTGACGAATGCAGCATTTTAGGGACGGCATTTTTTTTATTTCCTTAATGATTCGGTCAACGTGTCATCATTCAGGGCACAGCCGGAAAAGCCTGCAGAGCCGCTGCCTGGCGCAAGGCATTTGCAATTGACACTAAATATCTTTACCATTATACTCCGTGAGCAACGTAACGCACATCAATCGCAGTCGACTCAGGCTCCGGTGGGAACCCAAGAAATATTATTGGATTGCCGCCTTCACCGGCGCCAAATGCATACTCTATGAAACCTGTAATCAACTATCCTGGAATGCCGGACTCCTCAGGGAGAAGCAATCTGAGGGTCTATCTCCTTCTTATTACCCTGATTGCCCTTGCCGTAATATACTATCGCATGCCCCGCCCGTGCCAGGAGCCGCTGACCTACCGCATAGGCACAGTAGATGCGAGGTTCGGATTGAGCCGCCCGGATTTTGCAGGTGCGGCCGGGAAGGCTGCATCTATCTGGGGAAAACCATACGCCCGCCCGCTTTTCCGGGAGGAGCCTGGCGGCAAGATAGAGATCAATATCATCTATGACTACCGGCAGGAAGCTGTGGACAAACTGAAGAAACTCCACTACGCAATCGGGACCACTAAAGGGACATATGATGACATGAAGGTTCGTTTTGAAAACCTGAAGGCGGAATACGAAACTAAAAATTCAGCCCTGGCGAGTGACTCTGACGCCTATAGCAGACGTCTCGGCGTCTACAATGCCGAGGTTGCAGGAGGGCGTCAGCGAGGCGTCGTAACGGAGGACTTCTACAGGCGGCTCAGGGCGGAGGCGGGCGAGTTGAACAGCATGCGTCAAAATCTGCAAGCCCGCCAGGAGGAACTCAAGAAGATTGCGGACATCCTCAACAGCATGACCGTTGTCATAAATGATATTGCCGCCAACCATAACCTCGACGTAGTCAAGTCCTATGATGCAAGCAGTAGACTGGGCAGCGAGTATTGTGGGGGAGATTACGTCAGCAAGGACGGCAAACAGACAATTACAATCTACCAGTTTGACGATGAGAATAGACTGGTACGGGTGCTCGCCCACGAATTCGGCCATGCATTGGGATTGAAGCACAACGATAATCCCACGGCCATAATGTACAGGCTGATGCAATCGGATTCCCTCAGCCTCGCTCCGGATGACATTGCCGCGCTCAAAGAGCGATGCAGCGATTGAGTTAAGGGAAGAAAAGGAGACAAACGATGGCGGTGCATGACAAGATCGGGGCGATGGCGGAGGAAATGACAAAGTGGCGTCGTGAGCTCCATACCTGCCCGGAAACGGCCTTTCAAGAAAAGGAGACGTCCGATTATGTGGCCGAAAGATTGATTTCCTTCGGCCTCGATATTCATCGGGGCATTGCCGGTACGGGCATTGTGGCAACCATTCAGAGGGGCTCGGCAAGTTCGCCGGCCATAGGACTCCGTTCCGATATAGACGCTCTTGATATTGCGGAAGCAACCGGTCTTTCCTACGCCTCCCGAAACGAGGGGAAGATGCACGCCTGCGGCCATGACGGACACATGAGCATGCTTCTCGGGGCGGCGAAGTATCTCGCCGGGAACGATACTTTTCGCGGCACCGTGCACTTCATCTTCCAGCCCGCCGAAGAAAACGAAGGGGGAGGGGGAAGGATGGTCAGGGAAGGGCTCTTCGAGCGGTTTCCCGTCCGATCCGTCTTCGGCCTGCACAACTTTCCCGTTTTACCGGAAGGGACGTTTGCCATATGCAAGGGACCCATGATGGCGGCCTATGATGTCTTCGATATAGAAATAAAAGGAAAGGGCGGTCATGCCGCCACCCCGCAGAATGTGAAGGATCCTATCCTCGCTTCAGCCTATCTGGTGAGCCTTCTCCAGAGCATCGTAAGCCGCGATGTCAATCCGGTACAGGCGGCGGTCATCAGTGTTACAGAAATTCATGGCGGCACCTCCTACAACATAATCCCCGATACAGTCAGGCTCCGGGGGACGACGCGCCATTTTCTCCCTGTGGTGCAGGACATGGTGGAAACGCGCATGCGCGAGATATGCGGCGGCGTGTCCGCCTCTTTCGGCGTTGCCGTTGACATGGTCTATGAGAGACGCTATCCATCTCTCGTCAATACCGATCAGGAGACTGAAGAGGCCGTCCGGGCCGCGACCCTGGTCACGGGAGAGGGCCGGGTCTTTGCCGACATCACACCTGTCATGACCTCGGAGGACTTTGCCTTTTTTCTCAAGGAGAAGCCGGGGGCATACATGGGGATCGGCGGAGGAAATCCCAAGGCAACTGGCAGACTGCACCAAGCCCTGTATGATTTCAACGACCGTATCCTGCCCATAGGCGCAAGCTACTGGGCGACTCTCGTGGAGACGCTGCTGCCGAAGTAAGGCTTATGATTTTTTGATGCCCTCGGCGCACGAACTGCGAATTCTCGGTAATACTAATAAAGTTTACGTATTGTGACGATCACATCTATTTAGACCATAATCGCCCACGCTAATCATACTTTCCATCACGATGCATACTGAAGACTTGGCACGGGTGCATGCATGAGTAATTTTCTTTTAGGGGCCGTTGTCACGAATTGACAAAACAACTTTGATACTTTATATACGGCTATCTCAATGAGCAGTGCATAAATAAAAATCATGAGAAAGAATACCGGAATCAACGTGCCGCGCAGAATCGCTGTTTATCTTGTCCTGGTCTTTATATCGCTGGCGCCATACTGGCAGATATATAATCACGACTTTATCAAATATGACGATGATAGGTACGTGACAGAGAACGTTCATGTCAACACCGGTCTGAAATCTGATAACATCATGTGGGCTTTCAGTTTTAGGTCGATGAAAGTAGACTACTGGGAACCCCTCACATGGATCTCGCTCATGGTGGATGCCCAGCTTTTCGGGCTGAATGCCTCTGGTTATCATATCGTCAATCTGTTGTTCCATATAATCAATACCCTTCTTATATGCATAGTCTTTCACAGAATGACGGGGTCCCTTTGGAGAAGCGCCATAGTTGCATCATTGTTTGCCATTCACCCTCTCCATGTCGAATCAGTCGCATGGGTGACTGAACGAAAAGACGTTCTAAGCACGTTCTTCATGATGCTTGCTCTGTGGGCATATGCAAAATACGCTGGCCAGCCCAGCTTAAAGACATACTTGCCCATACTGCTACTTTTCGCCCTCGGACTGATGTCAAAACCCATGATAGTAACACTCCCCTGCGTTTTTCTTCTTCTTGACTACTGGCCGTTAAGAAGGTTTGTTGCTGACACTGCTTCGACTGCGGATAAGAAAAGAATAGGTCATGAATATTTTGATTTCAAGCTTTTGGGCAAGCTTGTGTACGAGAAGATCCCTCTTTTTGTACTGACTGCCGTCTCGATCTCGTTCACACTTGTGGCTCAAAGACATGAAATCACAGCCATGAAGCATCTCTCGCTATTACTCCGCATAGAAAACGCACTCGTTGCTTACTGTTGCTACATTGCGAAGGCAATCTGGCCGTTTTCACTTGCGGTGCTTTACCCGCACCCTGAGTTCATCCCGGCATGGCAGGTGTTTGGGAGTTTTGTGATTCTGGTTTCATTATGCGGTCTTGCCGTCTGGACCGCACGAAGATATCCTTATTTTATTGTGGGCTGGCTCTGGTATCTTGGGACACTCATTCCAGTAATTGGCCTTGTTCAAGTAGGTGCTCAGTCGATGGCTGACCGCTACACCTATATTCCGCTGATTGGCATTTTTATCGCGGTAGTATGGTTGATATTCGATTTTGCGAAAGGTGTCAAATATAGGGAATACATACTAACTGCTGCAACCGTAATGGTAACCGGCGCACTCATGATTATTACATGGCATCAAGTCACTTACTGGAAGAACAGCATGTCTCTCTTCAGCCATACGTTATCTGTCACAAAAAATAATCATATTATACTCACCAATATGGGCGCGTCACTTGCGGAGCAGGGCAAGTTCGAGGAGGCCATTCCCCATTATCAGGAGGCTTTGAGAATCAAGCCGGATGATGTTGATGCCCGTTACAATCTGGCCAATGCCCTGGCGAGACAGGGCAAAACGGAAGAGGCGGTCTCTCACTATGCCGGGGTCCTGCAGGCACAGCCTGATTCTGCGGCAGTCCACAACAATATGGGAATAGCGTTGTCTCAATTGGGGAGAACCGATGAGGCCATTGTCCACTTCCGCGAAGCGATCCGCATAAAGCCCGCATTTCAGGATGCAGGATCGAACCTGGAAAAGGCGCTCATGGGGCAGGCAAGAGCGAGAAAGCCAGTTCCCGAAAAAGTGGCTATTCAACCGGCGGACCCGAATAGCGCCGAAGGTCAGCTGCGTATGGGCCTGTCTCTTTATCAGCAGGGCAAGGCTGATGAGGCGATCCCCAAGTTTGAAGAGGCGCTTAGGTTAGACCCGAAGCTCGTGGCGGCGCATGTCTCGCTTGGTTTGATTATGGCGCAGAAGCGTAACCTCGATAAAGCCATCGAACATTTTCGCAAGGCGCTCAAGATTAAACCTGATATTGCAGAAACCCACAATAGTCTTGGCGTGGCTTTAACATATAAGGGAGCATTGGATGAAGCCGTGGAACATTTTGAGACGGCCATAAAGATCAATCCAAGATTTGCGAAAGCGCATAACAGTCTCGCCGTGGCGCTGGCGCAGAAGGGCAGGACGAACGAAGCCATCAGCCATCTCAAGAAGGCTCTGCAGCTGCAGCCCGATTATGAAGAAGCAAAAAGAAACCTGAACATTCTGCTCAACTCGCAGGGCAAGTCGTCGTAGGACGAGGCCTGCGAATACGGCGCACCTCAAGGTACGCCACTACGTTAGCCAGGAGAAACTGCGGTAATTGAGGGGAGTGCGGTTCAGTAGGTGTAGGTAATGGCGCCGCCGGCAGAGAGTCTTTCGGAATATTGTCCTTCGACGTTCATGCGGAATCCCTTGGCGAGAGGCAGGTCGATGCCCGCAAACCCTCCCAAATTCGTCTTATTCTTAATTGTAGTATCCGCTGTTGAAAATTGAAGACCCGGCACGTTCGTGGATAAAGTTGCCGTTGCTTCCGAATAATAGACGTAAGGACCGGCATAGAGCCTTATGCCGTAAGGGGCGGTCGCCTGAAAACCAATGCCGAAATTCACATCCCATAGATCATTCACACTGAGCACCGCCCTATAAGGGGCGCCGCCATTTGTTCCCGAGACATCATCTTTGAGGCTGTTAAAGGAATAGGAACCCTGGATAAAGGCCCCCATTCCGAAGGTCTTGCTGAAGGGATAAAATACCTTTGCTCCCAGAGTGCCAAAAAATTTCAAGTTCTCTTCAAAATCATTATTGGATGTCTTAGTCAAAGCGCTTGAAGAGCTGAAGGCATCCTGGATTTTCAGGTTCGATACACCTATCCGTGCATATATGTCCCAGCGATTTTGCGCGCCGTAACCTGCTTCCGAATAAGCCTGATCCTGCCTAGTCACAAATTCTGCGCCATTCTTGTATATATCTTCATGATGCCAGTAGCCGATGGCGGTGTGTAATCCCCCGGCCTCTTTTGCGATGGGTTGAGGTGACCCGAATGGCCCGTCGGCCGCGGCTATTCCCTGCATGGCGAGAATCATGAATACCGACACGGCGATTATCCTGAGGGTTCTCATATGAATTCCTTACTTGGATTTGTTTCCTTCATTCCGCTCCGGTTCCGTCATCTCTCCATCCTCATTCCGCTCGGGGCGAGTTCGTCTATCGGTGCACCTTTCAACTTTACCTTTTTCCAGCGATACTGGACATAGGCGTCGCGGATCGCCAAATAGGGATCGATAGCCGCCTCTTTGAGGGCTTCATAGTCGCCGATCCGGAGAGATGTACTGTTAACCTCCTCGTATGACCTGACTATGGGCCATACATACCAGGGAGCGATCTCACTCATATAGGAAAGGGGGTAGAGGAAATATTCACCGGCTATGTCAATAGAATCACGCGCGCTTGATGGTCCTACTAGAGGCCAGACGATGTAGAAACCCTGTCCCACTCCCCAGACTCCCAGTGTTTGTCCCAGATCCACATCCTGTTTCTGGAGGTTCAAATCCTTGCTCGCTGCTGGGTCCATCAGACCCCCGATGCCCCAGACGGTGTTTACGGTGAAGCGCCCGACTTCCGTGGCCGCGCAGCTTACGTCCGCCTGCAGCAGACAACTTACAAAACGTATCGGGAATCCGAGGTTGGAGAAGAAATTCTTTACGCTCACCCTGGCTTCTTCGGGAACGACTGCTTTGTATCCCTGCGCCACGGGTTTGAGCAGCCAGAAGTATACCTTATCGTTGAATTCGAACATGGCCCGATTGAAGGGCTCGATGGGATCTGCGATTGCCGGAGCCTGTTCTTCCTTCGCCTCTTCCGTGTAGTCCAGGCTGGCATCGTTATTGACACTTCCCTGTTCAGGTTTTACGGGCGCCTCCGGGGATTTTACTGTTGCCTCCGGCAATTTCGGAGGAACTTCGTCTGAATTGGAAGCGACCAGAACCGTTTGCGGCTGGGGGGATGCAGCCGGTGATGCAGGTGAAGAGGCGACTTGGGGCGCATGGGCACACCCCACGGCGATAAAGGCAAACAGCAGGACCGCAAACGAGAAAGATTTCATGATATGTGACCACTCTTCAGAGGTTTGTTATTGCTTCTCACACCCTATTGCGCCTTCACCTTTTTTCTCAGGATCTCAAGCAGCTGTTCGGGCGTATTTTTTGCCAGTATGTCATTAAACTGGGTGCGGTAATTCTGCACCAGGCTCACATTTTCTATATTAACATCGTATACCTTCCAGGCTCCGTCCTTCAGGATGACCCTGTAGGTAATCGGGATTTCCTTCGATGCGGTGATGACCTTCGTCTGGACCTCTGCCATGCTGCCGGAGACCATTGATTCCCTGGTAAACTCGATCTTCTCGTTGGTGTAGGCAAGAATCTTATCGGCATAAGCTTTTTCCAGTACCTGTTCAAACAGCTTAACAAATTCCTGGCGCTGATCGTTGTTGAGTTTGTTCCAATTCATCCCCAGTGACCGCCGGGAAAGTTCGACTTCGTCGAACATGTTTAGATAGATGACCCGGAGCTTCCCCTTTTTTATTTCCTTGGCCGATGGGGATTTGAGCTTTGGATCGCGCAATATGTCGAGTACCTGGTCGGCATTTATCTTAACCGCGTCGAGCGGTGCGCCGGCATATACGGCAGAAGTTATGACAAAAAGCATCAGTATACTTAATCCAACGAACAGTCGCTTCATGGCTTTACCTCAGAATTTTTTTTGGCATCATCCGGTTTCTTCACCTCGCCGAAGGCATACTTACCGATAAGCTCCGCAATGTCCACGGCGGGCTGTGTTTCCGTAATAGTCCCGCCGGCCGCGAGCAGTGTGCCTGCGCCGCCGGGATCGATGCTGACGTACTTGTCGCCGATCAATCCTTCCGTTTTAATGGAAGCGATGGCGTCATCGTAAATCTTGACACCTTTTTTTATTCGCATTTCCACAACTGCCCTTTGATCGGCCTGATCCATGGAAAGATTCTCCACGCGTCCGATATCGAGACCCAGCATATTTACAGGGTTTCCAACCCTCAGTCCAGATATGGAAGTGAATCGAGCGAAGATAGAATAGGAGTTGTCGCCAAGCAAAGATACGTGGCCAAGTTTGATGCTCATATATGCTATACAGAGCAGTCCGAGAACGACGAATATGCCGACAGTTGTCTCCATCATGTATTTTTTCATTTGCTCACTCCTCTGCGGCGCACCTTAGCCGTCCAATTTCTTTCTGCTGGCTTTCAGCAGTTGCTATAATTGTCTCTATTTCTGCAATGGGCTGTCCCTGGGCAAGTCCGGCGAGGATGGTGAAGTCAACGCACGTCCCCGGCGCCGCCCTCTCGCGGGCTGCCGCCCAAATTTCACTAATTCCGTGCTTCTGAAAATCCTTAACAAAATCATCTAGCATATCCTCAGCCTCATCCAGTTCCGAATAGGGAAGCACCGTAACGAATTCATTGATGCTGCGGCGGGTGGAAAAGCCCCCTATGGCGCCAAAGTGCTTATCGATATACACGCCCATGGACTGTATCGCCTCCTGTGCTGATTCATGGCCCAGGCCTGCAATGATGGCATCCAGCGACTCCAGCTTGAAAACCGCAACAGAATAAGTATCCCTGAGGGACCTCCGTTTCATCTGACCCTGATACATAACCTTGAACTGCCGCTTGGAGTGCAGACCCGTCAATTCCTTTTGCAGGCCTTCCAGGCTGCGGATGACCTCGTCTTTGAAAGGATGGTCGAAGTCTTCAAGCTCCTCCGGAGTGCCCTGAAAAACGATATTGCGGCCGTAGAGTGCAAGGATACGGTTTGAGATGAAGTACACATCCGGAATCTCATGGCTGACCACGATCGCCGTAAATGCGAATTTTCTCTGGTACTGGGCAATCATGCTCAGTATCGCATTTTTCCGTACAGGATCCTGGCCTGAAGTGGGCTCGTCAAACAGCACAATAGCGGGATCAATCACCAGCGCCCGCGCCAGTGCCGCACGCTTTTGCATGCCCCCGGAAAGTTCTGAGGGAAACTTCCTGGCTGAGTCGGTGAGTTCCGTCTGCTCTATTCTTGCCATAACCTTGCTGTCGATTTCAGCCTTTGTCAGGGTCGTCGTTTCCCGGAGGGGCAGGGCGATATTGTCATAGACCGTCATGGAGTCGAAGAGAGCGTTGTCCTGAAACATGTAGCTCATCTGGGACAATGAGGCATCCATCTCGTCCTTGCTCATCCCGCTCAAGGGCTTGCCCCGGAAGAGAATAGTCCCTTCATCAGGCTTCATGAGCCCGATGATGTGCTTAAGCAGAACCGTCTTGCCTCCGCCGGAGAGTCCGATTATGGTTGTCACTTCTCCCTCATAGATCTTGAGGTTAACGCTTTCGAGTATCGTCCGTCTTCCGAAGCGCTTCGTGACATTTCTAAATTCGATCAGGGGTGTTTCCATAGGCCTCTCTATATCAACAAGGAAGTTACTATATAATCCGCCACAAGAATGAGCACAGAGGAAAGCACGACAGCCGAGGTGGTGGAAAGGCCGACGGCCTGGGCCCCATGACTGTCCCGTCGCATATGTGTGAAATATCCCTGGTAACAGCAGACGGTGACGACAATAACGGCGAAAACCACCGCCTTGACAAACCCGTCCGTAAGGTCTTTCATATCCAGGCTGGCCTGGACGCGATGGAAGTAGGTGCCTGCGTTGGCGCCGAGGAGCACCACCGACGAGATGTATCCGCCGAGGATGCCAATGAGATCAAACAGCGCCGTGAGCAGGGGAAAGCTGATAATCGCAGCGACAATTCTCGGGCTGATGAGATAGCGCATGGGGTCAATACGCATCGTATCCAGGGCGTCGATCTGCTCGGAGATGCGCTGGACACCGATCTCCGCAGTGATGGCAGAACCGGCTCTCGCTGTAATCATGATGGCCGTGAGAACGGGCCCCAGTTCCCTTACCAGAGAGAGGGCCACCATTGTGCCGATTGCCCCCTGTGCGCCCAATTTAACGAGGGCATGGTAAGACTGGAGACCGAGGACCATGCCTGTGAAGAAGCCGACGAGCAGGATGATCGTCGTGGAGCTCGCTCCTATGTAATAGAGCTGCTGGATTATCTTAGGCAGCTGCTTGCGCCAGAAGGTCTTAACCAGAGCGAGAAAGAGGAAAATTGCTGAGGCCCCGCAATTGTTGACCCAGCTTATGGCTGCCCTGCCGGTTGCGGTAAATGGCGACAGCAACAGCATGACAAGCCGCAAGGCATTTTTACTTTCCGTGCCGCTCTGACTCTTTTCACTGAGTTCCATCGATAGTTCCCGTTATTTGTGTAACAACGCAACCGGAGACGGTTCCATAATCGGCATCCTTTAGTCGTATCCGGTCAGCGTTTCCATTCCTCTCTCTTCCTGAGGATGCAAGCTTAAGTCTTTAGAAAGTGAGGTATTTTTCAAAAAGAGCATGAAGAATTCTTAGTAATCTTAATTACTATCAATATTCCGACCTTTAGGCAATGAAAATATCACAAATTTTTCAAGAAGCTTTTTATAGAGTGGATCATTCCCGCGCAGGCGGGAATCCAGGATTTAAGACACTGGATTCCGGATCAAGTCCGGAATGACAGCAAAAGGAATCGCGGGATACAGAGGGATTTTGCATAGTGGAGTAAATCCCTCCGCCGCCCTTTGATAAAGGGGGTGAACAGTGGATGACAAAGCTATGCCGGCCTTACGAGTTCCCGCCTGACGGCCAGGCCAAGCCTCTCCAGCAGATACGGTTTCTTCACGTACGCACCTGCGCCCAATGCCTGCGCCTGATGGACACGATCTGTCTCGGAAAAGCCGCTCACGATTATTGCTTTCTGTTTCGGGTTGATTTCCAGAATCCTCTTATAGGTATCCAATCCGTCGATGCCCGGATCCATGATCATGTCGAGGACGATGAGATCAGCCTTATGCGTCCGCAAGTATTCTACCGCCGCCTCTCCGCTGGAAACGGCGTCTACCTTGTAGCCGAGTTTTGTCAGCAAGCTGGTTGCCACTTCACGCTGAGCTATCACGTCGTCCACCACCAGGATCGATTCCCCTCTGCCTATGTATTGTGCGGGCGCGGTCTTCTGCTCGTCCCTGGCGAGGTCTTCCTTCGTTGCCGGCAGGTAGATTGTGAAAGTGCTCCCTTTGCCATCCTCGCTTTTTACGTCAATGTACCCGTTATGATCCTTGACAGTTCCCCAGACGACTGCCAAACCAAGCCCCGTGCCGCTTCTCCCCATGACCTTCTTCGTATAGAAGGGCTCGAATATCTTCTCAATGTCCCTGGATGATATGCCCATTCCATTGTCGGATACTATCAGCACAACGTAGTCCCCTTCCTCCACTTCATCATAACCTCTGACAGGTTTGTCAAGATAGCGGGTCTCCGTCCTGATCGTCACCTCTCCCTGATCGGATATGGCCTCTGAAGCATTGGACATCAGATTCATGATGGTTTTCCCCAAATGCACCGGAGATCCCTTTAGGTTGAGCAGACCTTTCTCAAGCTCGGTCTTGAACACCACCGACGGATGATATGACTTCAGCTTCTCAAATTCCAGAGTCTCCAAATAGTCGGTAATCACCTCGTTCAGATTGACGACCTCGGAAACAAGCACACCCCTTCTGGCCATCGTCAAGAGGTCCTGAATCATCGCAGTTGCTCTCTGGCTGGACTGCATGATATGGGAGGCGTGCCTCCTCCATGGATTCCCTTCCGGAATTTCCATCAGAAGCAGTTCCGAATATCCCACCAGAACTCCCAGTACATTATTGAGATCATGAGCCACCCCTCCCGCCAGGGTCCCTAAAGCCTCCATCTTCTCAGCACGCCGCAAGCGCCCCTCCATTTGTCTGCGTTGAGTGATATCGACGATAAAACCCCGCATGCCCACTACCTGATTACCGTGGGTAATTGTACTCGCATAGACGGTGACCGGATACCTGCTTCCATCTTTCCTCAAAGCTGTATACTCATGGCCTGCACTCGCTTCCCCGGCCAGGATACTCTGCATGTTGGATCGGACCCGCTTCCGGTCTTCAGGAGCAACCAGTTCCGCAGCATTCAATTCCGTCAAGAATTCTTCCTGCGTGTAGCCGGTCATGACGGATGCCGCATGGTTTACAAATGTGAAACGGCCTTGTGTATCTATCTCAAAAATGATCTGGGGCAGAGAATCGGCCATGTCACGATATCTCTCTTCGCTTTCCCGCAATGCCTCTTCCGTCTGCTTGCGCTCGGTGATATCCTTTGAGACCACTGTCACGGCTGTTGTAGCCCCACCGTCCGGACTTCTCACGGGACTGAATGTTCTTATAAAATACCGGCCATCTCTTTCACTTCGATGTTCATGCTGCAGAGGTCGGCCGCTTTCAAATACACGGTCCACCGTTTCAACAAAGTTTTTCGTAGGCTCATGGGAGTGGAATTCGCCATAGGATCTGCCTATGATTTTGTCCAACGGGAGGTTAAACCTCGATAGATGTCCTTCGTTCATGAATAGATACCTGTAGTCTCTATCCACAAGGTACATGGAATCTGCGGTAGTCGCCAAGGAGCGGTACTTTTCCTCACTTTGCCGCAGCTCTTCCTCCATCCGCTTGCGTTCCGTGATATCTTCAACCACGCCTTCGAAGTGGGTGATGTTTCCACCGGAGTCGCGAACGGTCCGAACATTATTGGATATCCATGCAGTGTTGCCGTCTTTCCTATAAACCTGAATCTCGAAAATGGCTTCACCCCGCTCCTGCACTGTGCGGATGCATTCGTCACGTTTCTCAGGGTCCACGTAA
Organism: Syntrophales bacterium; assembly: GCA_049512055.1. Lineage (GTDB taxonomy): Bacteria > Desulfobacterota > Syntrophia > Syntrophales > UBA2185 > Fen-1135. The sequence goes on along the minus strand of JBEKXK010000002.1, from coordinate 3,858 downwards.
ACCTGTCTGCCAATGTCAGTTACAGCATTCTTCATCTCTTCAGGTGAGTCATAGCCGAATATTCGTGCGAAGGCAGGGTTGACATCGATATATCTGCCATCCGGCCTGCTTCGATAGATCCCTTCCACAGCATTTTCGAAAATGCTGCGGTACTTCTCTTCGCTCACCCGCAGGGCCTCCTCGGCAGATTTGCGCTCCGCTTCTTTATGCTCCAACTCTCCGGCCATATCATCGAAGGCCTTTGTTACCTGACCCAGTTCATCTTCGCTGTGCTCCAAGCCGGTTCTCGCCGTCAGGTCGCCATGTCCCAGCCGTTGTGAGGTATCCGCCAATCTGTCCAGCCTCCGCACGATCATCATTTTACCGAGGAACCACGCCACTGCCGCGGCGATAATGAAAGCGGCGCATAAAAGTGTCACAGTGATAAATAACGTATTTCTGGCGTGGGCAAGCGCCTGCGCCTCGGGGATGCCGACACGCATGAAAAGGTATGGCGATGTGCTTCCCTCGAGGTAAAATCTCTTATAGGCGTAAAGGCGTTTGACCCCATCGCCGCCGGAGCCGGTAAAGAGCCCTTCAACCGGCTTGGCTGACATGTGATCGATCATCTCAAAGGCGTCCGTAATCCCCGCAGACTCTTCCGATTCACCAGACCCGTAGATACGCACGTTCTTGTGGTCAAATATTGCGAGCACTGAGCCTTCTGGTAATCTTGTCTTTGCAAACATCTGACCGTAGCGATCGAGGTCGATGCCGACAATAACCACAGCGTGAACCCGGCCTTTTGAATCCAGCACAGGATAAGCAAAGGGAAATGACTGGAGGCCTGAAGCTATGCCGATCATATATTCCCCTACGGAGAAATCCTTTGTCTGTAAACAGTCCTGAAAGTACTTTCTTCGCTTTACGTTATAAGGGGTAAAAGGCAGGGCGTTGGCGAATACGTCACCTTTCGCATCCGCCGCGAGAATAGTCGTGTACATGGGGTTTTCTGTGTGTATGGTGCGGAAGAACCTGTTGCAGGCGGCAGCGTTCTGATTTCGCACGTCAGGTAATTGGGCGAGCGTCGAAAGGAACTGCCGGGTGCTTTCCACAGCGCGTTGATGGTCGTTTGCCAGACTTTGCAAAACTAGCAGGGCATCATTGTGTGCCGCCGTTACATCGCTATGAAGCCGGTTTAGCCCTGTATAGATAACAATTCCCAGCGCAGGAAGCACTGACAGCAACACCAATAAGAGCAGGTGCGTTCTTATAGACCTGAAGAATGGAATTCTCACGGCGCCTCCTTAGATAAGGAATTGAGATAAATTTTTACATCTATACTACATTTCGACCATGAATTGTATTACTACATTTTCCCCCTTTCATAAAAGGACAACACCCAACACTCTCTCCCCTTGTAATATCACCTCTTCTCATTAATCTTTTGTCATTTCGTCACCCTCTTGTCATTCCCGCGAAAGCGGGAATCTATGGTGGGTGTCATTCCGGTGAACCGAAGCCCTGAACATGGTGAAGGCGAATGTGAGCGCCGTCTTCGCAGGACTAAAGTCCTACACTACATTTATTGAATTCGGTAGCGAACGCATTCCCCGCGGCTTGCTGCGGAGAGCTTCAATTTCCGTAGTGCAGACCTTCAGGTCTGCTCCCAGTAAGTCATTCCCGCCCCCGATAAGGACATTCGAGGGCAGGCTCCAGCGGGAATCTAGGATTCCTGTCATTGCGAGCGCACACAGTCAGCGCGACAATCTCTGAGACTCCCACATCGGGCCACAGCCCTCCTCGCAGTGACAGAAGGAAAAGTCTGTCATTTCTATCTTCCCCCTTTCATAAAGGGGGACACAGGGGGATTTTGCATTGTGGAAGAAATCCCCCCAGTCCCCTTTTACAAAGGGGGTGAGCAAGAAGATGCGGTTCTTTCCCTCTCCAACCGCCTGACACAATTACCTTGACACAAAGGCCCATTCTTATTAAATTGCGCCGACCTCTTAGATAAGAAAAAAAGGGCAATAATTCATGTTCAACGCCATCAAAAAATATTTCATCGCAACCCGTCCTTGGTCATTCACGATGTCCCTCATTTCCGTTTCCGTGGGTACGCTTCTCGCCGCCGAAGAGGGATCCGTGTCCTGGTTGTGGTTTGCCATAACCGCAATCGGCATCACCCTTTTCCACGCCGCTGCGAATCTGATCAACGATTATTTTGATACCCTCTACGACATCGACGAGCAGGATTCGCCCACGGCGAAATATCGGCCGCAGCCCATCATCTCGGGTATGCTCACGCCCCGCGAGACCATAACTGAAGCCTCTGTCTTTTTAGTCTTAACAATCGCGATCGGCATGACGGCCGCCGTGGTCCGCTCCTGGCATATCCTGTGGATCGGGCTTATCGGTCTTTTCACGAGCATCTACTACACGGCCGGCCCGGTAAAGTTCAAGTACCGCGCCCTCGGCGAGTTTGCCGTGTTCATGATGTGGGGCCCTCTCATGATCGAGGGTGCTTACGCGGTGCAGAGACAGGCCCTTTCCATGAAGGCCTTGTATATATCGGTTCCCTTCGGAGTCCTCGTCGCCCTCGTCCTCTTCGCTAACAACATGAGGGACATCGCCTACGATTCACGCCATAACATCAAGACGGTGAGCATCATGCTGGGAAGCCGCAACAGCTACATCCTCTTTGCGGGCCTCATCGCCCTTGCCTACGCATACGTCCTCGGCATGATCCTTACGGGAATCATGAGCCTCTGGGGACTGCTCATCTTCCTCTCTATTCCCAAGGCGGTAAGCCTCTTGAGAACCTTCAAGGAGAAGGTCCCGGATATGGCCGATGCCTTGACTGCCCAGTTTGACACCGTCTTCGGGATTCTCCTGATGATGGCTATCTTCTGTGAAGCCCGGATCATCCTGTAATTGCCGCCCTTGCCGATCACTCCACTTTTCTATTTCTCACAGGTTTTGATTGGATAAAAAAAGCCGCCCCACAGGAATGCGAGGCGGCTCGGAAAGCGTGTCTACAGATGCAGGTCTGCTTCTACGCGCCATTGGAGGGAAGTCGTAAACTACAGCAGATCACGCCACATCTCTTTGTAGACACCGCTGCAGATGATCAAATCATCGACCTTCTCAAAATAGACGTGCTTCACCAGGTCTTCTTTCGTTACCGGGTTGTACCATTTGTAATCGACAAAGCCGCTGCCTTTCTTGTCTGCGACTTCGACGATCTCCCTGATAAAGCTTCTGCCATCGGAATCCTTGACGTCAACGAAGTCCTGCCCTATGTATTTTTCATTGACCCCGTGCGCCAGCATCGTCCCTTTGGGGTTCAACGCAAAAACATACTGCTCGCCTTCGATAAAAGGTCCTTTGGGATTGGTAAACTCTGCCAAAGCAATCGCCTTGCCTGCTTTCTTGTAAAATCCAATTGCCTTTTTCACAAACTCTTTGGCCTCTTTTCCTGATGCCCCGTACATATGCGCCTCCTCTTTCTTGGTGGTTAACAGAATTCAGTTACATGAGTTATGACTTGATCTTGCCGCCGCCGCTAAATCACACCCTAGGCTGATATTCGCCGAAATACGCATCTCCCATATATTGCATGTGTTCAAGATTATGGGAGATGATGTCCATTAGTTTCACTATATAGATACCGCTGCAAATAATCAAGTCATCGATTTTCTCAAAATACAGGCTCTTGGGTTTCGTTTCTTTGGTGACCGGGTTGTACCACTGGTATTCCACCCAGCCGCTGCCGTTGGCGTTTGCAGCGTCGACGATTTCCCGAATGAAAGTCTTTCCTGTGGAATCCTTGAGGTTTATGAAGTTCATGTCCGCGTATTTCTCATTGACTCCGTGCGC
>JBEKXK010000001.1:0-104129 GCA_049512055.1 Syntrophales bacterium | reverse complement strand
GGCGCGATTCTCGACAGCGCAGGTGCTAAATCTCCCCTCCAGATGAAGGCCGACGATTTTAATAGAGCCGCGGAAAAATTTTATCGGACTGACCTGAAAAGGCGTCACATCAAAGAGGCATTCAGGTTATTGGAAGAAGACCTGAGCAGGATTGATGCTGCCTCAAGAAAAGATAAACCGGCAATGCGAAATGCGCTGCAGTTTACTCCGAATGATCAGGAGGCCTCCCGATTTGTCAGTATCGCCAAACGGAAAGTTCTTAATGAAGAAATATCCATAGGCGACTTAATTAAGCTTATCAATCTGATTTTGATCTCGGTCGATAACGACAGAAGTCAAAGTCAGATAATATTCAATAAGGAATTGTCAGGGGAAAAAGATGCTTCACCAGTATATTGAGCGTAAAGACCGCAGAGTTCGCACGGAAAGACTTTATCGCAACGACACTATCAAGTTCCTCTATTCCGACCTGCGGGAATATGCGCCCTTCCTTTTCCGGGCGCTCACGGGCGCCAGGGTTTCACGACTTCTGGGTTTCATGAACTATGAGCATTTTCTGGGAGAAAAGATATTCGGATATATGAACTTTTTGAGATCGAGCGGTATCGACCTCGGTGAATGTTGCGATGACCCGGAGAATCTCGATACTCTAAAGAAAATATTTGAGAGAAAAATACGTTACTGGAAATGTCGGCCCATGCCGGATGATTCTGACATTATTGTATCTCCTGCTGATTCAAGAATGCTTGTCGGTTCCTTCTCGGATAGTTCACATCTCTTTGTCAAGGGGAAATTCTTCGACTATGAGGAAATGCTCTGGACTGACAAGAAGACGTGGCTGAAAGCCTTCAAGTGCGGGGACTTCGCCATCTTCAGGCTCACCCCGGAAAAGTACCACTACAATCACACGCCTGTCGCCGGGAAGATTGTTGACTTTTACCAGATACCAGGCAGTTACCATTCCTGTAATCCCAATGCAGTATTATCAATGGCCACACCCTATTCAAAGAATAAAAGGGTGGTTACCATAATCAACACTGACGTTGACGGCGGCACCGGAGCAGGTCTCGTTGCCATGATTGAAGTGGTAGCCATGATGATCGGCGATATCATGCAATGCTATAGTGAAGAAGAGTATGCCAACCCCATACCCATTGGTACGGGCATGTTCGTAAAGAAGGGCGCTCCCAAAAGTCTTTATCGCCCCGGCAGCAGCACGGACGTACTGATATTTCAGCGGGGGCGCGTGAAGTTTGCGGATGACATCGTTATGAACATGTTTCACCAGGGCGCGGAGAGCATATTTTGCAAGGGTTTCGGAATGCCTTTGGTTGAAACCGAGGTGAATGTTCGTGCAACGATAGGAAGGGTATTGAACAGGTGACATAAAGGAAAACTAACTAATCAAAGGTTGTTATATGGAAAATGAAATATTTGTCGTCATCTTGGCGGTTCTGTTTGTTTGTCTCTTGTGGTGGGGCTTCAGAGTGCTGCCGGATGAGCGATGGCAGATCATGGCTACCATACCGGTGCGGAAGATTGACTCAGAGAGATGGGACGGTGTCAACCTCACCTACTATGGCGTATTCAGCGCCAATGCTTATCTGGTATCCGTGGCGATGGTGCTTGCCCTCTTTGGCGCAATGAAAGTTGACATAAAAGCGGCCTTTGCCCTCGTTCTTATCATGATTGCTTTTTGCCTTCCTATGGCGAGGATCATCGCCATGATTGTGGAGAAGAAAGCGCATACGCGCACTGTGGGCGGCGCGGTTTTCGCGGGGATGCTAGTTGCGCCCCTGGCGATATCGATAGTCAATGTGATCATGGGGTCGTCGGTTTCCATTCCCGTTATGCCTGCCATGGCCGCTTTAGCGATTTCTTATTCTTACGGAGAAGGGCTGGGACGGCTCGCCTGTATCAGCTTCGGCTGCTGTTATGGGAAACAGCTCTCCCAATGTGCGCCTTTTCTGCAGACGTTATTCGGGAAGCGCAACTTTATATTTTCCGGAAAGACCAAGAAGATAGCCTATGAAAGCGGCCTGGATGGAGAGCATGTTGTCCCCATACAGGCTGTGACATCGGTTCTTTATGTAGCAACCGCCGTCACCTGTACGTATCTTTTCCTTAAGACCCACTATGTCGCTTCGTTCCTGGTTTCCGTGCTGGTCACTCAGGGATGGAGATCCGTGTCGGAAATATTCCGTGCCGATCACCGTGGAGAAGGCCGCATTTCCGCCTATCAAATTATGGGAATTGCGGCGATCATTTATTCGTTCATTCTATGGAAATGGTCCCCCGATTCAAACCTGAGGGCGGATGTTACAGAGGGCATCCGGACACTATGGCAGCCGGAGATTATAATCTTCCTGCTGTTGTTGTGGCTGGGTATTTTCCTCCATACCGGCTGCAGTAAAGTGACAGGATCAATCGTATCTTTTCATGTTCACGAGGATATGATTTAATAAAAGATTGCCCTTTGCAAAGAGGGTAGGGGGATTCTTTCAAGGGGAAGACTCTAAGGATCATTAAGGATATCAATATGAAACCGGAAAATCTTCGACGTATAAAAAAACTTCTCCTCCGCAGATTGAATGAACTCCAATTTGAAGCGATTCATGCTGCCTTTGAGAAAGGGGCTATAAATGATAATCCTGCGGATTTCGTGGATAAGGCATCAAGGGAATTTGAGCAAAATGCAGAGCTGATGATGAAAGAAAGGAAAAGGGCGCTTATACAAGAGCTTCAGGGGGCAATCATGCGCATTGATCGAGGGGTATTCGGGATCTGTGAGGTTTGTGAAGGGCGGATATCGGAAAGAAGGTTGCTGGCAATACCCACGAGCCGTTCTTGCATAGCCTGCATGGAGGAAGAGGGAAATCCCAAAGCTGCATAGACTATGACCAGGATAAGGAGGTACATAAGTGTCACTTGAAATTGAAGATGATGTGCGGGCCTGTCGGGCATTTATTGAGGCCTTGCGTCGAACCGAAGAAATGGTTTTTTCCAAAGATGAGATTATCATTTCTGACAGGAAAAAAATTGGTGACCCTGTGGTTTGCACAATTGAGGCCCAGAAGGGGAATGGAGATTCATCGCAGGCCATTGGGAAAGCATATATCTATCCGGATATGGTTGTTGTTTGTGTGGAAAGTGCCCGGAAGAAATTAAAAGACCCAATTTATCCCCATCATTACGAATATCTCAGTTACTGATCGTTAGAATATCGGAGTGTATAGGATGCATAAGGAAAAAGTTCTCTTTGTTTGCATTCACAACAGCGCCCGCAGTCAGATGGCGGAAGCATGGCTGAATCATCTCTACGGAGAACGTTTTGAAGCGCATAGCGCGGGACTGGCGGCAGGGATACTGAACCCGCTTGCAGTCGCAGTGATGAAAGAAGCGGGCATCGACATCTCTCATAAACAAACGCAGACGGTTTTCAGCCTCTTTAACAAGGGGGAGTTATTTTCTTACGTGATCACCGTGTGTGATGAGGCAAGCGCAGAGCAATGCCCCGTGTTTCCCGGACTCACAAAACGCCTGCACTGGAGCTTTCCGGACCCGTCACAACTGACGGGGACAGAAGAAGAAAGGTTGGCGAAAGCGCGGATGGTCAGAGACGACATTAAAGCGGCGATCGAATCGTGGTATGCGGAACTTGCCACGCAATGAACCTTCAAGCAGCCAATCCCACTCGATCAAACATGAGAATCGGGAGAAAGCAGCTTTCAGAAAAGGCAAGGTTGCTCTCCTTGTTCTCTCGGCGGCTATCCTCGTTTTTCTCTATGGGACTCTCGGGGCCTCTACGACGGCAATTATCCATGTAGTTCAGTTTCAAACGACAGTCTCAAAAGGCGGCCTTCTATCAGGCTGGTCCTTGCAGGAATGCAGAGCAACGCCTTCCTTCAAGATTAACCAAGACGCAGTGCCCCCCCATTTGCAGATGATCAGCAGCGGAGAGACCGCCTTCGGTTTCCGGAAGGAAATTTACGTCGATATTCACGCATATCCTTATCTCAACTGGTCGTGGAAAGTGACGAAACTGCCCGACGGCGGTGATATCAGAAAGAAAGATAGTGACGATCAAAGCATTCAGATCTACCTCAGCCTTCATATTCCCGGCACGGGAGGTATTTCTTCGACACCTCCCGCGCTTGCATATATATGGGATAACGAAGCGCCGAAGGATACCTTGGTCAGGAGTCCTCAGGCAATGTTGAGTAACGTTCGGTATCTTGTACTGCGGAATGGGAAGGATAACCTCGGGATGTGGTTTACAGAAAAGAGAAATATTCTTAAGGATGTTTATCGGGCATTTGGTCTGCCTTCAGCAGGCAACGGGCCGATCACAGTTAAGGGCGTGTTGCTTTTCATCAATACGCACCACACCAGAAGTGATGCGGAAGGCTGTATCGGCAATATATACTTTTCTAATCAATGAAGTTACAAGATTGCGCAATTACCTTTGCCTGCTATAAATTTTAGTTTATGACAAAGCGTTTGTTCATAATAATATGCATCCTATTTACCATTACCATTGTTGTCTGCTTTTATGCCTTATCCGGCAACAGGGCTTCTAAATCAATATCGTCATGGACAAACGCTATCAGCAAAGAAGATGACTCCTCACAATGGTTCAAAATAAGAAGAACAAAAAAAACAAGGGGCGTCGCGCTTGTTGTACACGGTCTCAACTTGAAGCCCGAAAGAATGCAATCTATCATAGCCGAACTCAATGATGCGGGAATAGATGTTCTGAACCTTTCACTCAGAGGCCATGGCAACAACTATTTAAAGAATATGAATATCTCCATCGACGGAGCAAGACTGGAATCTTTTCGAACCGTCACATACAGTTCGTGGTTGGATGAAATTTATGAGGCTTATCTGAAAGTAAGGGAAAGGGCCTCTAAAAAAAATGTCCCTGCATTTTTTATCGGCTATTCCCTTGGCGGGCTGATGGGTTGCGATCTTATCCTGTCACATCCTGATGTATATTATGACCGTATGGTTCTTTTCGCGCCGGCTTTGAATATCACGGTGGAAAGTTACCTTTTAAAGGCCCTGATGCCCTTTCCAAATATCGTTATAGACAGTTTATCTCCGGCATCCTATCGGGCAAACGAGGGTACACCCATGGCGGCTTACAAGGCTTTGTTTGAAGCCATCGAGCATTTTGAAAAAAATGTGAATGATAAGCTAAACAAGCCGACGCTTGTTTTTATCGATGAAAGGGATGAGTTTGTGTCTTGTTCTAAGCTGAGGGAAATGATTACCTGGAGGAATCTTGACGAATGGCAAGTTCGGATCGTACAGAAAGACAATGATCCCGGAGAAAAAATCTCGCACCATTTAATCATTGATATAGATAGCGTCGGCAAACAGATGTGGAAGCAAATCAAAGATGCCATAAGAAGGCATCTGAGTGTTGGAGCTTCAATCAGCCGTCCTCACTACTAACCCATTTCATGATTTTATTCTACCTTCAGTTCCATTAGATTTATTAGAAACATAATATATCTTTCATCTTCCTGTAATAATGGTCTGTCATAAACTCACTAAACTCTATTCTTGGGGAAAATGTATGTCGCACAAAGGCATGGGAAATCATGAACAGTGGGTAAGCAACATTACAAAGCAAAGGGGGTTGTAACATGAAAGAGACAAAGAAGATTTATATTTCTGATTATCAGCGGTTGTTCCCGATTCAGGAAACCGGCCCGGTCAGGGATTTGTTAAGGCCGTCTAAAAGCGATTACCTGAAGCAGGAAAAAGAGCAGTTGATAATAAATAAAGACCTCACGGACGATCATTTAACCGCAACTTACTGGGGATGACGGGGCAGTGCCAATTGTTTGTTTTTTTGTTATGCCAACGTTAGCCTTTCCTACAGCTCCTACATATTCTTCCTGAGAGCTTCTTCAACTGGTGTTAGTCGCGATGCAATACTTCTGGAAAAGATTATGGCGAGGAGAAGTGAAGGAAAGACGATGATGAATGCACTAAGCAACATCACGTGATATAGATGATCAAGCGACTCCCTGACTTCTGTAAGCGGACGAGCCAACCGGATATAACCCTTGATCACAGCGTTCTCTTTAACGGGGAGGGCAACATAGAGCATGCTTTGCTGAAGTGTGACACTGAATCGCGTGGCTTTGCCATACCCTGTTTTCGCGGCTTGCTGTATTTCGGGACGGTTCAGGTGATAATCCATTTTTTCCGCATCAGCCTGGGAATCTGATATAACCCGGCCTGACGGATCGACGAGTGTCACCCGCATTTTAGACTGTTTGGCAATTTCCGGGACATTACTTGTGATGTTTCCCACGGGCATAAGGGTGATGATTCTTGCTATACTGAACATTTCATCCTCGATGCTTTTTTCGATAATGTCGCGGATCTTCGGCGTGAGGAAAAAATCCAGGACGGCAATCACCAGAAGGATAACGATTAGATACGAATAGAATATTTTTAAAAAGCGCTTCATATTATCACTCCCTTCAAATTAGAAGTAGTTTTATAGATGCCATATCAAACGCAGCATCATGGAAGCCGTTAATGAAATCAAAGACGAGGGCGATGAAAACGATGATAATAACGGAGACGATAGGGTAACTATCCATGTTTGCGAGCCATTACTTACTCTGCAATTGAGTCATCATCACATGCATCAATATCACCTTTCACGGATGAACGAACGTGGCCCATCTATCACAGTTGTTCGACGATAGTCAACGCTTTGTGCTAAATTAACGCAACCTTCATCATTCTTTAACAATTTTGAAACATTTCGTACGTATTATACGAATAATTCTGTAAATTCTGTATGAGTTGAATCCGTTCAGCCAGGAACTATGGCTGAAAGGATCACTACTGCGGCGCCAAAATGTTAATGAATGTTCCTGTATTCTTGGGAGAAAAAAAACAAAAGATGTCTTCCGCAAATGTGAAAGATGAAGTAAAATCAAATGGAGGTTTTGAAAATGGTAAAAAAATTGTTGGTGGTTGGTTTGATATTGCTAATGTGTGGTACAAATCTGGCTGTTGCCGCGGAAAACGTTGTCATCAAGGGATCGACAACGGTTTTGCCTATTGCGCAGGCGGCGTTGGAGGCTTACATGAAGGCGCATCCCGGAGTGAATATATCCCTTTCCGCTGGCGGTTCCGGTGATGGGATCAAGGCCCTCATTGACAAGTCTACGGACATTGCAAATTCATCAAGGGGAATTCAGGACAAAGAAATCACTCTTGCCAGAGCGCAAGGAGTGGAACCCGTTGCCCACACGGTTGCCATTGACGCTATCGTTCCTATCGTGCATCCGAAGAACAAAGTCAATGGATTGACAATTGATCAATTGAGTCAGATCTATCAGGGCAAGATTACGAACTGGAAAGAGGTCGGCGGGGACGATCTCACGATCGTTGTTGTTTCCCGAGACAGCAGTTCCGGCACCTTCGAGACTTGGGGGCACCTCATTCTCCACAATGCACGGGTGACTCCCAAAGCGCAGTTACAGGCGTCAAACGGCGCTGTTGTCCAGACGGTGTCTAAGAACAAATATGCCATAGGATATATCGGTCTGGGATACATGAACAAATCGGTTAAGGGATTGACCGTAAATGGCATCCAGGCCTCTGCGAAGACAGCGCTTTCCAAGGAGTACCCGGTAGCAAGACCTCTCTATATGTATACAAACGGACAACCTACAGGTGAAGTTGCAAATTTCCTCAAATTTGTATTGAGTCCCGCAGGACAGACATTGGTTGCCAAGGAGGGGTTCGTGCCGCTTGCTGCGGAGGAAACCAAGAAGCCCGCTAAGAAGAGCAAGAAATAAAAATAAAACATGAACAGGCATCAGAAAGAAATTTTCATTAGGGGTATCTTTGCTTTTTTCGCCTTTGCGTCCGTGCTTATTCTGGCGCTCATTGTTATGTTTCTGTTCCGTGAAGGATTACCCATATTCAAAGAGGTTTCCGTTGCAGATTTTTTATTCGGACAGGAATGGTATCCCACGTACGATCCTCCGTCCTACGGGATATGGCCCTTGATTTTCGGTTCTGTGATCGTCACTGTATTCTCCTGTCTGATTGCTGTTCCGCTCGGTGTCCTTTCCGCTGTGTACATTTCTGAAATAGCGCCCACTGCCATCAAAGATGTTACGAAGTCGATCATAGAACTCCTGGCAGGGATTCCTTCGGTGGTCCTCGGTTTCTTCGGCATGGTCGTTGTAGCCCCGTTTATACAGAAAACTTTTGATCTCCCTACGGGTCTTAACATTGTGAATGCCTCGGTAATTCTGGCAATCATGGCGATACCCACGATTTCAAGCATCTCGGAGGACGCCCTTTACGCCGTGCCCAGTGAGTTTAAGGAGGCATCGTATGCCCTAGGCGCTACAAAATATGAAACGATAGCCAAGGTTATTATGCCGGCAGCACTGTCAGGAATTTCCACGGCAGTGATACTCGGGATGGCGAGGGCAATGGGAGAAACCATGGTTGTGCTCATGGTGGCAGGCGGTGCGGCAGCCATTCCTGAAAGTATCTTTGATTCCGTAAGGCCGATGCCGGCCTCCATTGCCGCGGAGATGGGAGAGGCGCCGTTCGGGAGCGGTCATTACCATGCTCTTTTTGCCACCGGCATTGTCCTGTTCTTTTTAACCCTGATTTTTAATCTCATTGCCGATTATATTTCCCGGAAATTCAAAGAAGTAGGATCGGCAACACTGTAAAGAGGAACGGGGAGTTTGTATTATGCAGGATGTTATGCAGACATCCATGAAATTTCGATATTTCAAACAGCAGGCGTTTTTTACCGTCGTTCGATTGTCGGCATTGATTATTGCCTTGGCCTTGGGCGGTCTTCTTGGTTACATCGTATTAAATGGGATATCAGCCATCAGTTGGGATTTTCTCACCCTCCCGCCAACAGATTCCATGACAAAGGGCGGGATCATGCCTGCCATTGTGGGGACCCTCTACCTTACAATAGGGGCCATTGCCGTAGCCCTGCCCCTCGGGGTAGCGTCAGCAATTTATCTCGCTGAATATGCACGGCAGGGAAAGTTTATCAGAGTGGTGCGTATCGGCGTTAATTGTTTGGCCGGAGTTCCTTCAGTTGTTTTCGGATTATTCGGACTCGGGTTCTTTGTTGTTTTTCTGCATTTTGGATCATGCATCCTTTCCGGAGCGTTAACGCTTGGCATCCTTGTGTTGCCGACAATTATCGGGGCATCGGAAGAGGCCTTGAAAGCGGTACCACAAACGTTCCGGGAGGCGTCACTGGCACTCGGTGTATCCAAATGGCAGACTATATATAGGATTGTCTTACCGAATGCTCTGCCCGGAATACTGACAGGGTCGATCCTGGGTATCGGCAGGGCGGCAGGCGAAACAGCGCCGATCATGTTTACCGCCGCGGCATTCTTTACAGCGAAGCTTCCCGGTTCGATTTTCGATGAAGTCATGGCTCTTCCCTACCACGTCTATGTTCTTGCTACGGCGGGGACCCACATAGAACAGACGAGACCAATTCAGTATGGGACGGTACTTGTTCTTGTCGGACTTGTGCTTGGGGTTGATCTTATTGCCATTGTCATCAGGAGTTATGTCAGGAAGAAAAAAAGGTGGTAATTGTGGAAGGCAACAGTATAATCGAATTGAGGAATGTAAATTTTTTCTACGGACAGACCAGGGCACTGACCGATATCACCATGGATTTCGAAAAGGACCGGGTTACCGCGCTGATTGGACCGTCCGGCTGTGGCAAGTCCACGCTGTTGAGGCTCCTCAATCGCATGAATGATCTCATCGCTGGAACCAGGGTAGAGGGACAAATCATTTTCGAAGGCAAAAATATCTACAGTACCGATGTCGATCCCGTCGACATCCGGAGAAGGATTGGCATGGTTTTTCAAAAGCCTAATCCATTTCCAAAGTCAATATTCAACAATGTTACCTATGCGCCAAAGCTGACGGGCGTATCGAAAAGGAGTGATTTAGAGTTCCTTGCTGAAGAGAGCCTGAAACAGGCCGTTCTATGGGAAGAGGTGAAAGACATTTTGCATAAATCGGCGATGACCCTCTCCGGGGGGCAGCAGCAGCGCCTGTGTATTGCAAGAGCTCTCGCTATGAAACCGGATGTCATCCTCATGGATGAGCCGACATCGGCGCTGGATCCCATATCAACGGCGAAAATTGAAGAGTTGATCGATGAATTGAGGAAAAAATATACAATTATCATAGTTACGCACAACATGCAGCAGGCAGCCCGTGTCTCATCGAAGACAGGGTTCTTCTATTTAGGGAAACTCATTGAATATAACGCCACGGAAAAAATATTTACCAAGCCGGATGTAAAACAGACGGAAGACTATATTACCGGGAGATTCGGCTGATCAAGGAATTGTAGGATTTCTCCCTGTCTGAGCAAGGACAAGGATCGAAATGACAAAGTGGAAATTTCCAGGAGCGGTAAATCGCCGACGATGATTTAAAGGCAGGGAGATAACAAATGGCTGAAAAAAAACATACAAGTACCCACTATGAAAAAGAGCTTCGGGACATCAAGGAAGGTCTCATATATTTAGGAGCCCTCGTGGAAAAGGCAATTGAACTTGCAACAGAGGCCCTTGTGGATAGGAACGCAGAACTGGCCCATAAGGTAATCTGCGATGACAATGTGATCGATCAGCTTGATGTTGAAATTGAGGAAAAGTGTATCCGCATCCTGGCTTTGAGGCAACCGACAGCGAGGGACCTGAGGTTTATCACAACAGCCATCAAGATAAATGGTCATCTGGAGAGGATAGGCGACATGGCGGCAAACATTGCTGAGAAGTCGATTATCTTAGGTGAAGAGCCGCCGATGAAGCCCTATATAGATATTCCCCGGATGGCGGAAATTGCCAAGGGAATGATCAGGGAAAGCCTCGATGCCCTCGTAAATGAGGACACTGATTTGGCGCGCAAGGTCCGGATGGAGGATGAAACCATAGATAACCTCAATGAACAGGTCTTCCGGGAACTCCTTACTTTCATGATGGAAGATCCCAAGAAGATCCACAGGGCTCTCATAATTATGCAGATTTCCAAGAACCTCGAGCGGATTTCCGATCATGCCGTGGGTATTGCAGACATGGTCATGTTTATGGTGACGGGAAAGATTGTTAGGCACGAACCAAGCTGCCAGGCTTAGGAGCGACTGATTGAAAAACCGTCTCTTATACAGGATTCTTGCCGGCTATGTCGCGCTGATACTCGTAACCGCCATAGTCATGGGATTGATGTATGCCCGGCAGGTCAAGACTGAATTGATAGACGGGATTAAGAATGACCTGATTGCTGAAGCACGAATCTCTGCATTATTAGGGATAGTTGATATTGAAAAGAAGTTGTCACATCTGTCTGATATATCCCGCTCCCGTGTTACCCTTATTGATGCTTCAGGGCGGGTCAAGGCGGATTCAGAGAAAGACTTGGCGCAAATCGACAGTCACCTGAACCGTTCGGAAATTCAGGAGGCCAGGATCAAGGGACAGGGGGAAGCCATTCGTTACAGCCGCACCCTTGGGGTAGACATGCTCTACATCGCCTTTCCGGTTACAGAAGGCTCCGAAGTAAGAGGCTACATACGATTTGCCCGTCCGCTTTTCGATGTCAAAAAATCCATCGATCAGCAGTACGCCTATATATATAAGTGTCTCCTGATCGCCATAATTCCTGCCCTTATAATTGCACTTCTTCTGGCCAGAAAACTTATATCGCCAATCGAGAAAGTAATTTCCTATACGCACAAGGTTTGCAGCGGCGAGGCATTAGGAACACTTCTGGTGGAGTCAAATGATGACGTTGGGCAATTGGAAAAAGACATCAATCTCATGGTGCTCGAACAGCAGGAAAGAGTGAGGGTTGCCGATGAGGAGAAGGCGAAACTTGAAGCGGCCTTTGCCAGTATGACAGAGGGCGTACTTGTCATGAACAGTCAGAACCGCATTGAGTTTCTCAATAAAAGCCTGAAAAAGATCCTCGAAAATGAAGGCATCACTGACATTCTGGATAAGACGCCTCTTGAGGCATTCAGGAATGTCGAGTTGCAGGATGCCCTTGATCTGTTCAGAGAATCTGGAGGACCTGTCTTGCGGGAGATTAACCTCGGCCAGGAAGCGCCGGTTATCCTGGATGTTACTATATCAGCCGTTCTTGGACTGCCCGAAGAAGAACAAAAGATGTTGATGGTATTTCACGACGTCACGCGTCTTAAGAAACTGGAAAAGATACGCGAGGACTTCGTGGCTAATGTTACCCACGAGATTAAGACACCGCTTACGGCTATCACAGGATTTATTGAGACCCTGGAGGGGGGTGCCATCAAGGAAGAAGTGACGGCAAAGAAATTTCTTCACATAATTTCCGAAAATGCTCATCGTCTTGGAAGACTGGTGGACGACCTTCTGATCCTTTCCAGCATTGAGCTGGGGGAAATGAAATTGCAGTTTGAAAATGTATCCATAGCCGATGCAATTGAGAACGTGTTGCCCATGTTCGAGACGAAAGCGGCAGAGAAGTCCTTGACTATTGATAAACAAATCTCCGATGAACTCCCCTTCATTGGGGCAGATAGGGATAAGTTGACGCAGATTCTTGTGAACATCCTGGATAATGCCCTCAAATTTACGCCAAGTGGCGGAAAGATTTCCATTTCTGCGGTTCAAGATGACGGTGGCTTTGTGGTCGTGAAAGTCTCTGACACGGGCATGGGCATACCGAAAATGGAAATTCCCAGGCTCGGAGAACGTTTCTATCGCGCGGACAAGGCACGTTCGCGGGAGTTGGGAGGCACCGGTCTGGGATTGTCAATAGTAAAACATCTCATGAAGGCCCATAAAGGCAGCATTGATATCGAAAGTCAGGTGGGAAGAGGTACCACGGTTTCTCTCACTTTTCCCCAAAATAAGGTCCCGAAAACATAAAAATCAGAAAAAATTGAAGGGAAAAGGGTGTTTTTTTCTAAAAAAATGCTCTTTTCCCTCATTTTTTTTAAAAATCTGCTCAAAACGTCTTGACATGGGAGAATTTGTGTATATTTTACTGCCAAACCGATTGGCGGATATAATTACGTGACAAAAAATACCAAAAAATATTAAAAATAGGGAAAGGAGAGATGAGGTCATGAAGATTAGGCCATTACAGGATCGAGTGATTATCAAGAGGTTAGAGGAAGAACAGAAGACAAAAGGCGGGATTATAATCCCTGACACAGCCAAAGAAAAGCCTGTGGAGGGCGAGGTTGTAGCCGTGGGCAAGGGAAAAACGACAGAAGACGGCAAATTGGTAAAGCCCGATGTCAAGGCCGGAGATAGGGTTCTCTTCAGCAAGTATGCTGGCACGGAAGTCAAGATCGATGGCGTAGAACATCTCATCATGAGAGAAGACGATATATTGGGAATCATTGAAAAGTAACTATACGATTATTCATAAGGAGGATAAGTTAGATGGGAGCAAAAATACTTCAGTACGATGAAGAAGCGAGAAAATCGATTCTTAAGGGTGTAAATACCCTCGCGGATGCGGTTAAGGTGACCCTTGGCCCGCGAGGCAGAAATGTGCTTCTTGATAAATCCTTTGGCGCCCCGACCGTTACAAAAGACGGCGTCACCGTAGCCAAGGAGATTGAACTCGAGGATAAGTTCGAAAATATGGGTGCCCAGATGGTGAAGGAAGTTGCCAGCAAGACGAGTGATGTAGCCGGTGACGGCACTACTACGGCGACTATTCTTGCCCAGGCCATTTACAGAGAAGGGGCAAAGAGCGTAGCCGCAGGAAGCAACCCTATGGATATAAAGAGGGGTATTGATAAGGCCGTTGAGACGGTTGTTAAGGAACTGGCGAAGTTAAGTAAACCGACTAAAGACCAGAAGGAGATCGCGCAGGTTGGTACTATCTCCGCGAACAACGATGAGGCAATCGGCGCAATTATTGCCGAAGCCATGGGGAAGGTCGGCAAAGAAGGCGTTATCACCGTGGAGGAGGCTAAGGGACTGGAAACCGAACTGGAGATCGTAGAAGGTATGCAGTTTGACAGAGGTTACGTGTCTCCCTATTTTGTGACCAACGCCGAAAAAATGGAAGTGCACCTTGAAGACTGTCTTATTCTGATAAACGAAAAGAAGATCAGCACCATGAAGGATCTTCTTCCTATTCTGGAGCAGATTGCAAAAATGGGAAGACCGCTGCTCATTATAGCCGAAGATATCGAAGGAGAGGCTCTGGCTACCCTCGTGGTGAACAAGATTCGTGGCACCTTGCAGGTTGCAGCGGTAAAAGCCCCTGGTTTCGGCGACAGAAGGAAAGCCATGCTTGATGACATCGCCATTCTGACAGGCGGGAAGGTGATTTCTGAAGACCTGGGTCAAAAACTCGAAAATACAAAATTAGAAGACCTTGGCCGAGCCAAGCGGATCTCGATCGATAAAGACAACACGACGATTATCGACGGCGCAGGTTCAAGGGCATCTCTCGAGGGAAGGGTGAAACAGATTAGGGCGCAGATAGAAGAAACGACGTCCGATTATGACAGAGAGAAACTTCAGGAAAGGCTGGCCAAGCTGGTCGGCGGTGTTGCCGTAATAAAGGTTGGCGCCGCTACAGAGACCGAGATGAAGGAGAAGAAGGCACGCGTTGAAGATGCACTCAATGCAACCCGCGCGGCCGTGGAAGAAGGAATAGTTCCCGGTGGAGGTGTGGCCTATATCAGGACACTGCCTGCCCTGGAAAAACTGAAATTAGAAGGCGATCAGCAGGTGGGGATCAATATAGTAAAGAAGGCCCTCGAAGAACCATTGAAAATGATCGTGACGAACGCCGGTCAGGAAGGCAGCATTGCCGTCGAAAAGGTCAAAGGGAAAAAAGGCGCTTTTGGCTTCAATGCGAGAACTGATGAGTATGGAGACATGATTGAAGCCGGTGTCATTGATCCGACGAAGGTTACCCGCTTTGCACTTCAGAATGCGGCAAGTGTGGCGGCCCTGATGCTGACTACCCAGTGCATGGTAGCAGAGAAACCGGAAGAAAAATCTTCTATGCCCAGCATGCCTCCCGGCGGCGGCTATCCCGGCATGGGAATGTAAGAGGTTTTTAATCTCATCTCATTGTGAACAAGCCCCCTGTTTTGTGGCAGGGGGCTTTTTTAGTTCTGCTTGAAAGAGGTTAATTTCTGTGATAGCCTCTCCGACTACCAATTTGCCCATAACTATATCAAGCATATAAAATGTCATTGATTATGTAGAGTTGAGGAGTTCCCCATGGATTATAAGGATACATTGAATCTGCCGAAAACCAACTTCCCCATGAAGGCTAATCTTTCCCGGAAGGAACCGGAATTGCTCAAGATGTGGGATGATATGAACATCTATGAGAAGATCAGACAGGCCTTGAAGGGGAAAAAGACGTATATCCTTCATGACGGGCCTCCTTATGCAAACGGGAACATTCATCTGGGTACGGCGCTGAATAAGGTGATTAAAGACATGGTGATTAAGTCAAAGAATATGTCTGGCTTTGACAGCATTTACGTCCCTGGCTGGGACTGCCACGGTCTTCCCATAGAGCATCAGGTTGAGAAAGAACTGGGCGCGAAGAAGAACGAGATGTCCCATGCTGATATAAGGCGGTTCTGCAGGACGTTTGCAGACAGATATGTGGGTATCCAGAGGGAACAGTTTAAGCGGTTGGGTGTCTTTGGTGAATGGGAGAACCCCTACCTCACCATGTCCTACGACTATGAGGCGGCGACCGTTGAGGAATTCGGGAAGCTTTATTTCAGCGGTAACGTTTACCGGGGGAAAAAGCCCGTGTACTGGTGCGCTTCCTGCAAGACTGCCCTGGCGGAGGCCGAAGTCGAATATAATGACCATACGACGCCGTCCATCTATGTCAAATTCGCGATGATCTCAGATATATCGAAGGTCCGGCCGAAACTGGCGGGAGAAAAAGTCAGCGTCGTAATATGGACGACGACCCCGTGGACCATACCACCCAACCAGGCAATCGCCATGCATGAGGAATTCGTCTATGCGGCAGTCAAAGTGAATGATGAAACTCTGATACTTGCCAAGGATCTTCTGGACTATTGCATGGATGCCTTTGGCTACAAGAGTTACAAGGTTCTGGACGAATTTCCAGGGTCGGTCCTGGAGGGCCTGAAATGCAAACATCCATTGGTCGACCGCGAGAGCCTCCTGATCCTGGCTCCCTTTGTCACCCTCGATGCAGGAACGGGATTGGTGCATATCGCGCCCGGGCATGGGCAGGAAGATTATGAAATAGGCATGAAGTACGGTCTTGACAATTACGCCCCTGTTGACGATGACGGCAGATACACCTCCGATGTCAAGGATTTTGCGGGGCAGTTTGTCTTCGATGCCAACGAATCGGTCATTAAGAAATTGGCAGAGGCAGGCGCCCTGCTTGGCCGTGTCGACATAGAGCATACCTATCCTCACTGCTGGCGGTGCAAGAATCCCATCATTTTCAGATCCACGGAGCAGTGGTTTATCTCCATGGAGAAAAATAACCTCAGGCAGAAAACGCTCGAAGCTATTGAGACCGTGGAGTGGCTGCCGGCGTGGGGTCGCGATAGGATATCCGGAATGATCAGAAACCGTCCCGACTGGTGTATCTCCCGGCAGAGATTGTGGGGCGTACCTATTACCATGTTCTCCTGCAGCCGCTGCAAGAGCGACCTCATGACAAAAGATATCATCGTGCACGTCGTGAAGCTCGTCAATGAATACGGCGCCGATGTCTGGTTCGAGAGGGATACGAAAGACCTGCTGCCCATAGGAACGGTCTGTCCCGTATGTCAGAGCGACCAATTTTCAAGAGAGACGGATATACTCGATGTGTGGTTTGATTCCGGTGTTAGTCATGCTGCGGTGCTCGAAAAGCGACCTTACCTCGGCTCCCCGGCGGATATGTACCTCGAAGGCAGTGACCAGCACAGGGGGTGGTTCCATTCCTCACTGCTCGAGTCTGTGGGAACGAGAGCCCGCGCCCCGTACAGGACGGTGCTGACACATGGGTTTGTCGTTGACGGCGAGGGAAAGAAGATGTCCAAATCCATGGGCAACGTTGTTGACCCGGAGGAGATCATCGATAAGCATGGCGTTGAGATATTGCGACTTTGGGTGGCTGCAGAGGATTATACGCAGGACATAAGGATTTCCGAAGAAATCCTTGAACGCCTCGTAGAAGCCTATAGGCGAATTCGCAATACCAGTCGCTTCATTCTGGGGAATCTGTATGATTTTGACCGCAGTAAAATGGTATCCTATCGGGATATGGAAGAAATCGACCGCTGGGCCCTGCACAGGCTCCAGGAAATTATCGAGCGTGTAAGGACGGCTTATAATCAGTATCAATTTCATCATGCGTTCTTTACGCTTCATAATTACTGCACCGTTGACCTGAGCGCCCTTTACCTGGATGTCCTGAAAGACAGACTCTATACATCCAGGGCGGAATCGCGGCAGCGACGATCTGCGCAGACTGCCATGCTTATTATTCTTGATGCCATGGCACGCCTGCTTGCCCCCATACTCTCCTTCACTGCGGAGGAGATATGGTTATCTTTGCCTCCGCATCAGGGCAGGGAAATCAGCGTTCATCTCACTCAATTCCCTGAAGTGAATCCGGAGTATATGGATGCGGGTCTGGCCCAGAATTGGAACAAGATGATCGCCCTCAAGGGAGAGATATCGAAGGCAATTGAGACGGCAAGGAAGAATAAAGTCGTCGGGCACTCCCTCGACGCCGGTGTGGATATCTCTGCATCGGGTGAACTCCGCGCGTTTTTGGAGACGCATCTTGATGATCTAAAAGCCCTGCTCATCGTGTCCGAGGTTGCTATAGCAAAAGAGGATGTCATCAAAGACCCTTATGCAAGCCCTGAATTTGCGGGTCTGACAATTGGGGTGAGAAAGACGCGTGGAAAGAAATGTGACCGATGCTGGGTGTACAGCGAGACTGTGGGTGTTAATAGCGAACATCCTACTATCTGTGAAAGGTGCGTTGCGAATCTTTAGCACATCCTGCATTTCGCTCGGTATGCAGTTGCGATTCCGTTATTTCGAGCGGAGCGAGAAATCTTGATCACTGCCTGTTCCAATTAGATTTCTCCCTGCGTAGAAAGAACATCCGGCGGCTGCGATTGCATGGAATGGCGAAACAGTCCATTCTTCTTATGTGAAGAAGGATCTAAAATAGCGGAGACATATCTTGAAAAGAAAGTATTTCATCCTCTCTGCCACAGTGTCAGCCGTGGTGCTTCTCGACTACATTACCAAGGCGTACATCGACTCGAATATGTCCCTTCATGAATCGATTGTGGTCATAGGGGGCTTTTTGAATATCACGTATGTCAGGAATCCGGGAGCGGCCTTCAGCTTTCTTGCCAGTGCCTCACCGGGTTTTCGGTCCGTCTTCTTCCTGACGGTAACGGTCTTAGCCATAATACTCGTTCTCTACTATATAGCCAAGAGCAAGACTGAAGAACCGTTCATGATATTTGCCCTTTCCCTGATTCTGTCCGGTGCTTTGGGGAATTTCATTGACAGGGTGCGTCTGGGAGAGGTGATTGATTTCATCGATGTGCATTTGGACGCCTACCACTGGCCCGCCTTTAATGTTGCTGATTCGGCCATAACCATTGGAGCCTTCATTATGCTTTTTGCATTGTTTAAACGCCCAAAGGAGCATGAGAATAGCCCATGAAGCGGTTTGTATCGAAGCTGTTATCACCCCAGAGATTTTTCATCATCAGTTTCGCATCGGTGATATTTATAGGGGCTGTTCTCCTCTGGCTGCCTTATTCTGCTATCGGCAGACAAATAAATTTTGTTGACGCCCTCTTCATGTCTGCCTCGGCAGTTTGTGTTACGGGTCTTACCGTTTTGGACATCGGCAAGGATCTATCTTTGAGCGGGCAGATAGTGACTCTGTGTCTCTTTCAAATCGGCGGGCTCGGGATTATTACATTCTCCGTCGTTCTTTTCGGGCTGATGGGGAGAGGCATTTCGTTTAAGGGCAGGGAAATTTTCCAGTCGGCATTTCTCCATACCCCGCGAAGAGATTTCTTCGTCATTATGAAATGGGTTTTCGGCCTCACCTTTATCATCGAGGCTGCGGGGACATTTTTCTTATTTCTCCGGTTTTCACAGGATTTTTCTCCCAGTCGGGCTTTCTATCAGGCTCTGTATCATGCTGTTTCTGCCTTCAACAATTGCGGACTCTCGCTCCTGCCGGGTAAACTGGTGCATTATCAGAATGATCTAATCATCAATCTCACGATCATGGCATTGATTGTTCTTGGCGGGATAGGCTTTATCGTCCAGTATGAGGTCGTTTCCAAGTGGAGGGGATATCAGCAGAAGATTTCCGTACATTCAAGAATAGTTCTTTTAACTACAGCAAGTCTGATCATCGGTGGCGCCGCATTTTTTTATCTGTTTGAGATGAATCACATTCTGAAAGACGCACCCGTCAAGACGCAGCTTCTTACATCATTTTTTCAATCTGTAACTCCCCGTACGGCAGGGTTTAATACGATTGATATCGGTCATCTGACAAATCCGACAATCCTTGTCCTTATTATGCTGATGTTTATCGGCGCGTCGCCGGGTTCAACAGGGGGAGGCATTAAGACAACGAGTTTCGCACTGCTCCTCCTGATGATTTGGAATCGGCTGAAGGGACAGGAACAGGTGAATGTCTATGACAGGACTATCCCCGGGGAGATCCTAACACGAACTATCGCCATCATCTTCGCTTCCGCCTTTTCGGTCACCCTCATCACGTCCATTCTTCTGTTGTTAGGGGGTACAGGCGATTCACCTCCCCTTGAGAGCCGTCACTTCTTTGTGGAGTATCTTTTTGAAACAGTATCCGCCTTTGGCAATGTGGGACTGTCCATGGGCATAACGCCGACCCTGAGTACAGGCCAGAAACTGGCTATCATCCTCACGATGTTTGCGGGGCGCGTAGGGCCGCTTACTCTCGCTTTCTCCTGGTATTCACCGAGAAAGGGCTTAACATATGCGGAAGAGTCTGTCATGGTTGGATAAGGAGGTTCGGTAATGGCTTCAATAACGCGGCGCGTGATTGTGGTTGGGCTCGGTATCTTTGGCTCCAATATCGTCAAAGAATTATATGAAAATGGATTCGATGTCATTGCCGTCGATAAGGATAAGGAGGCCGTCCATCGGTTAAAAGATTTTGCCACCAAGGCAATTGTCGCCGATGGTACGGACAACGAGGTGATGGATCATATCGGCGTTCAGGAGGATGATGTAGTCATTATCTCCTTCGGCGAAGACCTCGCGGCCAGCACGCTCATAACACTGCACCTGAAAAAGATGAAGGTCAAACATATAATCGTCAAAGCCCCCAACGAAGAGCATAAACTTATTCTCGAAAAGGTTGGTGCAACTGACGTCATCATTCCTGAAAAGGAAGTTGCCAGCAAAGTTGCCAAGAGCCTGATTTCTCCGAGTGTCCTCGATTGCCTTCCCCTCTCTGAGGGCTATATGATATTTGAAATTGCACCGCCTAATAGTTTTTTGGGGAAGAGCATCGGTGAACTTGAGTTGAGGAGCAGATATCACATCGAAGTCATCGCCGTGAAAGACGTGCTAACAGACCAGGTTCACATGGTGCCGGCCGCCAATTTTGTCCTGAAGGACGGAGAGATACTCGTAGTTATAGCTAAGGAAAAAGACATCCAGAAGATTAAATGACTTACCGTTTAAGAAGGATGCTGGGTGGGAATGGGGGGTTGTTATGAGCGTCATCGTTGATTTTTCAATTTTCCCTAGTGGTAAAGAGGAGAGTGTAAGCAAATACGCATCGCGGGCGGTTAAAATAATTAAGGACAGCGAACTGCCTCATCATATAGGTCCGATGGGGACATCAATAGAGGGAGAATGGGACGAGGTCATGCTTGTTGTAAAGCGCTGCATGGATGAACTAAAGAAGGACTGCCCGCGGTTATACATGACTATGAAAGTGGACTGCAGGCAAGGCGAGTCCGGGCGTATGGGGAAAAAGATAAAGAAGGTGGAATAAGATTATTGGAGCTTCACAAAAGATATTTATCGTGCTCCCCCATTTCTATATTGTCTTAACTGACGATTAATGCTTCCTCGGGGCAAGCCATGATCGTGTCATCCTCATTTTTAATCAACTCTGTCGCAAGGAAAACGTTCGGCAATATGTTGTTGGCGTAATACCTGGCGCACGCGATCTTCCCTTTATAGAATGTTGTATCGACTGCATCGACGGATATGTCATCGAGCTTCTTCCTCGCAATCAGCGCTTGCTCAAGCAGACACTCGGCAACCTGGACCTGGGAGCAGACGAACAGCACTTTTATCGCATACAGGGGTATGAGTGACTTTTTTTCACCCATATTGTCATACCAGAAATCATAAGTAGCTCTTACTACCTCCAGGCATTGGTAGCCCCTGGCCAAGTTACGCATCTCTTTCTCGAAACCGGGGGCATTCCGGTTGGCTTCGATGAATCCCTTTATGGTTGCCATCCAGTTTGCAAAAGAAGAGCCCTCCTTCATACGCATCTTCCTCCCCACCAGGTCATTTCCGTGAATGAAAGAGGTCCCTTCCCAGATCGACAGGATTTTTGAATCCCTGAGATATTGTTCGACCGGATATTCCTGGGTATAGCCGACCCCTCCGAGGATCTGAATTGCCTGGGAAATAATTCCGAGGCAGGCCTCACTGCCATAGCATTTCACCATCGGGGTGAGTATTTCGGCCAATTCGCCCAACTTCCTGGCCCTCTCTGTGTCGCTGGAGTTTGTCTGAATATCGAGATAATAGAATGCCTTGAAGACCATGGCCCTGATGCCCTCGACATGCGCCTTCATATCAATGAGCATCCTCCTGACATCTTCATGCTTTATGATCGGAATGCGCTCGGCGTTCTTCACCCCGAACGGTCTTCCCTGGATGCGCTCCGTGGCGAACTGGGATGCGAAATAGTATGCCGCAGCCGCCTGAGTGTTGGCGTTGTGCCCAGTGGCTATCCTGGACTCATTCATCATGTGAAACATCATCGCCAGGCCCTGGGAACGTCCTTTTTCGTCCGGCGGCGGGCCGAGGCGGATTCCGTAGCATTCGTCGTCGTCGCCGAAATTGAGCAGGGCCGTAGCTTGGGCATGGAGACCCATCTTGTGCTCGAGGCGCGCTGTCTTGACATCGTTGGGTTTGCCGAGGGAACCGTCAGCATTCACCCACATCTTGGGAACGATGTAGAGGCCGATTCCCGGGGAGCCTTGGGCGCCCCCTTCCGGACGTGCCAGCACCATGTGTATTGTGTTCTCGCAATGGCCGCCGTCCCCGCCCGTGATGAACATCTTCGTTCCCTTGATCTTGTATAGGCGGGGATCATTGGTCGGGAATGCCCTCGTCGTAATATCTCCTACATCCGATCCGAAGTTTGGTTCGGTAAGGCACATGGTTCCTTGCCATTCACCGGTGAGCATCTTTTGCAAGAACATGGATTCGTCCTTTTCTGTGCCGAAGCGCAGAATCAGATTAGCTGCTCCGCTGGTAAGCTTAATGTAGGACGTCAAAGCAGGGCATGCTGCCTGGTTGATCTCAGAGACGGCCTTGTAAAGAATAAGAGGCATACCTGTGTTAAGCTTTATACATTCGCTGCTTGATCCCCATCCGTTTTGCTGAAGAAACTGGTATGCTTCCTTGAAGCCTGGTGAGGGTATCACGATACCGTTCTCCAGTTTGGCTCCTGTTTTATCTCCGACGGCGTTTATGGGGTTCACGATCTCCCGCGCGACCTTGTAGACTTCATTCAAAACAATATCGATATCAGCAGTGCTAAAATATTCCTTGAATCGGTCGCAGGCAAATACCTCCTCGGAAGGCAGCCATTCCTTCAGAATAAATTTCAAATCTCTCAAGTCGTATTTGAATTCCATTATTTGCTTCTCCTGTCCAGGCCGTATTTATCCTATACCCTATTCGGGGCATAACCGAGGGCCGCGTTGGCCACGATCATGGTATGCATATGGGAAGTCCCCTCGAGAGTTTCAAACTGCTTTGAATCCCGCAGGAAGCGTCCGCAGGGATACTCTTCGGAGTAACCGTAGGAGCCGTGAAGCTTCATGCATTCATTGGCCGCATGAACGACGATCTTTGCCCCGTAGAGCTTAGACATCGAGGTCTCCATCACATTCGGAAGGTTCTTATCTTTCAGCCAGGCCGCCTTGTACACCAGAGCCGCGAGCGACTCGTGCTCCATCTTCATTTCCGCGATCTGCTGCTGAATCAGCTGGTATCTGCCAATCTGTTTTCCGAACTGCGTTCTTTCATTTGCATATTTAATGGATTGCTCCAGAATGGCGCCGGAAAGGCCCAGGGCGCCGGCCGAACAGCCCAGACGGGTTGCATTCAGTTGTGTCATGCATATCTGAAATCCCTTGTTCATCTGTCCGAGAACAAGCTCCTTGGGAACCTTGACATCCTCAAAGGCGATTTCCGCCGTATCGGAGGCACACAATCCCACCTTGTCATGAAGCTTCCGGCGGGTGATGCCGGGCAGGCTGTAATCCATTATCAGGCAGGTTATCCCATTCGCCCCGGCATCCTTGTCCGTCTTAACATAAAGGAGGCCATGATTGCATATCGTTCCATTGGTTATGAACATCTTGGTACCGTTCAAGAGAAAATGATCCCCCTTATCCTGCGCGCGGCAGCGCATGCTGGCAACGTCGGAGCCAATATCGGGTTCCGTCATGGCAAAGCTCCCGATGAATTTACCGCCGACAAACCTGGATATGTAATGCTCCTTCTGTGCTTGTGTACCGAATTTCTGGATTGTCAACGCCGGGCCCCAACACTGCATATTAAAGGCCATCCGCCAGGAGGTATGGACCTTTGCAACCTGCTCAATCGCCAAGCTCCCTTCGAGAAATCCCATGCCGTTGCCTCCATATTTCTCGTCGATACAGAAACCAAAGAAACCCAGTGCCGCCATCTTTTCGAATATCTCCCTGCGCCAGTACTGGTTCTTTTCATCGTCCTCGACATATGGCTTGATTTCATTCTCGGCGAAATTTTTTGCCATGTCCCGAATCATTTGCTGTTCTTGCGTTTGTGCAAAATCCATTGTGTTCTCCTTGGTGATTTATGATTTTCTCTCCACGATTAGAGAAATTCCCTGCCCGCCGCCGCCGCAGATGGTTTCCAGCCCGTAACGGGCATTGCGTCTTTTCATTTCATGGAGGAGCGTTGTCAGTCTCATCGTACCGGTTGCGCCTACCGGATGGCCGAGGGAAATGCCCGACCCATTCACATTCACCTTCTCTTCCATATCTTCCTCGCTGAGTCCGCAGAGCCTTGCGTCGGCCAAGGTCTGGACTGCAAAGGCCTCCTGCACCTCTATGAGATCTATCTGATCGATCTTCAAACCGGCCTTACTGAGAGCCCTGGAAACGGCGACAGGCACTGCCGGGTATGTCAATATCGGATCCGTGGCGGCAATGGCACATGAGCGAAAATATGCTATCGGCCTAACGCCGAGCTCGTTTGCTTTTTTCTCCGATGCAAGGACAACGACAGAAGCGCCGTCATTCTCGGAAGAGGAATTGCCGGCAGTGCACACCCCATCCGGGTAAACCGGCTTGAGCTTGGCAAGCTTTTCCACGGTCGTTTCGCGACGCGGTCCCTCATCTGTATTGAAAAAAATAATGCCTCCATCTTTCCCCTTTCCGACAGGAACGGGTACTATTTCCTGTGCGAATTTCCCGCCATCCCATGCAGCAATAGCCCTTTTGTGGCTGCGATATGCCCATCTGTCGGCCTCTTCGCGGGTTATATTTTCCCTTTTGGCCGCCGTTTCCGCCCAGGACATCATGGAGTTCAGTTCTCCGTAACGGTGCATGGGCTGCGACATCACCCTGCCGCGCTGTATCCTGTCGTAGAGCGGGATGCCCCACATGGCGAGGGCGCCGTGGCCCCTAGGCATGAACCCATACTTGTCATGGCTCTTACCGCCGAGGCCCCACTTGATATCACCTGGTATATAGAGTTCTGCCTGGCTCATACTGTCCATGCCTCCCGCAACGATAATTTCTGCATTTCCGGTTTGGATCTGTAAAGTGCCATAGAAGATGGATTCCAACCCTGAACAGCAACGCCGGTCGATCACTACGCCCGGCACAGTATCCGGCCAACCCGCATCAAGAACTGCCATCCGGGCGCCGTTGGCGCATTCCCCGTTCTGGTAGGACGTTCCCATGATTACATCATCAACTGCAGCGGCTTCGATGCCGGCCTTCCTTATAGCCTCATTCAAAACGAGGCTACCCAACCGGTAGACCGTAATATCTTTCATGGCCCCGCCATAGGCGCCTATCGGTGTGCGGATACAGCTGAGAATGACCACATTTTCCATTTTTTTATTACCTCGTATTTTTAGCGCTTCTCGGAAGTGAAGATCCGTTCCGATTATCATGCATACAACTTCCTTAATTCCACTTTATTAATTTTCCCCACGCTGGTTCGTGGAATGGCGTCGACGAACTCAAAGCGGTCGGGAATGCCGTATTTCGGGAGTTTGCCTTGCTCGGACATCTTCTTCACGTACTCCTTCATGTCGTCGCCCGTTACCTTGCCCTTGAATTCCGTTCTCAGGGTGAGAACCACAAGCGGTCTTTCCCCCCACTTGGAATCCGGTACGCCGATTACGGCGGCCTCGGAAACAGCGGGATGCATGCTGACCAGATTCTCGAGGTCGATGGAAGAAACCCACTCTCCCCCGGTCTTGATGACGTCTTTCAGGCGGTCTGTGATCTGGACATATCCCTGGTCATCTATGTATGCCACATCACCGCTATGGAGCCAGCCATCCCTCCAGAGGTATTTTGATTTCTCGGGGTCCTTGTAATAGGATGCTGTAAGCCACGGAGCTCTCATCACCAGTTCCCCGGTACTTCTACCATCACTGGGCAGGGGCTTTCCACCGGAATCGACGACCTGCACCTCCACCAGGGGTGCGGGAAGACCGGTCTTGACAAAGATATCGAGTTTCTTGTCTTCGTCCAGATTCAACATGGTGCTTTTGAGGCTGGCGCCCGAGATGAGGGGACAGGTCTCGGACATCCCGTAGGCGGAATAGATCTGTATCCCGAGTTCCATGGCGGCCATCGCCAATGCCTTGGGAAGGGCGGCACCGCCGATGACCACCTTCCATTTCGAAAGGTCCAATTTTTTTGCGATCGGGTTTGTAACGAGCATATGTATAATGGTAGGAATGCAGTGGGAGAAGGTGACCTTCTCGCCGAGGATGAGTTTCAACAGGACCTCCGGTTCATAACGCCCCGGATAAACCTGTTTCACCCCCAGCATGGTCGCCAGATAAGGAACGCCCCAGGCGTGGACATGAAACATCGGCGTGAGCGGCATGTAGACGTCGTTTGATCTAAACCGTCCCGTCGTCTCGTAGCTGCCCACATTCACACCCATTGCCAGGGTATGCAAAACAAGCTGGCGATGGGTAAAATGCACGCCTTTGGGATCGCCGGTAGTTCCCGTCGTATAGAAAATCGACGCCCGTGTATTCTCATCGAGATCGGCAAAATCGTAGGATGTGGGTGCCGCCTGCAGCATCTCCTCATATTCTGCATCGATCCTGGCCTTTGTTTCCGGCATCCTTCCTTCATCCGACATAAGAATGATTTTTTTCACCGTCTTGAGGTGACCCTGAATCGCCTCGAGAAGCGGGAGAAAATCCTGATTAACGAGGATGACCGAGTCCTCGGCATGATTAATCGTGTAGACAAGTTGCGCGGGAGAGAGCCGCCAGTTGAGGGTATGTATGACCGCCCCCATCATGGGAACGGCAAAGAAGCACTCCAGGTATCGGTGGCTGTCAAAATCCAGTACGCCTACGACATGGCCCTTTCCCACTCCCAGGGCGGCAAGACCGTTTGCAAGTCTATGAACCCGCTCATGCATGTCGTGATAGCGATACCGGACCTTATCCCTATAGACGATTTCCTGGTTCTGTCCGTATATGATACCCGTAGCCAGAATTTTCTTGATGATCAGAGGATAATCGTAGCTTTCTCCTGGTTTGTAAATCTTTGCCTTCATAACATTCCTCCTTTGAATCTTGATGTTTGATGAAATTTCTTCCGGGTTAAAGATGATTGTACCATTTCCGATAGACTTGCGTTTTGTGATGAAGCACTGTTTCTCACGCTATTGAGATCAGACGGAAAATGATTCCTGTGCCATTTCGATTGGCGTCTTATCTGCCAGTATAATGCATTTACATCTTGCCTCTACTGTAGGAAGAACATTAGCGGCAAAATAATTTGCCGAAGCAACCTTCCCTTGGTAGAATGCGACATCTGGGTTATGTTGGGCCAGGCTATGGGCATTGGTATTATCATCCCCTGCTTCCTTATACAGGGAAGCCAACCTTTCCTGCGCAATATCCGCGGCCTGTAACAGTTTCCAACCAATTATAAGATCACCCATTATCATCAGGAAGGGTCTCGCATTCAATATGGGGACGATGTAGTCTAAACTCCTTCCCCACTCGGCGAATGACTTCGTGAGATTGCTCACGGCTGTAAGGGCGTCTTCCAGATGGACGGCATTGGGCCTCATCTCATCACGTGATTTATTTTTTTTGATAGTGCCGGCAATTTCCCTGAAGAGATTGATTAAATTACGACCCTTATTCTGTCCCAGCTTTCTGCCCACAAGGTCGAGAGATTGGATATAGTTGGTGCCTTCGTAGATGGTGGCAATCTTGGAATCCCTCAGATACTGCTCCATTGGATATTCACTGCAATAGCCGTAGCCGCCAAATATATCTATGCCAAGCGTACATATTTCAACAGCTTTGTCAGAACAGTAAGCCTTGCTAATCGGGGTCAGGAATTCAACAAATCCTCTCATTTTCTCCCGCTCCTCTTCGCTTGCGGCAATGCGCTCCATATCGATGCAGTATGCGATAAAATAGTTCATCGCCCGCATGCCCTCTACATGTGCTTTCATCCAGAGCAGGGAGCGCCTGACATCGGGATGGTTGATAATGGCAACAGGCGGGGCCGCCGGATTATTCCAATCCTCAATTCTTCTGGATTGAATCCTCTCTTTAGCATATTGCAGTGCATGTTCATAGCTGACGCTTGCTAAATCCAACCCCTGCATACCTGTGCTTAGTCTGGCTTTATTCATCAACTGGAACATGACATTGATACCTTCACGTTCATGCCCCAAAAGCTCACCGATACAATTCCCATTTTCACCGAAAATCAGTGTTGCGGTGGCAGAACCCTTAATTCCCATCTTGTGTTCAATGTTACCAGTAGTCACGTCATTAAACTCTCCGAGACCCCCGTCGTTATTTACCCTATATTTGGGCACGATAAAGATGGAGATCCCTTTTGTGCCAGGGGGGTCGCCGTCGATTCTGGCGAGCACGGGATGGACAATTTGTTCGGTAAGATCGTGGTCTCCCGATGTTATAAAGCACTTTGTGCCGGTGATGCTGAAAGTGCCGTCCGGCATTCTTCTGGCACTCGTCCTTAGATTTCCTACATCGGTGCCCGCACCGGGCTCAGTCAGGCACATGGTGCCGGACCATTCGCCAGAGAACATCTTGATAGCATACTTCTTGATTTGCTCTTCATTCCCGTATGTCTCGATCATTACGGCAGCCCCCAGAGTAAGGGCAGGATACAGCAAAAAGGCGAAATTGGCGGCGCCGAAAAGTTCAGAGCAGGCGATGCCAATCGAAATCGGCAACCCTTGTCCACCCATCACGGGAGAGGCAACAGAGCAGATCCAGCCGGACTGGCAGTATTTTCTGTAGGGCTCATGATAACATCTGGGAGCGTATGTCTTGCCATCTTTAAAAACAGCAGTATCCCGCTTGTCACCGATCTCGTAGGTCGGAAGGATCTCTTCCACCGCAAACTTCTCAGCCTCGCTGAGTATCATGTCCACTACCTCGCGGGAGAATTCTTTGTACCTGTCAGATTCAAACAGTCTTTCAATCCCGTTCTGCTCATAGAGAACGAACTTCTGATCTCTTGTGTTCACCAGACTATTCCCCATATATTATCCCCCTTGAATTTGTAGTTGGCTAAATGCCTCCGATAATATCGAGACATATGTTCGCGACTCTCACCGGAGATAAAGGTAATATGGTCTCTCGCAATAAATACTATGCAGCATATAATTAACAGCACTTTTCTTTTGTATGTCAATGTGCACCCCTTGGTGCAATTATGCTATATTCTGCAAACACGTCAGAACCTGTTTTTTGTCATTATTTCCATGCGTTGCTGGGGCGTATTTCTTGACTCATTTGTTGAGCATCAGGCAACCATGTGATAACGAGCGTTCGTTATCACTGAACAATTAAATCAAGCCAAAATTAATGTCAACCCCTTTTTTTAATTGAAAGTTCCCATGTCTTCTCTGGAAGAAAACTGTTTTAGGTGCTTGACTTCTTCATTTATCTTGATATATCTCTGCCGAAATTAGAGACAGATAACCTTGACTGGTTAGTACCCCCGAAAATGTTATTAACAAAGAGATATTAACGGGCTGGTGAAAAATGAAAAAAGCAATCAAGACTCAAATTAAAGATCCGGAACTCATCCGGCAGAAGCACTTACAAATAGCAAAAATAGCAAGCAAGCTTTTCATCAAAAAAGGGTATGCAAATACAAGCATGAGGGAGATATCTAAAGCCACTGGGATCACTATCGGCAACCTATATGACTATATAACCAAAAAAGAAGACGTTCTTTATCTCGTTTTTGACGCATTCTACAGCACATGGACGAAGAATTTAGATAAGCATGGTGTTTTTACCATTGAAGATCCGCTTGAGCAGCTGCGCACCGCGCTCCGCAAGATGTTGGAACTCGTACACGAATATCGGGATATGGCCCTCCTGATGTATCGCGAGAGCATGCACTTGCCCAAAAGAATCCTTAAGGAAATTTTACACAAGGAAACAGGGTTTGTCGAATGTTTTGAGATGATTCTGAAAAGGGGTGTCGAAAAGAAGGTATTCAATATAAAAGACCCATTCTTTGTGGCAAATATGATTGCCTATCAAATTGCCTTTGAGGCCTTGCGGGGGTGGAGTCTAAGGAGAAAATATACTGACGAGGAGATTATAGATTACATCGAGGAGATAGTCTTAAGATCTGTTTTATGAAGAAAACTGTAACGGAGTAAGTTCGGCGATTATTATTCTGTCGTCCCATATATTGCTATGAGCCTGTCTATGCATTCGCAGATTGTATTCCCCGATGATCTGCCCTCAAGTCCTGTGACACATTTAAATTTGTCGGGGGCGGGGCGTTATCTCAAGACAATTGTGGCGTCAACAGCCACCATAGCGCCTTTTTCGCCCAATATGAGGGGGTTTACATCAATTTCCTGAATCCGCGGATACTGAAGACCGATGTCGCCCAGGGCAACAAGTATCCCTGCGAGTTCTTCCCTGTTAACAGGCGGCTCTCCCCTGAAGCCATGAAATATCTTCTGTCCCCTCAAACGACCGATTAGCGCCAGAGCGTCCTCTACGGTCAGGGGAGCCGGGGCAAAAACTGCATCACTCAGTATCTCCGCCATGATACCTCCCAGCCCCAGCATGACACAGGGGCCGAAGTGAAAGTCCCTGACAAGTCCGACGATGATCTCGATTTTCCCTTTAACCTGTTTATAGGCAAGGACCTGACCAGACGAGTCCATCTTCTTCTGCAGGGAATTGAAAACCTGAAGGGCAGCTTCCGGCGTTGTTACGTTTAAATGCACCAGGCCGAGTTCGGTCTTATGTACCTTTCCCTTTTGCAGGCCCTTCATGACAAGCGGGAACCCGAGCCGCTTTGCGGCTTTTTTGCACGCCGCTTCATCCGATATTATTTCCTCTTCTACAGCCGGAATACCGTGAAGCCTGAGAATAGCCTTGGAGACATACTCGTCCAATGGTCCCACTGCATTTTCCAGGACATTACAGAGCTTATCGGGGATGTGTATAGTCTTTGCTTTCTCCGGTAGTCGTTCAATAATTTCAGATGATTTCTGCTGATGGAAAACAACCGCCAGGCATTCCATTGCGCGGGATATTTCTTGGAATACAGGAATACCAGAGGAGACGGCCTCTGCCTTAAAACGAAGGGCCTCTTCTTGTCTCCCCAGGAGCCATACAAATACAGGCTTGCCAGCAGCACGCGCCTGTTCGGCAATATCTGTGACATTGATTCCCAGCTGGAAATTCCCCGCAAAGGCGTGGAGGAAAACAGCATCGACTGCGGGATCGCTAAGCACCGCGGAAAGAGCTGCGCTGTATACATCGACGTTCGTGCCGCCATGCTTTTCTATGGCCGGCCACAGATCGACGGGATTCCCCACAGGCATCCAGTCAGGGAAAAGACGTCCCAAGGCGCCCTTGGTTTCCCGGGAAAGTTCTGCGACGGTCAGGCCATGCTCTTCAATAAAGTCAGAGGCGACAATGCCGGAGCCGCCGCTGAATGTGAGAATAGCAATGCGACCATGTCGGCTGGCCGGTCGGGGCCTTGCAGCGAGTGAACGGCAGAGGTCCATCATCTGATGAAAATCTCCGGCTTCAGTCACCCCGGCCTGGGCCAGGGCTCCTGAGATGATCTTGTGATTTCCGGCCATGGATGCCGTATGGCTCATTGCCGCTTCAGCCCCTTTTCTGCTCTTCCCCCCATGGAGGACAACAATGGGTTTTGTACTTTTCCGGCACAGGTCCGTAAAGCGCCTGCCATCGGAAAAAGACTCCAGGTAATGGCCGATAACTTCAGTGTTAGCATCTTGAATCAGGTAAGACAGCAGATCGCACTCGTTGACATCTATCTTATTGCCTATGGAGCATACTTTACTGATGCCCATCACGCGGTGACTCATTACATCAACGAGAAAGCCGGCGGATAGCAATCCGCTTTGTACCACAAGTGATACGTTTCCGGAGATAAGTAGTCCTTGCTGCAATGAACGTGGATCCATAAAAGAAAAAAGAAAGCCCCCCACGGCATCAACGAGCCCCATGCAATTGGGCCCCCATAGGCGAATCCCCGTTCGTTTGCATATATCTTTCAGAGATTGCTGCAGAAAACTTCCATCCCGACCGGCTTCAGCAAAGCCGCCGGATTCTATCATGACACCCCGCACACCTTTGGCTGCACAATCCTCTATGACTGCCGGTACGAGTTTTGCCGGAACAAAGACGATGGCAAGGTCAACATGACCGGGGACGACGCTTACGGACGGATAGCAGTGAATACCCTCAATTTCCTTGTAGCTGGGATTGACAGGATAAATATTTCCTTTATAGCTGATGAGGAGATTCTTGAATATAGCATACCCACCTTTGAGAGGGTTAGGCGTTGCACCGACAATAGCGACTCCGTCCGGGTCAAAAAAGAAATTCATGGAAGCTCCTCATTAGAAATTTATGGTTTGTTGATGGTAACGTCGAGATACTTTCTGCCCCATGCCTTGGCATCTTTTTCATCGGGAAAGAAAATGTCGATGTGGTCTCCTTTGATGGCAGTGCCTGTATCGTGCACCTCTCCCCAACCGTAACCGGGGACATACATCTTCGTGCCGTAAGGATACCTGCTGATGTCCGCTGCGATTGTCCCCTTTTTTGCCTTGGTTCCGTCAGAGGTGATGCCC
This sequence comes from Syntrophales bacterium, assembly GCA_049512055.1. GTDB lineage: Bacteria > Desulfobacterota > Syntrophia > Syntrophales > UBA2185 > Fen-1135. The sequence goes on along the minus strand of JBEKXK010000001.1, from coordinate 71,352 downwards.
ACTTTCTTCCTCTCTCCCTCGTGCGGTCCATATGCATAGACCGGCGGCATCAGGAAGCATCCGTATTTGTTTTTCCAGCCCGTCGATTTCTTGCCGGCGTCATAGGCGGTAACCAGCATATTCCGCGTTTCTGCCTTGCCATATTCACGGGGAATGGTGGCGCATCCGGAGACAAGCATGATGCACAGAGTGGAAAAACTTAGTGCAAATAAAAAGACTTTTTGTAAACGAAACATCATTATCCTTTGACATCTCGATGATATCTGGGCGGCAAGCTATCATATCGATAGCATCGATTTCAAGGCAAGTTTGAACTCATTTAATATTTCTCATCTCAATTTTCTGGATTATTATTTGAGGTTGTCGGAATTGTCAGCGGCTATTTTGCACCTATCTGTCCATTGGATTTCTAAACTTCTACATATCGACACGGATTGGCAATATGACGGTCGTGATGCCCTTCCACTGCAACCGTCGCTGAATTGCAAAAGCGGTTTCATTGTGGAGCACTTTCTGGAAGGGGTTTTCTTCACGAAAGATCAGTTTCCCGGTGAAGACCGTTGCTCTCGGAAATTCTTTCACTAGAGTTTCGCACAGCCCCGTTGCAGTATCAGCTACGTCGGTTCCTATCCCCATTCTGTAGTCAGCGGCAAATCCGTAGGAACGGACAAGGCGGACGTATTTTGTCAGATCACTTTCCACGGATTTGTTTAAGGCGTCTATTTCCGCTATGCCCTTGAATGAGCCGGAATCGATTTCACCTACAGAGACAAAAATAAAATTCTTGTAAAGTTTGGGAAATTCACGGACAACGGAAAGCCATACATGAAGACCGAATCCGCTGTAGCCCCTTACGAGGAGTATTGCTGTGGCCTCCTTTTGATCCAGCGGTTCATTGTTGGGTTGACTGCCTTTGGGGAGTTCAGACAGAATCTCCTCGAGTTGGCGAACCCCTCTGCGGACTTTTCTGTAATGCCTCCTGATCAAATAGCACAGCCCGATAACTCCAGAGGTGATTACGAGGGTCAGCCAGCCGCCCTCCTCAAATTTAATAACTACAGTAATGATGAGGATTGTGAGACAGAGGATCAAGCCCACCACATGCACAGCAATATGTCTTTTCCATGCCTTATCCCTGTCCCTGTTGCGGAAGAAAAAAGTCGCCATTCCGAACTGTGACAGTGTAAAGGTAAGAAACACATTGATGGAGTACATTACAACGAGTGCGGAAACGGAACCATCCGTGTATAGTAAGAGCAGAAGGGCTGCACCGCCCATCAGCAGAACGCCGTCCTGCATGGAGAGACGCTCCGATAGCGATGCAAAGCGACGAGGCAGCCAGGAATCGATGGCCATGTTTGCCATAACACTTGGCCCCCCTGCGAATCCTGACTGAGCGCCAACCATAAGCAGGGCTCCTTCGGAGAGAATCGTTATCAGCGCGATCGTTCTGCCGAGCGGCCAATTACCAAAGGTGAGATCGGCAAGTACGGCATTCAACGTTCTGCCCTCAGCAGGCACTATTCGGTAAAGTGAATAGCAGAACAAAAGGCCTGCTGCCGTAATTGCAAGAGATGTGGCCAAGTATACCATCGTGCGCTTGCCTGTCTGAACTTTCGGCTCACGCATCATCTGCATGGCGTTGGAAACCGCTTCTATCCCCGTATAGGTACCACCCCCCAGAGAAAAGGCCCTGAGAAAGATGGCCAGCATGCTTACATAACCGATGGCGGAGATATCATATCTGAAATTCTCCTCGAACGCCCGTGCAACCGGTCCAACCTGATTGGCGTGACTCAGAATGCCATAACCGATTAACAAAATGTGGGTTACTACAAATGTTATAAAAATCGGTGCGAGGGCTGTTACAGATTCCTTCACCCCTCTTAAGTTCATGACAACAAGGAGGAGGATCAAGAAGACCACGAAGATCAACTTGTACTTAAGAAATGTGACAGGTAAATAGCTGAACAAGGCATCGCCGCAGGAAGCAAGAGACACGGTGATGGTCAGTACGTAATCGACGAGGAGGGCGCATCCGGATATTACCCCCGCGTTCTTACCGATCGTATGGGTGGAGACGATGTATCCGCCGCCGCCATGGGGGAAATGCTCGATGATACGTGAATACGCGTAAGAGATGATAAAAACCGTCAATGCCGTAGCCAAGGCCAGGAATACGGCAAGGTAGGTGTGGGGACCCAGCGCCTTGAACGCCTCTTCCGGACCGTACGAAGAAGAAGAAAGGCCGTCGGCTCCCAGGCCGATCCATGCAAGGACGGGGATGAGAGATATCCTGTGAAATATTGAAGGCTCGTGGATATCTCGGGGCGGCCCTATCAATCTGCGGCGCAACTTCCCAGCAAATCTTATTTTATGCCCCGAATCGTCAGAGTTCATAGAGTCTTGTTTGTGCCGTAGATTTATTACCCGGATATGGTATATGGCAAGATTAGTCAGGTAATCGGGTTTTCAACATGAATGCCCTCACCGACCTGACCGCAGAGAAAGCCGCGCTTCCCGTTAAGATGCGTACCCTGTTCATCATAGATCCTGATGGAAAAATCCTCGGTGAGAATCTTCAAGTGGAGCGATCTGCCATCCGCCATTGTTATCTGTATGGGCTTGCAATTCGTGGGGAGATTGTCAGTATCAGTGTCCTTAAAGGATAGTTCATGTTTGCCGGGTTCGATTTTCAACGAAGTGGATTGCAATGAAAATACCTCTCCACCCTCGTGTCCATCGAGAATAATGATGTAAGTGAAATGTCTGCTGAGGTTTGTAATAGTTAATTCGGCACTCATCATTTAATATTATAAAATGGGCCAAAGACGGTGTCAAATGAAAATAATGACGCGAATTTGGCTTGTTTTATTGCATAGATTGAAGTATCCAATTAAATATCAACCTCGACGGAAGTATTGCATGCTCGGCGGGGGAATTTATGAAGAAGCTATTATCATTAATAATTGTCTTGCTGTTTATATGCGGGGAAGCATGCTCCTCATCCTCAGAGAGTTTACGATGCGGCAGTGAGCTTGCCGCGGTAGGGGACACAAAGGTTGAGGTGATAACGTAATGCGGTAAGCCCTCTTTTAGAGAAAAGACGTCGTCCAGAAGGGGTGGAATTGAAAAATGGTATTATGATAAGGGTTCGGGCGATTTCATTTACGTTCTGATTTTTCACGGTGGCGTATTGAAATATGTGGAATAGGCGGGTCGCGGCAAGTGAATTGTCAATGATTTGAGATGTCTAACTTATTGATGCTTTCGCATCTTATCGCTCGGGAGGCTATCGTTATCTCATCTGGCATGACCGTGCTGTCAAAGCAGTTTATAATGCTGTGTCGGCTGCCAGTGCGATCTGATGGACAAAATCGACTATTCTGGAAGCACAAGTTGCAGCATTTTGAGCAGCTCTTCGGCCTTGAAAGGCTTGGCAAGAAAGTATTGGCCGCCTATCTTGTGGCTCTTCGGGACCTCGCTTGCCTTAACGGCGCCGGTAAGAAAAATTACGGGAATGTTACATGTATTGGGGTCGTCTTTCATTTCATGTGCAACACTTGACCCATCCATGTCCGGCATCATTAGATCCAGTATGACTGCGTCAGGTCTTATCTGTTTGCACTTGCTCAGCCCTTCCTCTCCGGTATGCGCAGTGTGTACCTCATAATTATATGCTGTAAGCCGCAATTCCACTATTTTAAGTATGTCAGGATCATCATCGACAACAAGAATTATTTTTCCCACCGTGCCTCCTCCTCAATGTTTGACAGCGAACAGCAGATAGTTTTTATCGGAATCCCGGGCTTTATTTCTTAATCTTTCTTTTTTGATTCTTCTTTCATCCTGTCAAGCTCTTCCTTATACTTTTCGGCCTGGGCCCTCACCAATTCGATTTCTTCCCTTGCCTTTGCCAGACTTTCCTCCTGCTTTTGCCTTTCTTCTCTCAGCTTGTCCTGAATCTCATCGAGACCGATATAAACGGCGAGAATACCGCTAAGTACAATAACGATGGGGATTCCGCCTTTCAGGATGATGACAAAATCACTCCACCAGAATATGAGACCTAAGAGTCCCACAATTACCGAGACTGCGCCGCCAATTAGCAATGACATGGCCTGACCTCCTATCGTACAATTCAACTATGAGTTGCCGAGGTTGAAACAATTTCTGTAAGGCGCTAATATCTGTCATATATTAAGGCGGAACATAACACAGTCTTACGGTTCAGGCAAGGTGAAAGTTAACAAATTTCAAAGGAATATATGGTCCAAAGAAGAGGACGCAACGAACATGGGAAAATATTCCTTGACATTATCAGCAAATACTTTTAAGTTTCGCGGACTATCAGAAAGTGTGACGTGCAAATGAATAAAGAATTCCTGCAACTGATCATCGACCAGACCCGCTGTAAATACACATATTGATGCCTGCTGTGCGCCTCAATGGGCGGGCATGCAGGCCTAATCAGAATCAAATCCAGATAGAATCAATCCCCAATAGTAAAAAGCAACAAAACAATTGTAACACTTTCTTAATGTGAGGATTACAATATAACGATAAATTTATCAGGAGGTACAACATGTTTAAAAAAATAATCATCAAATCAATTTGCATTTTCTGCCTTCTTCTTGTCTTTACGGTAAACTCTTGGTCGCAGGAACCGATTAAGATCGGAGGACTGTTTGCCGTTACCGGTCCACCCTCATTTCTCGGTGAGCCGGAACGTAATACGGCCAATATGGTGGTAGATCAGATTAACAAGGCGGGTGGCATCAAAGGGCGAAAGCTGAAACTGGTATTCTACGATACGCAGGGCGATGCCACCAAAGCGGTGCAGGCAGCCACACGACTCATCAAGGAAGACCGTGTCAGCGCTATTATCGGTCCCAGCACGACTGGCGAGACAATGGCCATTATTGGGACCATCGAAGCTGCAGGGATTCCGTTGATATCCTGCGCTGCCGGGGTCAAGATTACAGAACCGGTAAAGAAATGGGTCTTTAAAACGGCCCAGAATGATTCCCTGGCCGTGGAGCGTATCTATGATCACCTCAGGAAATGGAATATAAATAATGTTGCCATACTCACAGTATCAGACGGTTTCGGTGCTTCAGGCAGGGAACAGTTGAAAATTCGTGCCAAGGATTCCGGCATCACCATAGTATCCGATGAAGTCTACAGTCCCAACGATACGGACATGACCGCCCAGTTGGTTAAGATACGCGGCAGCAAGGCACAGGCCATTATCTGCTGGGGAACGAATCCGGGACCTGCCAAGGTGGCAAGAAACGCCAAGCAACTCGGGCTCAATCTGCCGCTCTATATGAGCCATGGCGTTTCCTCCAAGAAATTTATTGAACTGGCCGGAGATGCGGCGGAAGGGATAACTCTCCCTTCGGGACGGGTTATTGTTGCAAATGTGCTTCCCAAATCCGACCAGCAGAAAAAGTCACTGCTTGCTTTCGTAAACGATTACAAGAATCATTTTAAGGTGGAGGGAGATCATTTCGGCGGTCATGCATGGGATGCGGTCATGCTTCTCAAAGGTGCGATTGAACGTGGAGGCGATTCACCCGCTGCAATTCGCAGTGAGCTTGAAAATACCCGCAATTTTAAGGGTATCGGCGGTATATTCAACTTCACTCCTCAAGATCACGCAGGCCTGAGAAAGGATGCCTTTGTGCTCGTGACGATAAAAAATAAGGAATGGGTACTTGTAAAGTAGCATTCAGAATCTGGAAATCGTCTCCTCTATAAATTAATGAGACTGTTATTTCGAGCATTCCGAAAGATATCGATGATTGGTGAGATACGCATGGGCGGAACTGACATCTTGCCCGGGCATGCAATGTGTGAAGCGATTCACCAGAAGATCATATTAATGTGATTTGCCGCATATAAGCATTAATCCTATGGAACCTATTGAGCAGTTACTGCAATATACTCTGTCCGGTCTCTCCACAGGGGCAATTTACGCCCTCATCGGGCTTGGTTTTGCCATCATCTACAATTCCACGAGCATAATCAACTTTGCTCAAGGCGAGTTTGTGATGCTGGGCGGTATGCTGACCTTATTCTTCCACGTCACTCTGGGGCTTTCCCTTCCGCTTGCCGTCGTACTTGCTATTGTGGTTGCTACGGCAGTGGGCGCATTATTTGAACGCCTCGCCATCAGCCCCCTTAAGGATGCTGAACCGATCATTCTCGTCATCATCACAATAGGCGGAAGCATTCTTATCCGCGGAGTTGCCATGCTCCTCTGGGGAAAGGATACGCATGCCCTGCCTATGTTTTCCGGAAACGAGCCGATCATTTTGATGGGCGCCGCAATAATGCCTCAGAACATTTGGATTTTTGGCATCACGCTGATAATTATCACAGCAAACAGGATTTTTTTCCACCACAGCATAAGCGGGAAAGCGATGCGCGCCTGCTCTTTCAACAGGATAGCGTCAAGTCTTGTCGGAATCGATGTCAAGCGCATGATCCTTTTTTCCTTTGTCATAAGTTCGGCCATGGGGGCTGCAGCGGGAATCATCATCGCGCCCCTTACCATGACGTCATATGATGTGGGTGTTATGCTCGGATTGAAGGGGTTCTGTGCCGCCATCATCGGCGGTATGAGCACCGGCATGGGAACCGTTGCCGGCGGTTTGCTTGTAGGCGTTCTGGAGTCTCTTGGGGCGGGCTTAATATCGTCAGGTTATAAGGACGCCATCGCCTTTATCATTCTCCTTATCATCTTGCTAATCAGGCCTCAGGGGCTGTTCGGAAAGGGAGAAGCGGAAAGGGTATAAAATTATTGGACGGATGAATGAAACGTGAATTGATGAAGTTTCTTGTATTTGCTGCCGCTATCCTCACGGCGCCTATGTTCCTCAAGGGCGGCTATATTGTGAATGTGCTGGTTTTCGTCGGCATTTATACTATTTTAGCCGTGGCCCTGAACCTGTTGCTCGGTCTTGCCGGTCAAATCTCCCTCGGGCAAGCGGCGTTTTTTGGGCTTGGCGCTTACATATCCGGCGTGCTCACGGCGACGCATGCTGTGAATCCCTGGCTAGCCATGGTAATCGCCGTCATTGCCGTGGGTGTCATAGCCTTTGTCCTCGGCTCTCCCATCCTCAAGCTCAAGGGACATTACCTGGCAATGGCAACGCTCGGCATGGGGATTATCGTCTACATTATCTTCAACGAAACCGTCGATATAACGGGCGGCCCTTCAGGACTGCCGGGTATACCGAATCTCTCTATCGGCGGCATTGTCTTCAATACCGACATGAAAAACTATTATTTGGTCTGGTCCTTCGTCATCGTCACCATACTCTTATCTGTCAATCTTTCCCAATCAAGGATTGGCAGGGCTCTTCGGGCCATTCATGACTCCGAGGTGGCGGCTCGTATCCTGGGAGTGAATGTCAGACTCTTGAAGGTACAGGTATTCACGATCTCCGGAATTTTCTCTGCCCTTGCCGGAAGTCTTTATGCCCACACTGTCCAGTTTATCTCGCCTGCATCTTTCGGGTTTAATGTTTCCATAGAACTCCTTACTATGGTGATCATCGGGGGACTGGGGAGTATCTACGGTTCTTTTCTGGGCGCTGCCATTCTGACTTTACTGCCGGAGCTTTTCCGGACGTTTCAGGATTATGATATTGTTGTTTACGGCATTGTTCTGATAGTAATGACCATGTTCATGCCGGGCGGCCTCGTGCGAGGCGTGCCGCTTCTGGCCAGATTCCTGCTCGCGAAGCTTAAGTCTGGTCTCCCTTCTGCGAAAAGTGTTTAGGGGAATTATAAGTTGCTTAAGATAGAAAGCATTACAAAAATATTCGGCGGCCTCACGGCCCTTGAGGACGTATCCTTCTCAGTTGCAGCAGGCGAGATTACCGGCATTATCGGTCCTAACGGAGCGGGCAAGACGACGCTCTTCAATATTGTAACGGGTATATATCATCCTACATCCGGAAAAGTCTACTATGATGGGAAAGATGTAACCGGATTTCCCCCGGAGAAGCTTGCCCGACGCGGCTTGGTGCGCACATTTCAGGGTATTGAGTTGTTTGGTCAAATGACGGTTCTGGAAAATGTCATGGTTGGTCTTCATACAAGGTCACAAAGCGGCATCATTTCTTCGGCTTTAAAATTGCCGGCCCATTTGCGGGAGGAACGCCATATCAGAGAACGGGCAATTTCCTGGCTCGAATTCGCGGGCATCGCGGAACTGGCTCATATGAAAGCGGCCAATTTACCGTTTGGCAAGGGGCGGCTCCTCGAGATTGCCCGCGCAATGGCCGTGGAACCAAAGATCATCCTCCTGGATGAACCGGCAGCGGGGCTCAATAGCAGGGAGACTTCCGATCTCGCCCTGCTGATTGAGAGAATAAAAAGTTCGGGAGTCACAGTCGCTCTTGTAGAACATGATATGGAGTTGGTTATGGGAATTTGCAGCCGCGTCGTTGTTCTCAATCTAGGGTGTAAACTTGCGGAAGGGACGGCACGACAGATTCAGGAAGATGAAAATGTGATAACGGCCTATCTGGGAGAGGGTTGACGGTGGGTTATAAGGAATGTTGAAAATTAAGAACATCAACACATATTATGGTAAACTGCATGCCCTGAGAAATGTTTCCCTCCATGTCAGCGCCGGAGAGATAGTGGCCTTGATCGGATCTAACGGCGCCGGGAAGACGACAATATTGAATACGGTCTCTGCTGTCACGCCTCCGGCAAATGGCGAAATACATTTTGACGGCATGTTGATCAGCAGACTTTCCCCGGATGCCATAGTGAAACTTGGCGTCTCCCAGGTTCCCGAGGGGAGGCAGATATTCAAACCTCTTTCTGTTGAAGATAATCTTGAGCTCGGCGCATATCTCCGCTCTGAGGCCGGAGAAAAAAGGAAAGACATAATGAAAGATAAGGACGCGGTTTATGCGCTATTCCCGCGCCTTGGGGAAAGATGCAAACAGATTTCGGGAACCCTGTCGGGGGGTGAACAGCAGATGTTGGCCATAGGCAGGGCGCTCATGGCGAAACCGCGGCTGCTCCTGCTTGACGAACCTGCTATGGGACTTGCTCCGCTCTTGGTGCAGGAGATATTTCAGGTTATCGAAGAGCTCCGCAGGCAGCGGGGAACCTCCATACTTCTCGTAGAACAGAATGCGCGGGTAGCACTCAAGGTTGCCGATCGGGGTTATGTGCTTGAAACCGGAAAGGTGATTCTTGAGGAGACGGCATCAGAGCTTCTGGCAAATAAGGATGTGCAGAGGGCATATCTCGGAAAAGATAGAAAGGAAATCTGGGAACGTTAACAACAAGACGTGAGGTGCTTATGAAAATTTGGGATGCCAAATATGAATGTATGCCACGCGAAGAGCTGGAGGAGCTTCAGCTCGAAAGGCTGCAGGCAACTCTAAACAGGGTTTACAAAAATGTGACGTTCTATCGCAAAATGTTCGACGAGTTGGGGATTGTTCCTGAAAATATGCAGTCCATTTCCGGGTTGGTGAATATCCCGTTTACCAGCAAGGAAAACTTGAGGATGAACTATCCCTACGGCATGTTTGCGGTTCCTCTTCGTGAAGTGGTGCGGGTGCATTCATCATCAGGGACGACTGAAAAACCTGTTGTCGTTGGCTATACAAGAAATGACATCAAGGCATGGACGAACCTTGTAGCCCGCGTCATGACTGCTGCCGGAGTTACCCGCGATGATATGGTGCAAATTACTTTCAGTTACGGTCTATATACGGGCGCCTTCGGGTTTCATTACGGGGCGGAAGCAATAGGGGCAAGTGTAATCCCCACGGGCACCGGCAACACGGAAAAGCAGATAATGATCATGCAGGACTATAGAACATCAGCTCTTATTTCCACGCCGACCTATGCGGTGACACTGGCAGAGAGGATGGAAGGTATCGGCGTTGACCCTAAGAAGTTATCATTGAGGGTCGGCCTATTTGGCGGAGAACCATTGTCCGAGGTCATGCGCGAAGAGATAGAATCACGACTGGGCATCACTGCCACAGACAATTACGGCTTATCGGAGATTATCGGTCCGGGAGTGGCGGGTGAATGTGAATACAGATGTGGCATGCATATCTTTGAGGACGCCTTTATTCCGGAGATTATTGATCCCAAGACGGGTGAACAGATGCCAGCCGGGCGCGTCGGGGAACTTGTCCTGACAACTCTCAAGAAAGAGGCCTTTCCCATGATCCGTTATCGCACGGGAGACATGACATCTCTCGAATACGGGGAGTGCAGATGCGGGAGAACCATGGTGCGGATGAATAAGACAGCGGGACGATCAGACGACATGCTTATCATCAGGGGGGTTAACGTATATCCTTCGCAGATAGAATCCGTATTGGCCGCCATTGTGGGAACAGCGCCGTATTATCAGATTGTAGCGGATCGGAAAGGCGCCCATGATTTTTTGGAGATTCATTTTGAGGCTGCGGAAGGGACCTTCTTTGACCAAATGAAAAGGCAAAAGGCTTTTTTAGAGATGGTTGAAAAGAAGATAAGATCCGTAATAGGAGTAAGCGCTGCAGTGAAGCTGGTGGCGCCCAACACGATTGCCAGGCATGAAGGCAAAGCCGGGATTGTTATAGATAGACGCAATATCTAGAGCCGCGAAAATTGTTCCGAAATGCAGATGCTAGGCGCCGCCGCCGCCATTTCAGATCTCAGCCCGTTGCTTCTTATCCATCGCTGTCTTGTCAAATTTGGATGTAATCTTCTGCCCTGCCAGGTTGGAGCACGCCGATCGTGAAGTGATACAGGGCAAATATCTCCATGGAGAACGGCAGGTATCCGAGATAGCCGAGCAGGGGCATTTCAAAGATATGGAGGAAATTGAAGAATGGTATATAATATATCCACTTCGGATATGAGTAAAAATTCCACATCTCCCAGAAGAAACCGCATATGATGCACCCGACCCATAGGGCCAGCAGCGGTTGCCAATTGCCCGCGGAAATGTACTGGAGAAGTGTGCGATTCTTCAGCCAGGCATTCAGTGGTTCGAGCATCAGATAGACTGATAGCCAGACAAAACAAAAAAAGTAAATAGGCCAGATCAACATCAACAGCAGCATAATAAGGCCTGTAGCAAAGAGGGCGGTCAATCTGGCTGGAGTTATCCTGAATCGGAGGTTGAATTTCATTCTCTTGATCCGGGTGAAGGTGCCGGCCAGCTCGGCAGTGCCGAATACGGCAGGAATGACCGTCGAGAAGCTCAGCGAAGAAAACATAAAGAACTCAGCATAGGTGAAGTATTGCTCGCCCACGTAGTACCAGTTCTGCGTGCGCATATTTATAATTTCAAAAAGCCACCATGCCGGCGCGGAAATTAGAAAAAGCGCCGCATAGGCGCCGGGACTGCGGGTCAAGAGCGAATGACCTTTCCGAGTGAAAACCGTGGCGTCAACAGTGAGGCAGTATCCAAGCCACATGGGGAAAAACCCCCACTGCGTGCGCAGTCCGGAAAGTGACCAGTTCAGAATCCAGAATGTGATGGCCATTCCCGAGCCGAGCCACCCGTAAAGGGGCCAGTTCCAAACACGTGATGTCAATTTTATATCCATCGCAGGACCTGTTGGCAACTTGATACGATAACGGAAAACAAAAAAGAGACAAATTATGATGACAAGTTCACGCCGCTATAAACCTCTAAGAATTTATCCAATTTAATTTTGCCTGTCAAGCTGTTGGCTCTTCTGCGAGTATTTGTTGAAAAAAAAGAAAAAATGTAATAGATAGTCAGTCCTGATCAATGTCTGAGAAAAGGGAGGAACTCATGATGAAGGAAAGAAGGTCTGGTTGCGAGGGTGAGACTGATAAGAGAATTCTTACAAAGATGTTGCTTGATGGGGAGATTACAGAGAAGGATTTGCAAACTTACCTCAAGGAGCTTCCCGACGTGTCCTCCTGTGCGGATGAGATAGAAATAGAATAATCCGACCGGTGGAATACTTTTTTGCGCGGAAGGGCTTATGCTCGCTGATTCACACGCACATCTGGAAATGAGGGACTTCGACCGTGACAGGGCAGAAGTTATAAAAAGGGCTGAAGACGCGGGAGTTGGCCTGATTGTAACGGTTGGTACGACCCTGGATGATTGCAGAAAGGCGGTTTCCATCGCCGGGAAGTTTAAGAATGTATATGCGGCGATTGGCATACATCCCCATGATGTGAAGGAAATTAATGATGGGACCTATGACTCTCTCAGGAAGCTGGCAAGAATGGATAAAGTTGTGGCCTTCGGGGAAATCGGCCTTGATTTTTTCCGCAATCTCTCTCCGAGGGAGACGCAGATCAGGAGGTTCGGAGAACAGCTGGAAGTGGCCGGCGAGATTGGACTACCCGTAATCATACATGATCGTGACGCCCATAAGGAAACCATAGACATGCTCGGAACATGGAAATGGGAGCAAAGAGGGGTCATCCACTGTTTTTCCGGCGATCAGACGATGGCGGCGAAATGTCTCGACATGGGTTTTCTCATTTCTATACCGGGCGCGATTACGTTCGGGAAGTCCGAAAAGCTCCGGGAAGTGGTGAGGTATATCCCAGTAACGAGTCTTCTGGTAGAGACAGATGCACCCTACATCACCCCCCATCCAAATAGGGGGAAAAGGAATGAACCTACCTATGTCGTCCATACGGCAAGAAAGGTGGCGGAGATAAAAGGCCTGTCCTTTGAAGAATTGGCCAGTGTGACATATCAAAATACAAAGGATGTCTTTGGTATTACTTAGAGAGCCCAAGAATCGCTGGCCGGACATTAGATAATCCTTTTGACAAATTCTCATATTAATCCCATGAATAAAGTCATATTAGTCGTTGCCGGCGGAGAGATCAGGGACCTGGCATTTTTCCGGTCAAAGATCTCCGAGTTGAAACCTGCCGAGATAATCTGTGCAGACAGCGGCGCCGGCTATCTTCGCGCAATCGGCATGGTCCCACATGTCATAATAGGCGATATGGACTCTCTATTGCCAGGTATGCTGGAGTACTTCAAGGAGCGGGGGAGCCGAATTATCAGATTCCCGGAGGGTAAGAAAGAAACTGATACGCAACTGGCTTTGGAATATGCTTTTGGCATTTTGCCCGATGAAATCTATGTGTTCGGTGCCTTCGGAACCAGGATCGATCACACCCTTGCCAATGTATCACTCCTGGCTCTCGGATTGAAAAAGGGCGTACAAATTAAATTGATTGATGAACGGTGTGAGACTTTCATCGTGAGCCATGAGTATGCAATTGAGGGTGAACCGGGGCAGACGGTATCCCTTCTCCCTCTTTCGGATATGGTCACAGGAGTGACAATCGACGGATTTGAATATCCACTCAAAGATGGAACAATGGAAATCGGGACACCTTATGGGGTCAGCAATCGCTTGGCTGCCGCGAGGGGCATCATTTCCGTTAAAACCGGTCATCTCCTTGTAATCAGATATTTCAAGACGGGGGTTCTACCCTGAGGGGACAAATGAAGTTAGTCCGGGTTTTAACCATCGCCGGTTCGGATTCCTGCGGTGGCGCAGGGATACAGGCAGATCTGAAGACAATCATGTCATTAGGCGGTTTCGGGATGAGCGTTATAACAGCCCTCACCGCTCAGAATACCTTTGGCATCCAAGATGTTTATGAGATCTCGCCTGAATTTGTGGAGAAGCAGTTTGAATCTGTCATGGCCGATGTGGGCGTTGATGCTGCTAAAACGGGGATGCTGACGAACACCGGGATATTAAGGACAGCAGCGGGCATGATCATGAAATACGGCATTGAAAAGGTCGTCGTCGATCCGGTAATGGCGGCCAAGGGAGGGGAGACATTGATCAGAGGCGAGGCAAGGGATGCATTGATAAGAGAATTGCTTCCACTGGCCTTTGTCGTGACGCCGAATATACCTGAGGCAGAGGTCTTAGCTGAAATGCAAATAACCTCTACGTCCGACATGAAAGAGGCTGCGAAGGTAATTTACGGCTTTGGTGCGAAGAATGTGGTGATTAAAGGAGGACATCTGACAGGCGATGCTATAGATATCCTCTATGATGGCAAGAAATTTCGCCGATATTCCTCCAAGAGGATTGATAAGATGGAAACGCACGGCACAGGGTGCACTTTTTCCGCGGCCATTGCTACCCTGTTGGCGAAAGGTGAGAGCGTGGCTAAAGCAGTAGAAGGGGCAAAAGCCTATATAACCAAGGCCATAAGAACTTCATGCAGCACTGGAACAGGATACAGGTTGATAACGCATTTTTTTCCGGTTTCATTGGATGAATAGGAAGGCTCTCCGTATTAAAGGTAGCAGGATAATGAACAGGGTAGATGGTCTTTGTTAGCTGATAGTTCCGGAAAATTAAAAGCATCCCGCGATACTGCGGTAAGTATTGTTTGTAGATTGCGAGATGCCGGCCATGAAGCATACTTCGTCGGTGGATGCGTGCGTGATCTCCTGCGCAGCGTGGAGCCCGGAGATTATGACATCGTTACCTCCGCGCGGCCCGAGGAGGTATGTTCGCTCTTTCCTCATACAGTCCCAGTGGGTATGAGTTTTGGCGTCGTCGTTGTGGTTGAGGAAGGTCATGGATATGAAGTCGCCACATTTCGCGCCGAGAGTGGCTATGAGGACGGGCGCAGGCCGTCCCATGTCGAATTCACGAGCGCATATGGGGATGTGTGCCGCCGCGACTTCACCATCAACGCCCTACTCATGGATCCTATGACGGGTAACGTCATCGATTATGTCGGCGGCAAGAAGGATATCGAGGACCGTGTAATCCGGACAATCGGAAATCCTGACGAGCGCTTTGCCGAAGATCATTTAAGAATGCTTCGTGCTCTTCGTTTTTCCGCCAACCTTGGGTACGCAATTGATCCCGATACTTCCCGTGCCATAAAACGACATGCTTTCGAGATAAGACGTATCAGTGCCGAGCGCATCCGAGATGAATTGACGAAGCTCCTCACGCGCGGTGGTGCGCGCCGCGGAATGGAAATAATGGCGGAAACCGGTCTTCTTGCAGAAATCTTACCAGAGGTAGATTGCCTGCGTGGTATAGAACAGCCGCCGGCATTTCACCCGGAAGGTGACGTATGGGAACATACACTCCGAATGCTTGACCTGCTGGCTTCAGGAGGAGAAGGCGTGGAGATCGACTTACGCCTTGCCTGGGGCGTACTATTACACGACGTTGGCAAGGCCTGCACGGGTTCCATAGATGATTCAGGCATTCACTTCTACGGTCATGTGCGCGAAGGCGAGAGGATCGCGGAAGCATTGATGCGGCGCTTCAGGTTCTCCCGTGCAGATATGGAGACCATTCTTGCCCTCATTCACTATCATATGCTCTTCATGAACGTTACAGATATGAGATCGAACAGGCTAAAACGCTTCCTCAGAATACCCGACTTCCAACTGCACCTTGAGCTTCATCGTTTGGACTGCCTTGCGAGCCATGGGTTTCTCGACAGCCATGAGTTCTGCAGGAACAAGCTTACGGAAGTGGGGGAGGATGAGCTGCATCCTCCGAGGTTACTCACCGGAGATGATCTTGTTGCCATGGGATTTCCTCCGAGCCCTCTTTTTGGCGAGATCCTTGAAGCTGTTGAGGATGCGCAGCTTGACGGGACGATATCGACGTGCGAGGAGGCCCGCAGGCTGATCATGGATCGCTGGGCGGATAAGTTGCCTGGATGATGTTTAGGACGTTTGAAAAAATGATTGGCGAGCAATCCAACGGACCCGTGAGAGGAACAGGCATTAGTCTGAAACTGCAATGCTTCCTGAAGGCAATGGGCGTCCTTTTTCTGATTATCTTTCTTTTTTCAGGTTGCACAGGACCTCGGGCATACAGTAGTCGACCAAGGGTTATAGACAAGCCTCTCGCCCGTCTGGGTTATACCATTCAGGTTGGCGCCTTTTCCGATGTAGAAAATGCCGCCCGACTGACTGACCAGCTCCAGGCCAGGGGGTTGGATGCAACATATTTCGTAGCCCGCGCAGGGCTGTACAAGGTGCGGTTTGGCAATTACCCATCAAAGGCCGTAGCCCGCCAGAAGGCAGAGGGCCTCAAATCTTCGCGGGTGATTGATGAATTTTATATTGTCAACCCCGATGAATATGCTGTTGCCAAACAACAAAAGTATGGCGACGTGTATATTAGGGAGGAGCTAATTAAAACGGCCGAGAGCTTCGTGGGTGTTCCATATCTCTGGGGCGGCACCTCCCCAAACACCGGATTTGACTGCAGCGGTTTGTCAATGACAGTCTATCAGATAAACGGGCTCGATCTCCCCCGGTCATCCAAGCAGCAGTATGAAACAGGCAGCCCTGTCGGGCGGAATGACCTTCTGAAAGGTGACCTCGTTTTTTTTGCCACTTCCGGCAAGGACAAGGTAGCGCACGTGGGCATATATGTAGGAGACGGCCGATTTATCCATGCCGCGGGCAGAGGCAAGAATATCCGTGTAGATCACTTGTCGAGTAGCTATTACAAAAAAAGGTATGTCGGTGGTATGACATATATATGAGTTTGCTGGGAGCCTCGAAGAAGGGGATTTGCGTCATCTCAATATCTTCTCCCGTACTTGTAATTTGATAAAGAGCAGGGGAAGATATCATATGGATTGCCGTTGATGCCAATCTGTCAAGGCAGGAAAAACGTATCGCTTTACCGAAAAATTGGTGTAAGAATGAAAGGGGAAGGAGTAACGTGAATATCAATAATCTGATGGTCACCGGCGGCTGCGGGTTTATCGGCAGTAACTTCATCCATTATGTGCTGAAGGAAACAGAATTCACGGGCAGGATAATTAATGTCGATAAGTTGACCTACGCGGGTAATCCTGAGAATCTCAAAGGCATAGATGAACGATTTGGCGACAGGTACGTCTTTCAGAAGATGGACATCTGTAATGCCGATGGGATGGAGAAAATCTTCGTTGACTACAATATTGATGCCGTCTGTCATTTCGCAGCGGAATCTCACGTCGACAGGTCGATCAAAAGGCCGGAGAGCTTCATCCACACGAATATTATCGGAACTTTTAATCTCCTTGAGATTGCCAGGGCCAGGGCGGATAAATTTGTCCTCTTTCATCATGTTAGTACTGATGAGGTCTTCGGCAGCCTCGGCGAACAAGGATATTTTACGGAGGAGACCCCGTACCGGCCTAACAGTCCCTATTCAGCCTCCAAAGCGGCCTCGGATCACCTGGTCCGTGCCTATCATGAGACTTACCGCCTCCCCGTTGTCATTACCAATTGTTCCAACAATTATGGCCCTTACCAGTTTCCGGAAAAGCTGATCCCTCTGATGATTTTAAATGCTGTTGAGGACAAGCCTCTGCCGGTCTATGGAGATGGCCGGAATGTCCGTGACTGGCTGTATGTCAAAGATCACTGTGAGGCCATCTGGACGATCATGCAATCCGGGGAAAGGGGAGGGACGTTTAATATAGGCGGCAATTCAGAGATGGAAAACATCGTCATTGTGGAGATGATCTGCGATATCCTCGATGAGGTACTTCCTTCCCCTGACGGGATGTTGAGGAGAAAGCTGATCACTTTTGTGAAGGATAGACCGGGGCACGACCGCAGGTACGCCATTGACTTCAGCAAGCTGCAAAGGGATCTGAACTGGGCTCCGCGGGAATCTTTCGCATCGGCCATCAGGAAAACGATAACATGGTACCTCGAGAACAAAGTATGGATTGGGAATATCAGGAGCGGTGAATACCAGAGGTGGATTGACGAGCATTACGGGGAATGCTCTAAATAGAAAGGGGACCTGTATGGAGACACGGGCATGGAGTCCTGATAAACTGCTGAAGGTATCGGGATATTACTGGAAGTCTTTTGCCCTGCACGCTGCGATTAAACTCGGGATATTTACTATAATAGACAGCGAAGAACTTACAGCTGGGGATATTACTCAGAGATTGAACGCGAAGGAAAGAGGCGTTGTGATGCTGCTCAACGCCATGGCGGCAATGAATCTTCTTGTAAAGAGAGGCGACAGATACTCCAACACCCCGTCCAGTACATCTTTTCTCTCCAAGAAATCCCCGGAATATATGGGCCATATGATCATGCATCATCACCATCTTGCCCTATCGTGGTTGAAGCTGGATGATGCGGTAAGGACGGGCGGCCCCATGAGGGGAAGATCATCCGGGAGCGACGAAGAAGCTCGGGAAAGTTTTCTCATGGGTATGTTCAATATTGCCATGAATCTGGCTCCCCGGCTGGTCAATACAATAGATATCTCCGGAAGGCGTCACCTGCTTGATCTTGGCGGCGGGCCCGGCACATATGCCATCCACTTCTGCCTCAACAACCCCCGGCTGAAGGCGACGGTCTATGACCTTCCGGGAACCGAACCATATGCGGTAAAGACAATAGAGAAGTTCGGCCTATCAGACCGGATTGATTTCGTGTCAGGCGATTACCTGAAGGAAGATATTCCCGGAAGCTATGACGTAGCATGGCTTTCTCAAATTCTCCATGCGGAAGGTCCAGAGGATTGTCAGAGGATAATCGGGAAAGCGGCGTCAGTCTTGGAGCCCAGAGGCCTGTTGTTGATCCATGAATTTATCCTGGAAAACTCCATGGACGGTCCGCTTCAGCCGGCACTTTTTTCCCTAAATATGCTCCTCGGAACGGCAAACGGCAGGTCTTACTCTGAGGCGGAAATAATGGAGATGCTTGCCCAGGCCGGGGCGAAGGAGATTAAGCGCATTCCCTCCCAGTTTCCAAGTGACTCGGGAATCATAAAAGGCGTGGTCTAGCTGATACCATTGTTGAACTTTCCGTGAAGGAGATTGTGGCCTAAGCTGGGGGCGTAATTATCTACGCAATGACAAAGATGTTTCGGAAATGGTAATTGTGAATGTGTCGCATGCTTCTCACAGTCGCGACGCATTGCTTCAAAAGATTGATGTTATGAAATTCTCTTTGCTAATATTGGTATATGAGGTTGGTTCTTGCAGGGCAAGCGCTTCCCGAGCGAATTTCAATACCTTATCGTAGTCGAAATAAAGGTCCATCTGTATGTAACAGTCAGCAAACAGCCGTTTGGGTCTGTAGTCCTTATATTTACAATCCGTGGTTAGAATCGGTATTTGATTATCATGAATCACTTTTCTAATGTCCTGGTCATTGTACCTGAGTAGCGGTTTGAATAAAGTATAGCCTTCTTTCATCTTCAACATGGGATAAAAGCGCTGGCCGGTCCTGAAATATCTGTCATTGATATTTTTCCCCTGGAACATATTGTCGTTATTCGCATAGACACTGCCGAATAAATATTCCAGCGAGTAGCCGACAAGGTCCCAAAGTGACCAACCAACAATGATGACAAGAGAATCCCAGTCAGTGGTAGTCTGATTCAAGTATTCCAGAAATCTCTTCCTCTTTGCCGCATGACATACCTCGCAAGGATTTGTCCCCTTTTGCTTGGCTATGTCGAAAGCGGATTCATTTGCGGGTACAGGATGCCAGGTTATGTGTATATCTCGCGCTTTCCAGTATGAATCAAGTTTGCTCACTTCGTCGTTCGTATAAACGTGCGTCGGGAACATAGCCGCATGTGTTTCAAATTCAAAACGGAAGTCCCTTCTTGCCTGTATGAGAAAATGGAGTATTACGGAAGCATCCTTTCCGCCTGCGTACGTAACAAAAACACGTTTATCGGAGAATGTCTTCAGATGCTCTCTATTGTCATTTACCCACGTTGCATAATCTAAGACCGGTCTCATAAAATGCCTTCCTTTACTGTATTGAACAGAAGAAAATGACCAAAACGAAAGTCACATTTTGGAGGATAACACGGTTTGTTGTATAATCAAGTAAAATTATTTGTTTCGAATTTGTAGGCTGGCTTGTGTTTCTCTTCTGAGATAAACAGAATAAGTTGCTTTTTCTTCCTCGGACGACCATTTTGTTTCTACAGTTCTTTGTCGCAAACGGAATTCATTGCTCAGCGGACCAGATAATATACTGCAAGTCGCTATCATATTTTTTTGTCCAACACCTCCCTCACTTTTTGCGAAAGGGTATTTACGCTGTACGGTTTCTGAATGAAGCCATAGCAACCCTGTTCCATCATCCTTGTTGAACGTGCGTCTGCGCTGTATCCGCTGGAAAGGATCACTTTAATGCCGGGATCGATGGACTTGAGAGCGTTGAATGTCTCCCCTCCATCCATTTCCGGCATGATCATGTCCAGGATAACCATGTCAATCTCATTTTGCATTTCTTTGTATTTCTCTATAGCTTCCCTGCCACTCCTGGCCACAGAAACTTTATACCCCAGCACCTCCAGGATCTCGCTGCCCACATCGATGATCACATCTTCGTCATCCACGAGAAGGATCGTTCCCTCACCCCTTGCGATATCTGTGGCAACCTTCTCTTCCTTGACAAGCTCCTTCTCCGAAGCAGGAAGATAGATGGTGAAGGTCGCCCCGTGACCCTTTTCACTGTATACATCTATTATACCGTTGTGTCCCTTGACAATACCGTAAACAGACGCAAGCCCGAGGCCAGTACCCCTCCCCATCTCCTTCGTCGTGAAAAAGGGCTCAAAAATCCTCTCCCGCGTCTGTTCATCCATCCCGATACCCGTATCGGTCACCGCGACACGCACATACCTCCCGGGCTTCACACCATACGGTCTGGCAGACTCCTCGTCAAGAAAGACGTTAGCCGTTTCCAGATACAAATCCCCGCCGCCAGGCATGGCCTGCCAGGCATTTACATAGATATTCAAGAGCACCTGCTCTATCTGCCCGCGATCAACCTCCACCGCCCAGATATTGTCTTTATACTGCCTGTGAATAGTGATTTCCTTCTTCGTCCTTCCGAACATGGATGACGTCTTGTTGATGATTTCGTTCATATCGGTCACACTGACTTCATATTTGCCGCCACGGGCAAAGCCCAATAGCTGCTTGGTCAGCTCCGCACCGCTTCTCACCTGGTCTTCAATTCCCTTTAGCTTGTCATAAAGAGGATGAGTGATATTCATATCGAGAAACATTAAAGAAGCATACCCCTGTATGCCCGTGAGGAGATTGTTGAAATCATGGGCAATGCCCCCGGCAAGGGTACCTACGGCTTCCATCTTCTGGGCATGGAGCAGCTGTGATTCAAGCTGCTTCTGCTCGGAAATATCCCTGAATATTCCCACGATACCAGTCACATTTCCTTTTAAATCAAGATTTGGAGCTCCACTGATATTAAAAAACTTTTCCGACCCATCTTTGTGGAGAATGGTGCCGACCCTGTCCCTTAGAATAAGCTGTCCATCCCTTATCTGCTCAAAAAGTTGAATATATTCTCCGGAGTCCTCCTTCCTGACGAAGTCGACAAAATTTCGTCCTATGACCTCATCAGGGCGATGTCCCAGAATTTTCTCCCAGACGGGATTTATGTAAGTAAAAGCACAATTGGCATCAAGAGTGTAAATAATGTCCGGGGCATTCTCACTCAAGGATCGGAACCGCTCTTCACTTTCGAGCACTCTTTGATAGGATGTTGCGTTATTTATGCTGATGGCGATCTGAGTTGCAATCCCCATAAGCAAACTCACATCACTCTGCCTGAGATGTCTCTTTGATTTCACGTTGTCAACCATCAGGACGCCCAAAGACTCGTTTTCGAAAACAATGGGAACACATATGAATGACTTGGCGCCCATCATCTGGGCAAACACCTGACTCTTTTTTGAGAGGTTGTTTTCTATTTGGGATATGTCATCAATCAGGATAGGTTTCTGCAAGCGAAAAGATTCCACGGCGGGTCCCTTCGAATGTGGCCTATCAAGGTGAAACTCCACTCCGGCGAGATATTCCTCATGCCCAGGATTGTAACCGTAACCAGCACTATAAAGCAGATGAGTTTTCTCCTGGTTGGTCAGCAAAATCATACCCCGATCAAAATCGAATCGATTCGCCATGGCTTCCATAACCAGTTTGAGCAGCTTTGCGCTATCCAAAATCATGGCGGTTGCCTGGCCGATCTCCTGAATGAGCAGGGCATTGTTGTAGCGGATGTTAATCTCATCCAAGAGGGTATTGGCTAAATCACCTTGGCTTTTGAGGTTTGCTGCGAGTTCGCTTTTTTCCATATGCTCGGAGTAATATAAAAAACCCGACACCAACAGTACGTACAGCAAGACAGGCACTGTCCAAGCCCATTCGGTGTCGTGGAGAATAAGGAATAAAACCGGGCAGACCACAAAAGCCGAAAGTGCAACGTAATTGCGGATTGTCTTCCATACTAACGAAGGAGTTTTCTCCCAGCTTATTACGTAGCGGCAACTATCTCCCCCTCTATGTATGCACGTAGGGTGTTCGACACTGGCGAACTTGGTTGTAAACAGTTTGGCAATTGCTTCGAAGGTTCCTATTCTATTCTCACACTGGAAGGGTTTTTCTCGGACACCGGGATTTGGGCTGGCAAGAATTTCGATTTGGTTTGGACCAAGATTTCTTGTATAAACTGTCACAGCGCGACTGAAGAAAACGTGGAGCTTTCCGAGCATTGAATAGGCGACGGAAGGTGTAATGAACCCTAGTGCATACTGTGACACTGCACTAGTGGCCTTTGAAAAAGGTGTGTTGCGGCCAACTTCGCGAGCAATATTGGGCACACCAATTTGCTGTTGCATTATTTCATGGAAAAGATCGATTTGACTCTGAGTGAACCAGTGGCCTCCATCTTCAAGTTGGTAGGTTGTAATTCCCGCATAGCTGAGAAGAACATTTGTATTGACCTCAGGGTGATGCTCGTTAATATATTCAACAAAGTTCTTAATGATTCTACTGTTGTATAATGGGGTATCTTTCATCTTTGTCTTGACACTGTACTACTCGTATCGCATTCTAAAATGCCGCTGCACGTACTCCAGGAACTTATTGGAATGGCGCATATACGTGATCCATAGTTGGTATTTCTTTTCGCTCGGGATTTTCATAACATCGGAATAGTCAGATGGATAAATTAAAAGAGGAATGCTGTCAAGGTGATAAACCCCTGTAAGTTGTGCGACAGCCACGTAAAGCACTTCACGTGGCAGACTTTCCGTGTCGATCACCAGCACTGTGATGCCGTTTAACAGCTCCGATAAATTTACTCCCACATCAGACTGATTGACAATCAAGACAGTTTTTAGACAACCACTGTTGACAAGTGAGTAGACTGCCCACTTTCTTATGAAACCGAGTCGTTGGGACACCTTCTCCAGTGAGTCATCTGCAGGGTCCTTTTTCCCTAAATTTAGTACATCGAATAATAAGCCGCCGGAAGAATGTTTCAAGAATTGTTCGAGCTGCCATAATTCAGAATAGGTACTTTCGTGCAATGACCAGTCTGGCGGCAGCTGGCTCTGGGGCATTTCCACGGGAAATGTGACGTAAGAAAAAAGGTCGAGAGAACAGATGCGGGGATTATTTAAATCCCTTGCAAACCCTCCAAAGACGCGGTCGGGAAATTTGTTCTCCGGACGGAAGAAGCACATGACGTAGTCCATATTTGCGGAAGGGAGATGGTACATGCCGTACAAAAAAAGTATCATATGTTTCAAAATCTGGAAGCCGGGCAGTTTATTGTGCATCGGCCTTGCTGCGTGGTGATGTATCATCCATGCGCGCTCGTAAGCCCTGAGCATGGACATATGACCGTATATGCGCCCATTTTCCTCGTAGGTAAAGTGCATGGCGATCTCGGGATTTTCCTGATAGAGCTTTCTGTAGGTTTTTTTGAAATCTTCGCGGTGGTCCTGGAGTAGTTTATACTTCTTAGGGTATATGAAACCGGTATCGAAGAAGAATTCCCAGAGGGCATCCATATCCACTTCCGTAGATATGCAGGAATGATGGTCCATATTTAAAGTGATGATCCTATTCAAACGGCTGTAGCTGTGGACGTCCATATCCAGGATGGCTATGCCGCACAATATTCCTTTTTCATTCTGTTTCCCGCGATAGAGCACCTGGGCTGTGCAACGCATCTTCAACTCCCCGGCATAGATTATTGACAGGCCGTGCATAATCATTCCGGGCAACAATATGCCGTCTTTTACATCGTCATACACAGAAAAACCTGTAATGGAGATGTCTGTGATTTCTCGCTGGACTTTTCTCTTAAAAAATGGATGTTCAAAAACGGCCATTGGCGGAGGGAATATCCGGCGTCGCGGATGGCGAATCGTTCTTGTCTGGAAGCGTTTGATTTGTTCACTCGGGGGAGCAAGGACGATTTCCCAGTCGTGAATTTCATGCGTTTGTCTTAAACAGCTGCAGTTTCCCGAAAAAAGCATTTTACCGTCGCTCGTTAATCTGATGGTAACCGTGGCATCAGGATTGAACTCGTGATATGATGAGGGCATTTCAGGGCTTACCTTTATGCGGAAAGACTGCGGGCTGAAATCTATAAGGCTGCCTCTGGCCAAAAAACCGCTCTGCGTCAACTCTGCAGTGACATCCCGGCAGGGAAAGCGATTTGTCACTCGCTTGCTTATAAGGTAGCTCTCGTCCGGCAACAGTACCTTAAATCCTACACTGTCGATACCCAGAAGCTTTGCAGGAATAAGGATGATTGACTGTTGGTCCATTACTATCAGGTAACTGAACTGGAAATTTTCCAGGCCGAAACTCATGTGACTCTTATCCCAGGAACAGGCAAATTCATCTCCTTCGATATTCTCCAAAATTGCCTTTACGAGAATTGCTTCGTCGTACTTAGGATGGCGCAACAGGACGCAGATAGAATCGCCCATAAAATGGATACGGTTCAGGGTATTTATCAGATTTTCTTTTTTGATGCGGCTGCCAGCATCGATGGCATTAATGAGATCATCGTGCTGAAAAAACCAGAGGGGCAGGAATGGTTCCTCAGGAGCCTTTCTGACTTTCCCGATGTCAATGAGAATGGATTGCCTTGTCTTTTTGTCTTCCATTTATCGAAGGCCTACAATTTTTTCGACATAACAAATTTGCGGCAGTTACACCGTGTTGTCGAGGAATGTTCAGGATGCCGCTTTTCCCAAAAAGCGTATTCGGCCATAAGGATTTGAAAGCAAATACAGCATAGAAGGCAGAAATGCGATTTCCGCAAGACAGAGGAGGAGATGCCGGATCGGAAAAGACCACTTTATATTGATCCGGAAGCGCTGCCCTTCCTTCCCTAGGATAAAAATTAGTATCTATTTATATACTAAATGCTTCTTCCATGTCAAATTTTATATGAGCAGAGACAGTGGCTTTTGAATTCGGTAGCGAGCGCATTCCCCGTGGCTTGCTGCGGAGAGCTTCAATCACCTGAGGAATATCGTCAATGGTATGGTATTGCTCGAATATTTGTCATTCTTGAGACAACTTATGCTTTGGCTCTGGCGGTTTCTTAATCTCGATATAACCTCCGAGCCCGACTGCTTTGAATATCTCTTCGATGGTTGCGCCCATCGTATGCACGATCATTCCCTCCGGATCAGGCATGGGTGAGGACAAAACGAGTTTGTTATCAAATCTTCTGAAGCTCAGGTCTACGATGCTGTAGGCCGCAATGACTATGCCGGATAGAGAAATAAGCTCCGCCTCAAGCGTGAGGCACGTGGCGGAAATTACATCCTTCAGGAATTCCGGTAAGCCAAATTTTTCCATAAATTTCATGCCGAGATGTGATTGATTCTGAGAGATAAAATATTATCCTATTTGCGCTTGTTCATACTCATCTTCATATAGCGACCTGTACAGGGCGATGATGATCTTACCGATTTCGAGGAGAAGCCCCTTATCTCCACTCTTCTTGTATCATCGTCCCTCAGGCCGAATTCTTTCGCGAGAATCCTGCCCCCGATTATGGAAGTTGCAAAACTTTTTGCGCAAATAATTCTCACTTCCTTGTCCTTTGATAGAGTTGCAAACGATAAGAATATTATGAGAACCCGGGCAAAGTCCATGCCCAGCCTGGAAACAACCTTGTAGAATGTGTCGACAGTTCCCCTTTTCAGATGCCTGTAATAGGCGTAGTTGGCTATAATGAAAAGCCTTACCAGGATTTCATCTCCCATCTTTGATTTCAAAAGCTCAATTTCACTCTCGTTCGCGTCCGGATCGCTGAGCACAGCAAGCACGTCCGGGTTAAAACCGAGGTTAACATTGTTGAGTATCTTATCTTCAATATCTAAGATTATCTGGTTTACTGTTTCGGCGTCCATTTTCTGACCGCTCCTCCTGTCAGTGAGACCGAATGATGACGGGTAATGCTGAATAATTTAGATATGTGCTTCGCTCATTTTTTATCCGGCACGTTCTTCAATAATCTGTGGAAGGATATTTATCCCGGATAGCTACTGTAGAGATGTCCGCTCCACGTGGTGCGGTGAGTTGGTTTTTGATGTAGATATCATAAATATGGAAGAAGTTACAGGCTACAAATGCCTTCTCAGTCATAGAGAACATAATGCCCACCCCTTGAATGGGTCGCTTGGATCGCGGAAGAGCCCTTCATCGAAGGTCAGGAAAGCAAAGAACATTCGTCTTGAGGTTGACCGGTAAATTTGATAAGTACTTCTATGTTCTGCTGTCTCGCAGCAAATCGGCGGGGGCTTAATCTTCAAGCCGCGTCTCTGGCAAATACTTCCAATATTGAGGGGCAAGTCGTTATGCCCTGCTATTCACTTCTAATGGTGCCTCGAAAGGAGAACCCTATGGGATTAGTCTATGAAAAAGAAGGGCATATCGCAAAAGTAGGTCTAAATCGTCCCGAGGAAAAGAACGCCCTTGATCCAGAAATCCTGATGGACTTGCATCGTGCATGGACGGATGTCAATGAGGACGACATGGTGCGCGTAGTTATTCTCTATTCCTGCCTGCCGGACATCTTTTGCTCCGGTATGGATTTGAAAACGGCCATACCTGTGCTCACAAGGGCGAGGGAGCCTAGGAGCGAATCAGAGCGTTGGCTGGTACAGGTGGGACCACATGTCGGGGAGGCCATGCTGAAGCCGAACATTGTGAAGAAGCCCGTAATTGCTGCCATCAACGGTTACTGTCTGACAGGGGGCTTTGAGATGATCATGGGAGCCGATCTTCGCATTGCCTCGGAAAATGCAGTTTTTCAGATGAGAGAAGCCAGTCTGGGGATCATGCCGGTCGGTGGTTCAAACGTTTATCTCCCCCGGCATCTGTCACCCTGCCGTGCACTTGAAATCCTTCTGACAGCGGGCAACTTCCGCGCGAGAACTCTCCATGAATGGGGTTTCCTCAATCACGTGGTGTCACATGAAGACCTGATGAAGAGATCTATGGAATTAGGGGACAGAATTGCGAGTAACGGTCCCCTTGCCGTTCAAGGCATAATCAGATGCTTCCGCGAATCGCAGGATATGTCCTACAGCGATGCCTTCAAAAGGGAACTGGAGATCGGCATGCCCGTATTCGGCAGTAAGGACGCACGTGAAGGCATCCTTGCCCAGAAGGAAAAGCGGAAACCGGATTTTCCTGGCCGGTACTAGAGATTTTGTTGAAGGCGCAAGATGGGTTGTACAGTAGACTATAGGGGATTCAGTTTCCTAAATAAGGGAAAATACCTGCCATGAAAGAAGTATTGATTTTTGCATCTGGTCTCGTTTTGTTTTTATTCGGCATGAGAAAATTGAGCGCCGAGGTGCAGCAACTTTTTACTTCGCGCATCAGAGAATATATCAAGTATTCGGTGAGAAGACCGGTTTACGGACTGTTGACCGGCATAGTAACAACAATGCTGTTTCAGAGCAGCGGGGCGACGACACTCCTGACCGTTGGCATGGTGAGCGCGGGGTTGATGACCTTTTACCATTCCCTCGGCATCATTCTGGGTGCGGACATCGGTACTGTACTCACTGTTCAACTGGTCGTCTGGAAAATTGCCGATATTTCTCCCCTTATTATTGTCTCAGGCGGCATTTTCTGGCTTACGGGAAAGGCAAAATGGAAGGATGCGGGCGAGGCCATCTTCTATTTCGGCCTTTTGTTTTTTGGATTAAGCCTGGTGGCGATGACCACGGCGCCATTGAAAGATAATCAGGCGGTCATCCGCTTTTTTCGGGAAACAAAAAATCCGCTCTTGGGTCTTGGGGTTGGTATTATTTTTACAGGAATAGTACAAGCCTCAGTCATTCCTATCAGCATTCTCGCCATTCTGGCGCAACAGGATCTTATCACCATTGAAAACGCACTTCCTGTTGTTTTCGGGGCTAATGTGGGGACAACCGTCACCGCTCTTATGGCAAGCGCGGTCGCGAACATCAGCGGCAAGAGAAGCGCTGTTTCCCACCTCTTCTTTAAATGTTTCGGCGCTGTTGCCTGCATGCTTGCCCTTCCATGGCTGATTCTATCTTTGAAAAGTATTTCTTCAAATGTGGCGCAGCAGATCGTCGTCGGTCATCTCTTGTTTAATCTTTTCATTGTCGCCATTTTCATTTTTTTTCTCAAACCGTTTGCCAGATTGATTGAAAAGATCATACCCGGCCAAGAGGATATCCTGCCGTTATGGCCGGAATTCCTCGATGACAGGCATCTTGTAGATCCCAAAGAGGCTCTGATATGCGTAAGAAAAGAACTGCAGCGTGAGATTGTCGTCGTACAAAAGATACTAACCGAGAGCCTACAGTTGACGAAGGATTACAAAGAATGGAAAAGGCAAAATATCATATATGTCGAACTTGTTGTCGACGTCTTGCGGCGCGAGATCGTCAATTTCTTACGCAAGATATCCTGTCAGCAATTGTCACCGGCATTGTCACGGAAACTCTTTACATATACGGCCATGGCAAACGACATTGAAAGGATCGGGGATCATGCCGTCATACTGGCAAAGCTGGCGAGTAATAAGCATCAAGCGGAGGTAAGTTTTACAGAAATGGGCAAAAAGGAGCTGGCAGAAATTGAGCGGCAGGCAACGGAAAACCTTCGCGATGCCGTGTCTCTGATCGGAGAGCGCAATTTGGAAAAAATAACGAATATTTCCCTGCGCGAGGAAGATATTGACGCGAGGGTGAAGGAGGCACGAGAAAGGCATCTCGTGCGATATTATGAAGGGATCTGTCAGGCTGAGGCCGGTCCCATCTTTGTAGAAATGTTAATGCATCTCGAAAGAATATCCGATCTTTGCCAGAATGTTGCGGAATATGTCGATGAGCTTAAAGATTCTTGATCATTTATCCTCAGCAGGGCCGGTTAACATTTCTTCTGAGCCTCTGCTTTCGGTCTTGACATTTAGATTTTGCACTAATAAAATTTAGGTAAGGAATCATAATGCAATTAAACTACAGAACCTGAACTTCAATAAGGAGATTGATTATGAAAGAAAGACTGAATGCACTGCAGGTTGCCCTCAACAACGAGATGAAGGAACACGAGTTCTATATTAAGAACGCCGAGAGGACCAAAAATCCGGTTGGCAAGGCCATGTTTGAGCAGATAGGCGGCGAAGAACTGGAGCATTATGAAAGACTGAAACAGCTGCACGCGAACTGGGAAAAGGATAAGAAATGGCCCGAAACTGTCCCCCTCAAGGTTAAAGATACGGTTATCAAGAGCGTCTTGAAAGATGCGGCGCAGAAGGCGCCGAAAACGGTCAAGGGTGATGCCGATGACCTCAAAGCCATCCGCGTAGCAATAGAATTTGAGGGGAAGGGGGCGGAATATTATGCAAATCTCCGTGAACAAGTATCCGACCCAAAGGAAAAGGCATTTTTTAATCTTCTTGCCAATATAGAACACGAACACTACGTGTCTCTCAAAGAGACGGAGGAATTCCTGACCGATCCTGTCTCCTGGTTCAGAAAGAAGGAGAACACGGGTTTGGATGGCGCCTGATCGGCGAAGCGATTCATCTGCTGCAGGTTTTCAAGCGAATAAGAATAGAAGACAGAAAGGGATCTCTGTGAACATTAAATTCATAGAGGTCCCTTTTTTCATGCCTGTCACTCTTCCGCTGACCTGTTTTTTTTTCTGAATATAACCCTGATTGGCGATTGATCAAACCCGAATGCCTCTCTGATCCGGTTGGTCAAAAAGCGCCTGTACGAAAAATGAATGGCGCGGGGTTCACGGACAAAGAAGACAAATGTGGGTGGGGCGGAGGATACCTGGGTTACATAGCTGAACGAATTTGCCCTGTTCTGATGCCGGGCCGGAGGGTTTGACGCGAGTATCTCCCTGACAAGTCGATTAATCTCGGCGGTACTTACCCGTTTTGTGTACTGGATCAAGAGAGTCTCAATAACGTCAAATATCTTGGACACCCTCTGCCCGGTGAGGGCTGACACAAAGACGATCGGTGCATAATCCATGAACTTGGTCGTCTCTTTGATGTCTCTGACATAGTTTCCCACAGTAGAGTTGTCTTTATCTATAACGTCCCACTTGTTCACAACAATGATGCAGGCAACTCCTTTTTCTACGGTCAATCCCGCGATCTTGGCATCCTGTTCGGTCATTCCCTCCTCGGCATCGATGACGAGCAAAGCTATGTCACAGCGGTTTATGGCCTTAAGGGCCTGGACAATGCTGTATTTCTCAAGGACGTGGCTGACCCTGCTTTTTCGCCTGATACCTGCCGTGTCAACGAGCAGATATTTCTTTTCGTTCAATTCGAAGGGTGTATCTATGGCATCTCTCGTGGTGCCAGGGATCGGGTTGACTATAGTTCTTTCGTATCCAAGGATTTTATTAACGAGCGAGGATTTTCCGACATTCGGTTTTCCGATCACGGCTATTTTGATCCGCTTTTCTCCCACTGGGACTTCTTCGGCGGGAGCTGCAATATGCAAAGCCACATCCTCCATGAGTTCATGAATGCCGAGTCCGTGCTGCGCGGAGATGCTGTAAATCATATCAATTCCCAGTTCATAGAACTCATAGGTCTGGGTCTCCTGTTTGGGACCGTCTATTTTATTGATGGCGAAGAATACCGGTTTTTCGACCCCCCTCAGGATATTCATGATTTCTCTGTCCGACGGGGTCAAACCTTCCCTGCCGTCCATGAGGAAGATAATGATGTCTGCCTCCTGCATTGCCAGATGCGCCTGCTCTCTCATCTGTACCAAGATTGTTTCCGCGGAAGCCGGCTCAAATCCGCCGGTGTCGATAAGGATAAAATCCTTACCATACCATGTGGCATCCGCATAGTTTCGGTCTCTCGTAGCGCCGGGCTCATCGATAACGATGGCCTTTTTCTTATGAGACAGGCGATTGAAAAACGTCGATTTTCCTACGTTGGGCCTGCCGATTATAGCGATTATGGGTTTCACCTGACTTTTACCTCATCCATTACCGTTTTCATGTTTTTTCTGCATACCCGAATTCTCTGAGCATTCCTGCATCGTGGGTCCAGTCTTTTCTTACCCTGACGAACAACTCCAGGTAAATCCTGGTGGCAAAGAATTTCTCCATGTCCTGTCTTGCCCGTTTGCCGATTTCTTTGAGCATGGAACCTTTCTTGCCTATGAGTATGCCTTTCTGAGAATTCTTCTCCACATTGATTGTTGCCTGGATGACGAGCAGATTCTTATCTTCATCTTCTTTGAACGAATCTACGACAACGGCCGTCGCATAAGGTATTTCCTGATGGGTCAGCATGATAATTTTTTCCCTGATGATCTCTGCCGCGATAAAACGCTCGGTCCTGTCTGTCATCATATCATCGGGGAAGTACCGCGGACCTTCGGGCAAAAGCTTCCATATTTGCTCCATCAGAGCGGAAAGCCCATCACCGGTGAGGGCGGAGACGGGGATAATTTCGGAAAAAGAAAAGAGGCGCTGGAACTGATCTATGACCGGAAGGATATTTTTCCTCCGGACAAGGTCGATCTTGTTGATAAGCAGTATGACAGGCAGTCCGGTGTTTTGGAGAGATTCAATAATGAGCTCATCGTCCCTGTGAACGCCTTCTGCGGCCTCTACAACCAGAAGGATGATATTAGCGCTTCTGAAGGCATCCTTCGCTGCAGCCACCATGAATTCATTTAACGGTGTCGTTGCCCTGTGAATGCCCGGCGTATCGACGAATATCAATTGGCCGTTTTCAACATTCTTGATGCCTGTGATCCTGTTTCTCGTGGTCTGCGGCTTATGGCTGGTTATGGCTATCTTTTCACCCATAATCCTGTTCAGAAGCGTTGACTTTCCCACATTCGGTCTGCCAATGATGCCTGTAAAACCGGACTTGAACATCTGCGATTTCTCCGTCGAGCTAGTCGTTTTACTGAGTGATAATTGTAACTGCCGTCTCAACCAATAATACTATTAATGGCGGAACCTTTCTGTCATTGATTTCCTGCCATCGGCGATCATCGTAAGAGTTCCTCTTTCCTGGACAGGGTCAACGGATAGGTCTATTTTTGTGAGGCCGAAGATCTCTTTCAGTGTGTGCATATTTTTATTCTTGTGGCCGAGGAAGCATGAGATGTCCTTGGGAGAGAGCGAAAAAATCACTTCTTGTTTACCCAGTTGTCCTCCAGCAAGCATTGCCGCTGCCATATCGAAAAACATGGATTCCTCGACGAGTGAACGGAATGCCGGATGATAGGGGCCGGCGAGTATGCTTCCCGCCGTCTCCATTTCCCGTGTTGTCTGCAAACCGACACGGATCACAGCGATGCCGGCTTCTTCAAATCTTCGCAAAGCATACTTGCACATTTCAATGGCGTGAGACATGCTGAGCGGATGATAAGTTCCGTCTAAGAAGAGCTCTGCCAGGCCGGTATCTTGAAGGACTATCGTGGGATGAATCCTGACCATGTCCGGCTTGAGGGCAATAGTCTGTGCAATCGTATATTCAAATCCCGGCTGACTGTCTCCCGGAAGACCTACCATGAGGTGTATACCCGTTTTGAACCCTCCTTCCTTCAGCATCTCCATGGCGGCAGACACATCCGACGCTCCATGCCCTCTGTTGGAAAGGTGGAGCACTTCATCCACCATGGATTGTGCACCGATTTCAACAGTCGTTACGCCGCATCGCTTCATCAGATTCAGGCTTTCGTTATCTATGCTGTCCGGTCTTGTGGATATCCTCACACCATGCACCAACCCTTTTTCTATGAACGGACCGGCAAAACCGAGTAATTCGGTCTGGCTGTCTTTCGCCATGCCCGTAAAATTGCCGCCGTAAAATGCGATCTCAGCGCCATTCCCCTTTTTCTTCGGGTGATTGAGATATTTTTGAACCGTTCTCCGAAAAGAATCTTCCGTAATCCTTTCAGAAAAGTTACCGGCAGTCTTATGTATGTTGCAGTAAATGCAGCGGTTCGGACAACCTTGATAAACGATAAAAAAAGGGATAATCATCTGTTTCACCTATAGCTATTCAGCCTCACTCACCATTTGAGGGAGAGGAAGTATCCGGCAGTTCTGCAAATTCCTCCAATGCCCTCCGGGCCGCCCGCTGCTCCGCTTCCTTCTTGCTCTTGCCAGTGCCTGTGGCCGTGATCTTGCCTGCTATAGTCAGGCTTATTTCAAAAACTTTATCATGGTCGGGACCGGTTTCATTGATCAGTATGTATCTCGGCGTCTCTTTAAAGCGGTTCTGGCAGATTTCCTGGAGCGCCGTTTTATAATCTTTATAGATTACACTTTTTATTCCTTCCTCAACTATGGGCTCAAAAATATTTTCCAAGAATTTGTATGTCTTCTCAAATCCGCAATCGAGATATATAGCAGCTGCAACCGCTTCGAAGGCGTTCGAAAGAATGGATGCCTTGGTTCTTCCCCCTGAACCTTCTTCTCCCCTTCCGAGGAGGATATGATCTCCGATGTTAATCTTCCGGGCAAGACCGGCGAGTGATTGTTCGTTCACAACATAGGCCCTGAGCTTGGAGAGTTGACCCTCGGCGTAGTCGGGGAATTTCCTTATCAATAGATAGCTGAGACAGAGCCCGATAACAGCGTCCCCTAGAAATTCGAGCCTCTCATTGTCTGAGCGGGAGGGCGCCGGGTTCTCATTAACAAAAGAGCGGTGTATCAGAGCGTTATCAAGCAGGTCGATCTTGCTGAAGCGGTAGCCGAGTGTCTGCTGAAAATTCTTGAGGTTTACAAACCTTTCATCGGTCATCGGTTGTAATCCTTCCCCACAGTTTACCTTCCAGAGAATAATCCGGTATCACGTTTAGGACGCGATTTACCAGTGAAGAGT
This sequence comes from Syntrophales bacterium, assembly GCA_049512055.1. Classification (GTDB taxonomy): domain Bacteria; phylum Desulfobacterota; class Syntrophia; order Syntrophales; family UBA2185; genus Fen-1135. The sequence continues at coordinate 37,148 of JBEKXK010000001.1, read as the reverse complement.
TGCCATTCTCTATAACGACGGGAATGTAGTTGTCAGAAAGTCCTCTCAAAAAGCCCGTATCTTTGTCTTTTTTGCCTTCAACAAGAACACTCAGATTTTTCCCTACAAACCTCTGGGTGAAGGCATTTCTTTTCTGCCGCCCCAGTTTCCGCATTATCTCACCACGCCGCCTCTTGACGGCTTCGTCAACCGTGCCGTGGAGACCAGATGCGACCGTGCCCGGACGTTCTGAATAAGGGAATACATGCAGGTAGGCAACGGGGAGTTCTGCAATCAGACGGAGTGTATTGTCAAACTGTTTCTCTCCTTCACCGGGAAACCCGACCATAACGTCAAGACCGAGGGCAATATCAGGAATAGCCTGCGTGATTTCCTGGAGCCGATTCTTAAAGAATGCTGAGTCGTAATTCCTTTTCATTGCGGAAAGAATCATGTCATCCCCGCTCTGGAGAGGAATATGCAGGTGTTTACATGACGTGGTCCCTTCCGCTATGAGCCGCATCATGTCATCTGATATTTCCGTAATTTCTATGGAACTCAGGCGCAATCTTCCCACCAATCTATTCTTATCTACGTGTTTCATTATCTCATAGAGGTTTGACGAGGGCTGCAAGTCCTGACCATAGACTCCCAGATGAATGCCTGTGAGGACAATCTCTCTGTAATCGTACCGGGCAAGAGTTTCAATTTTTTTTAATACATCCATCTGTGAAAGACTCCTGCTGTGACCCCTTGCATAAGGAACTATACAGTAGCTGCAGAAACTGTCGCAGCCATCCTGGATCTTGAGGAATGCACGGGTGCGGCCGGCGAACTTTAATGGGTTGAAGCGGGAAAATTTCCTTGCCTTGTGGATGTCGCCTACGAGTAATTGAGGGTCTCTTTTTACCAGGTGCTCCATGAGCCGGGGAATATGATCTTTTTCTGCATTTCCTGCAACGAGGGTTACACCAGGAATTCCGGCAAGATCATGAGGCGCAACCTGGGCATAGCAGCCTGTAACAATAATGCATGCGTCAGGGTTTGTCCTGATTGCTCTTCTGATAAGGTTTCTTGATTGGTATTCTGTCCGGCCCGTGACAGTACATGTATTGATTATATAACAATCAGCCTTCGTGTTGAATGGTACAGACACATAGATGCTCTTATCGAGCATCTCCAGGATGCCTGCAGATTCATACTGGTTAACCTTGCAACCGAGCGTTGATATGGCTACTTTAATCAATACCAATGCCTCTCTTTATATTACGTTGTCGAATCTAAGCTTCCGTATACTATTTGTCAAGGCTAAAGGATTACTGGATTTTTGTCGATAAATAGAGTAGACTTACTTCGTGTTCACGATGGAGGTTCAATTATGAACAGCATTATAGATTACATGACTGCCCATCAATTTACTGCCGGGGTATGCATCTTTGTTGCAATCCTCATCGTATATTTTCTTTTCAAAAAACTTATCAAGATTGCCTTGTTGCTGATTCTAATCATCATCATGTTGACTGGATATGCATACTTCACGGAGTCCGATAGAATGCCGAAAAGCATCCATGAGGCCCTGCAGAAGGCCAAGGAAGAAACTCATATGGCGGTGGAAAAGGGCAGGGACGTATATGACAGCGTGATGGCGATATTCGAAAAGCGCAGAAAACCTGTGACTGATTATATCGATAAGATTATGGAAGAGGACAAAGAAGCCTACAAAAAGAAAAAGCCTTCTCCGGCGGATGAAATTCGCTGAATCGGGCATTAAAGGATAGTCAGAGTTACAGCTTCAAAAAGATATACCGCTCAGAAAATGTTAACCTCCATGGCCCTCGGCGGACAGGCCAATACACAGAATTCGCAGCCATTGCACTTTTCAGGATCGAAGACGACTTTCATAGATTCTTTTTCCATGGAAAGGGCATCAGTCGGACAAAAAGCGATGCAGGCGCCGCAATGCACACATTTGTCCATATTCTGGCTCACATTTTTTGAAACGGGCTCGACCTTGAGACCCCTTTCTTTGAGAAAACGGATGCCCTGATCAAAATTTTCTTTCAAACCGCTTAGCTCAACGACAATAACTCCTTCCCTCCTAGGCAGGATCTGGGCCTTGAGGATATTGAATTCGAGATCGTGTTTCTTCACAAGCTGGCATATTATAGGCTGGTCCACATTGTCCGCTGCATACCTGATGACTACTTTCTTTCTATACATACCTTTTCCTTAGACTCCCATCTTTTGACAGATGTTAAGAGAATGCGGAAATCTTGTCAAGGATTAGTTGCCTGTCGCAATACCTACCTATTCGAAACTGTTTACAAAGTCTCCAGAAGATCATCCCAGTTCATGAGACTGAAAGTCCTGTGGAGAGAATGGTCATCAGCAACAAGATGATACTCGTGATTTGCGAATACCTTCCGGGCGATATCATGGACGGACGAAGGGGAAACCACATCATCATCTCTGCCGTGATAAATGACAACAGGAAGAAGAAGCTGCCTGCCCCGGTATGGCTCAAATTCATATAGATCAAGGGCGGGGGCCAGGAGAATAAGATTCTTGACGCTCTTTTCATTATTGAATGCATACACGGCGGCCATTAATCCGCCATAGCTTGAGCCAACCAATATCAGAGACGTTTTGCCTGAGAGTATCTTATTTAACTTTTCCATTCTATCTTTGAATGTGCCGACAAAATCTTCAATGATCATGTCAGGGTATTTGTCTCTGAAAAACACGCCCTTCGTTCCCATGCTGGAGCTTTCCAGTCCGTGGATAAACACTCTTATCGGCTTCATGTAAACTCCTCTGTCCAACATTCCCTGATCTCTATCTCCAGAGCGAAATGGAGCGGTGCCCCGATGGCGCTTTTGAATTGATTTCAATATGTCAGTATGTTAGAAATTTCGCAAGAGGAGATTCTGTTATGTCTGTTGTCATTCCTTTTAAGGCGCTGAGGCCACATAGACAATTTGTCAAGGCCGTGGCCTCTTACCCCTATGATGTGGTGAACGTGGCAGAGGCAAGAGAGATTGTTAAAGACAATCCCCTGAATTTCTTGCATGTGGAAAAATCGGAAATCGATGTGCAAGATTCGGCAGGAGCAAATGATGAGAGTCAATATGAGATCGCGAAAGCAAATCTTGATAAGCTGATCGAAAGGAACATCTTATTTCAGGAGAAAAATAATTGCTTTTATATATACAGGCAGAAAACCGGCGCCCACGCGCAGTACGGCATAGTTGGTGCGATCAGCCTCGCTGAATATGAATCGGGCCAAGTCAGGAAACATGAGCTTACAAAAGCAGATAAGGAACATGATCGTATCAGGCATGTCATGGCAGTAGATGCCCAGACAGGACCGGTATTTGTGACATACAGAGCCCAGGATCCCATCGACCGGATGGTCAAAAGAATGGTCGAGAGTAAGCCCGAGTATGATTTTGTTGCCGATGACGGCATTTCTCATACCGTATGGGTTATAAATGCCGAAAAAGACGTTGCAGCTTTAACAAAAGCATTTGCTGATGTGCATACCCTCTACATAGCTGATGGCCACCACCGTGCTGCTGCCGCCGCAGCGGTGAGGAGACTGAAGAGGGAAAGAACTCCTGGAAGCGGCAGGGATCAGGCATACGACTATGTGATGGCTGTTCTGTTTCCGCATAATCAACTCGAGATCATGAGCTACAATCGGGCGGTGACAGACTTGCGCGGCCTGGATGAGGCCGAAGTTCTTCGTCAGGTTCGTGGCCAATTTCTTGTATCCGAAAATTTTGCACCGAAGTCGCCGTCCCAGTGCCACGAAATCGGGATGTATCTGCGCGGCAGGTGGTACAAGCTGACTGCGAAGGATAATAGCTATGATAAAGATGATCCCATTAAGATACTTGATGTCTCGATTCTTCAGGAAAATCTATTGAAGCCTGTCCTGGGGATCCAGAATCCCCGGACGGATGAAAGGATAGAATATATAGGCGGCATAAGAGGGGTGCAAGAGTTAGAGAGGCTGGTAGATTCAGGTGAATTTGCCGTTGCCTTTTCTCTGTATCCGACAAGTATGGAACAACTAATGGACGTGTCAGATGCCGGCAAAGTCATGCCTCCAAAATCCACCTGGTTTGAACCAAAACTTCGCAGCGGCATATTTATTCATCTCCTCACATCATGAAAAAGAATGTTTCCCGAGTCTCAAAGCTAAGAAGGGAAGGAGAAACCGTCGATGAACTTCTTGGCAGACGGGTGAAGATCTTTCAAAAAAAGAAGGGGTACCGGTTTTCTGTCGATGCCCTTCTCTTAGCTCATTTTGTGCGAGTGAGAAAGGGAGACCTGATTGCCGATCTCGGAACCGGCAGCGGCGTGATTGCCATCATCGTAGCGCAGAGAAAAGAATGCTATAAAGTCGCAGGTGTTGATATTCAGGAAGAACTTGTTGACATGGCGACAAGAAGCGTCATGCTGAATGATCTTCAGGAGAAGGTTAATATCAGCCATGGAGATGTCAGAAAAATCGAGACCCTCTTTAAACCGGGATCTTTTGATGTTTCAATTCTTAACCCTCCTTATAGAAGAGTAAGTTCCGGAAAACTAAATCCCAATGCCGAGAAGTCCGTGGCACGGCACGAGATCAAAGCATCGCTGCACGATTTTTTGAAAGCATCGACATATCTCTTAAAAAAATCAGGACGCGTCTATATCATATATCCGGCGACTAGGATGGTAGGGCTTCTCTCTTCCATGAGAACGGCCGGTATGGAGCCCAAGAGACTGAGAATAGTGCATTCACATACCGCATCCCGCGGGGAGTTTGTCCTGGTGGAGGGGGTAAAAAATGGGCGGGAGGAGCTGGAAGTCTTGCCGCCACTGACAGTATATTCCGAGGATGGCCAATATACGGAAGCGATGGACTCCCTTTTCAGAGAGCTTTGCTGTTTGCCGAAAGCCTCCGCCGAATGATGTTTTTCGTCATTACCCTTCTTAGAATTTCCTTCAACTCCGGGTCTGCAACAGAAGAAACGCTTTTCTCGATCAATTTTTTGTCCTTATCCTTCAGGGGGTAGGAGTCCGGTGAAAATGATGAACTGTATGGATTCGCGGGCATCGTCGAGGGGATATCACCAATGGAAAAGTGGATATTTTTTATCAAATCCTTCCCAAGGAGCTGGTTGATCTTTTCGATAATATCCGGCTTAAGGATATGAAGCTGGTGCATCCACACGGAAGAAGAAACCTTGACGAAAAGGGTATTTCTCTTCAGTCTGTCGGGGCGAGTTTGGACTGAAATCTGCGGCCCTACAGCCTTTTGCCAGACTTCCAGTAGGCGCTGTTCCTCGGAGTCAAAAAAAATATTGTGCTTTTTCAGTATGCCCTGGAGGACACTGCCGAGCCTTTGCAGATTTGCCTGTTTGCTTTTCTTACGCATAACTTATAATTGCATGGTCCTGTGATGGGGTCAAGAATGTATGGCTTAATCCAAGATTTATCCCTATGTGATTTTTCTCAGTTCCTCCGCAAAGATTTCGTATGTCTTGCGACCAAAAAGAACGAAACGAACCAGCTCAATATCGCCGTGTTCTTTGAGATAATCTATGACTGTTGTGAGGGCAATGTGCGCGGCTTCGTCCACAGGATAGCCATAGACGCCGGTGCTGATGGCCGGGAAGGCGACGCTCTTGAGCTTCTTTGCTGAAACGAGCTTGAGACTCTCCAGATGGGTGTTCTTTAGGAGTGCTGCTTCACCTTTTGTGCCGCCCTGGTAAACGGGTCCCACGGCGTGGATGACATATTTTGCCTTGAGATTCCCCGCAGTGGTGATAACCGCCTGTCCTGTGGGACATCCTCCGATTTTTCGACACTCCTGCATGATGGACGGTCCGCCCGCCCGATGTATGGCGCCATCTACGCCTCCACCTCCCGCGAGTCTCGAATTAGCAGCATTGACGATTGCGTCTGTTTCCTCTCGTGTTATGTCTCCTTCGACGAGGGATAATATCGAATTGTTAATCCTCACTTCCATGATTCAACTCCTTTCGGTAACGGTGGTTCCCTCCCCGTAGACGAGCATCCGATATGCCTTTTCGATTCTGCTCCAGTTTTCCTCCCTGTCCATGGACCAATGCCTTCCTATGACTGAGACTACCTTTCCGAGATTGAGCTTCCTACATTTCTTCTCCACTATCTCTATATACTTGGCCCCACTCTCCTGAATTTCTCCGCGCCTGCCGAGCATGGCATGAATAAAAACATCCCTTATTTTCTCCTGCTTCGCGATATCCATCAGGGCAAGAAGATGATTGACAGATCCATGGGAACTGAAGAACGATACGATACCCATAAGGTGTAGAGCTTTGCCTCTATCTTTGGCGTTACGAATGACATGCAGAAAAGCCTCATTGTGAAAAAAAGATCTATCGGCAATGGATTGATCGATCCTCACCTTGTCGGATAAGATTCTTCTCCCCGACCCGATGTGGAGGTGTCCGGCCTCGGAGTTTCCGACCGTTCCTTCGGAAAGGCCGACCGCTTCACCGGCGGCGGCAAGCAGCGTATGAGGGTACATTTTCTTGAGCCTGTCCATGGCGGGGGTGTTGGCGCGGGCTATCAGATTTCCCTCGCTGCTTTTGTTTTCGCCCCAGCCGTCGAGAATCAAAAGCAGGACCCGTTGTGGTTGTTCCCGGGATGGATCGATGCGTCGCCGGGATGCGCTTTTTATTAGTGAACGCCCCGTCATGTACGTCGATTGGGGAATGCCCATCAGCTCGAGAACAGTAGGGGCAATGTCTGCAAGCTCTCCTTCCTCGCGGAGAGATATGTCGCGATCATTGTACACGAGAATGAAGGGGACATGGCTGTCTGTATGTCCCGTGTCGATGGTGCCATCCGGATAGAGCCATTTTTCAACTGTACCGTGGTCGGAACTGACTATGGCGACCATCCCTTCTCTTGAAGCCTCGGCGATAATATCGCCCATGCATGCATCCACGGCTTCGACCGCCTTAACGATGGCTTCTTCATTTTCTATGTGGCCCACCACATCGACATTGGGGAAGTTTATGAAAATAAAATGATAAGAAGGATCACGAATTTTTTCCTTGGCTTTTTCCGTGACGGCATAGATGGACATCTCAGGAGCTTCGTCAAAGAGGATGACATCTCTTCGAGACGGAACGATGACCCTCTCTTCTCCCTGCAGGACTTCTGCGTTTTTCCCGTTGAGGAAGAAGCCTACGTGACTCGCCTTTTCAGACTCTGTAATCTTGGCCTGTTTCAGGTCATGTCTTGCAATGACTTCGCTTAGGGTGTCTTTGATGGCGCCCTCCGGCGGAAAGGCAACATGAACCCTCAAATCCTTTTGGTATTCTATCATCGTGGCAAAATGAAGAACAAGGTCATTCTCCACTGGAAATTTGTCGAAGCCTACGTCCGTCAGGCTCTGGGTAAGTTCGACTTCCCTTTCTCCCCGGATGTTATAGTATATTACGGCATCTCCTTTTTTCAATCTTCCCGCCGGTCGATCTTTGCGATCAAACAAAACGAGGGGAGGGAATGTCTCATCATCTTCGCCATTCCCGTATGCATTTCTAACTGCACGAGACATGATAGACCTGATACTTGTCACGGATTTTTCTTTCTTAGTCAATAAAGCTTTCTGCATAAATTCGGAGTGCATCGTATCTTACGGGAATACATGACGGCATTTAATTTTTAACTAAATTGCGAAAAACTGTAAAGTGAAACTTTGTCATTCCTTGATGAAAAGGCCTTTTGTATTGAAAATTGCATGTTTCCGTGATATAGTAAAGTGATAAAATAATGGAAAATGTTAACCATGCTAAAGCTAGGCAGGGAAAAAGATCCGGAAAATATACTGCGCGAGGAAATGCTGAAGGAAAGAGCGGAAGTCCTTGGCCGTGCCGGTGAAAAGTTAGCAGCTGCTATTGATAAGATGAGAATCATAGAGCAGGGTATTGATGAGCGGCTGAAGCATTTCCGCTTCACTATGGAGAAATATGAGGGAAGACGCAGCTATAACAAAATTGCTTCTTTGAAGCAGGAAACGATGGGGGAAATCAATCGGGAGGTTGCCAAATTCAACCGCGCCAGAGAGTATGCCAAGTTGAGATATTACTACCTTATTGTAACGAGAGAGGCTATGGGCATGCGTCGTCATCATTGGGTAGATGAGTGGTACAGCATTCCTCCGAGGAAACCGCCATTTCGGGACATATGATGGATCGTTATATAAAGCAAAGAAAGAAGATGGTGGAATCTCAGATAAGAGCAAGGGGGATCAGGGATCCGCGCGTACTCACGGCAATGGAAAAGGTTCCCCGGCATCTCTTTGTCAATGAGGCTTTAAGAGACCAGGCTTACAATGACAATCCACTTCCTATAGACGGGGGGCAGACTATTTCTCAACCCTATATCGTGGCTCTGATGACGGAAGCCATGGAGCTTACGGGGAATGACAAGACTCTCGAAATCGGAACAGGTTCAGGTTATCAAACTGCCATACTGGCGGAACTCGCGGACCATGTGTTTTCCATCGATCGCGTTGCAACGCTGGCAAGTGCAGCGAGAAAACTTCTGGAATCGCTAAATTATTTTAACGTGGCAATCAGAGTCGGAGATGGGACCTATGGCTGGCGGGAAGAGGCTCCCTTCGATGCCATTATTATTACAGCCGGTGCTCCGGACATTCCCAAGACTTTCGTGGAGCAGCTCTCTATTGGAGGAAGACTCGTTATCCCTGTTGGCAGCCGCCATTCTCAGTCACTCATTAGATTGACCAGATTGTCCGACGATGCAAATGATGTGAAAAAAGAAGACCTGGGTGGATGCCGATTTGTGGATCTTATCGGGGAATACGGATGGTAATTCTGACAGCCTCGAAACTACTTGAAAACATATGGGCTGAAGTAACTGTTTCTGTGCAGTCAGAATCGAAATTACTCATTTGACGTGTTTTATACTGATGCAGCTAATACTAATATGTCCTGGCGCTTGATCATCATCCCCCTTCTCTTAGTAAATCTTTTGTATGCATGTACCGGGCATTATACCAGAAATGTAAAAACCAAAGGCATATACTATCGGGTTAAAAGCGGTGATACCCTCTGGAGCATTGCCAATGCCTATAATATGGATATCCAGGAACTCGCTGAGGCGAATAATATAACGGATCCGAAGCTGATGGCGGCCGACACCATCCTGTTTATCCCTGACGCAGATCAGATTATCGATGACGTAATGACTGCGGTCAGCGAAACGGAGTCAGCAAAGAAAATCGCAAAAAAGGAAGGGAAGACATCAGAGCCAAAGACTCGTAAAGGAGAACGCCCGGGTGAAAAGGTAAAGGCGAAACCCGAAATATTATCAATGGGGGATGCATCCAGGGGCAAAGACGGGGTGGCGGCTAAAGAAGAATCAAAGGGGCTCAAGGCCAAGAGCGCGGAGGAAGGGATCACGTTTACGGATGGGGTGTCGCCGCGCGAGGAAACGGGACGAAAGGTCGAGCAAAAAGGCAGGGAAAAGGACGGCGGGGGAGAATCTGCCAAGATAAAGTTCGACAAGGAGCGCTTCATATGGCCGGTGAAGGGAAAGGTACGGTCAAGGTTTGGTTTTCAGCGCGATGGTACATATAATAATTGGATTACTATAGCGGCAAAGGAAGGGGCGCCGGTGCTGGCTGCGGCGAACGGGACGGTAATTTTTTCCAATTCGTTGAAGGATTACGGAGAAACGATTATTATAAAGCATCAAGACAATTTTGCCACTGTATATACCGATTTGAGCAGCAGAATAGCGCAAGTGGATGATAAGATCAAGAAGGGCAGTCGCATCGCCTTCCTGGGCAAGACAGAGAAAAAAGGTGATGCTTCTTTAAGATTTGAAATCCGCCATAAGAATAAAGCCCGCAACCCCCTATTTTTTCTGCCATGATATTGGAGCTTATTTACACGGGCTATATGCGGCCGTATTTCGTTCTGCAGGAGCATTTCGGCATAAGAGATATGAGGAAATTAACTTAGAAGGTCTGATACCTGATATCAACGAAACTAAGTAGAATGACAGATATTGTCCATAAGGAACCAAGAAAATGATGATGAGGCACGACATTGAACAGGGGCCGATAAGACCGCCCAGTGAGGCGACAAGCCTTCTCATCCGGGCGACAAGGAACTGCCCATGGAATAAGTGCGCCTTTTGCCACACCTATCGCAGTACAAAATTTGAACTGAGACCCGTGGACGAAATTAAGGAAGATATCCAGAAGGCAAAGGATATTGCTGACCAAATAAAAGAACTCTCTTGGAAGCATGGCGAGGGCGGGCGCATCGACAAGAGTGTAGTAAATCTCATATACGGTCGTGATGAGGCATATAGTGACACAGCGAGATCAATAGCTGCCTGGCTTTATTACGGCGGCGAGTCCGTTTTCATACAGGATGCGAATTCGATCATCATGAAAACGGATGATCTTGTGGAGATACTATCATTCATTAAGGATAAGTTTCCATCTGTGAACAGGATTACCTCGTACTGCCGATCGAAAACAGCAGCAAGGAAAACCGTGGAAGAATTCAAGATGCTGAAGAGTGCCGGCCTTTCACGAATTCACATAGGTATGGAAAGCGGATACGATCCACTTCTAAAGTTGATAAAGAAAGGCGTCACAGCTGCAGAGCATATAGAGGGAGGGCGTAATATTAAAGAGGCAGGCATCTCACTCTGTGAATATGTTATGCCGGGCCTTGGCGGTGATCGGTGGTCAAAGGAACATGCCGAAGAAACGGCGCGCGTCATCAATGAGATAAATCCAGACTTCATCAGATTGAGGACATTTCACGCTGTTCCGGGGACGGATCTTTTTGATATGGTGCAGAGTGGTGAGTTCATTCCCATTGACGATGAGGAAATACTGAGAGAGATAAGGAGATTCATTGCATGTCTTCATGGTATCGAAACTACCATAGTGAGTGATCATATCCTGAATCTCCTCGAAGAACTGCACGGGAAACTTCCGGATGATCAAGACCATCTTCTGGGAATCATTGACGGATATTTTTCTCTGCCTGATGATGAAAGACTCGTTTACAGGATTGGAAGAAGAATCGGCGCTTACAGTGGGCTGGGCGATCTCTCAGATAAGGGCATGTATAAGAAGGTAAAGAGTGTAATCGATCAATACAGTACACAAGACCGGAATCAGCTCGATAATGAATTACTAAAAATAATGAATAGATACATATAAAGACGATTTCCCGCAGATAATGGTTGTCTTGACTATTGCCTAAAAGTGTGATATAAAAAATAGTTTCAAAATAATTAGTAGGTGAACAAGATGTTTAAAGTAGGAGATTTGGCGGTCTATCCGGCGCAAGGCGTTGGAATTATCGAAGCTATTGAGCACAAAGAGTATATGGGCAGCAAACAGAAATTTTATGTCATGAAGATCATGAGCAACGGCATGAAAATAATGATTCCCATCAATAGCGCACAATCCATCGGGCTCAGAGAGGTAATCGCTGAAAAGGAAATTCCTAAAGTATATGAAATCCTTAGAAATAAGGATGTTACTATTGATAAGCAGACGTGGAACAAGAGATACAAAGAATACCTGGATAAAATCAAGACGGGATCGGTATTCGAGATTGCGAGAGTGCTGAGGGATCTTATTATTTTGAAGTCCGACAAGAATCTCTCCTTTGGTGAAAGGAAGATGATGGACACGGCTAAGAGCTTGTTAATCAAAGAAATATCAGTTGCGAGTAACTCCGAAGAAACCAAGGTGGAACAAGACCTTAGAATTATTCTAACCGTTCAATGAGCATTAGGGAATGACCCTGTCGGAGTCTTCAATTCCTCTCTTTGAAAAATGAAAATTATCACGCCAAGTGAGCCGGTATAAAAGCAATTTAGGTAAGAAAGGAGGTGAACATATTGATCATAAAAATTCTTTTAATGGCTGCTTGTTCAATTAGTGGTTATTTTATCGCCTTTACCTATTATGGGTTTCCCATAGCATTAATAGGATTATTTTCAGGATTATTAATTGCCATTTCTGTCATACGAGCTGAACAGGCCATAAGAAAGGTATCGCTCAGGGTCATATTTGGTGGCGTTGTAGGCATGATCATAGGCCTTTTTATAGCATTTTTCCTTGCCTATGGTCTTAATTTTGTAGGAGTTACCTGGGAAAAGCAGCAGGTTGCCCCTTGGATATATGCCCTTCTGACAGGCATCATGGGATATCTCGGACTGGTCATCGGATCAAAGAAAATCGAAGAATTCAGTTGGTTTGGCTTCAGCCAGACAAAGGAGAGCCCAGATTACGGGATTCTGGATACGAGCGTTATTATTGATGGCAGGATCGCGGATATATGTGATACGGGTTTTATCGAAGGCACGCTGGTGGTTCCCCGGTTTGTGCTGGATGAGCTACAGTATATTGCAGACTCTTCCGATTCCATGAAACGCTCCCGTGGCAGGAGAGGGCTTGATATCTTAAACCGGATGCAGAGAAGCAGCGGCATCAATATCGAGGTCGTTGACCAGGATTTTCCTAAGCTCAAAGGTGTTGACGCGAAGCTCGTAGCTATGGCAAAAAAAATGAACGCGAGAATTATAACCAATGACTTTAACTTGAACAAGGTAGCCGAACTGCAAGGCATAAAGATCCTGAATGTTAATGAGCTGGCAAATGCCCTGAAACCTGTGGTCTTACCGGGCGAAATAATGACGGTCAAGATAATCAAAGAAGGAAAAGAACCCGGTCAAGGGGTGGCATATCTCGATGACGGAACAATGATAATTGTTGATCATGCGCAGAAATACCAGGGTTCAACAGTCGAAGTTATTGTAACCAGCGTGTTGCAGACTACTGCGGGCAGAATGATATTTTCTGAGATGAAAGAGGTCGTCAACGATAAAAAAACCTACGGGTTCAGTGCGAAACAATAGTGGCATGTTGAAGCCCGGAGAGCTGAAAAGGCGCCGGGCTTTTTTATTTGCCTCGAAGAGCTTCTTGAAAAATCAACATAATGCGTTCTGAAGTATCCCTCGATATATTCATGGAGACACCATTGTGAGCCTTCTCATGAAGACAGTGGCGATTATCCCTGCCGCGGGTTCAAGCAAACGGATGCAGAATAATGTATCAAAGCAGTATCTCTTGCTCGATGGTGTTCCCGTGCTGGCACGTACCTTGGAAATATTTCAAAGATCGCCGGGAATAGATGAGATATTTCTCATTGTACCTGAGACGGACATTGACTACGCTCACAAACATATTGTTGATAGATACGCGATTTCAAAGGTCGGCAACATATTAGGGGGGGGTAAGGAAAGACAGGACTCTGTACGAAACGGCATTGATGCTTTGGGAGGCGATCATGATATCGTCGTTATTCACGACGGCGTCAGACCTTTCATATCGGAAGAGTTAATCCATGCGGCCATTCTGGAGGCGTCCAGGGCGCGAGCGGTGACGGTAGGAGTGCCCGTTAAAGACACTATCAAATCAATTGATCGTCACGGGATTGTTGTGGAGACACTCGACCGTAACCAGCTGTGGCTGACACAAACCCCCCAGGCTTTTGAAAGGGACGTCATAAAAAGCGCCTATGAAGCTGCATACAGAGACAACTACTATGGGACAGATGATGCCTCTCTTGTTGAGAGGATAGGCGTCAAGGTCATGATGATTCGTGGTTCCTACGACAATATTAAGATTACTACCCAAGACGATATCATGCTGGCAGAGATTCTCACAAGAAGGTTTAAGTGATATACCTCGCATAAGCAGCGAGGTCTGTAATTCACAAGGGGCTAATTTGCGCCGGCTCATAGCTTTACAGTAACACCGGCTGCCAAGAAAAGGACGGAAATGAGAATAGGCTTCGGATATGACAGTCACCGGCTGGTTGAGGGGAGGAGACTTATCCTTGGGGGAGTAGTCATCCCTTATGAAAAGGGGCTTCTTGGCCATTCAGATGCGGATGTGCTTGTCCATGCCATATGTGACGCCGTAATCGGCGCCACTGGGGATGGAGACATTGGCAGATATTTTCCCGATACAGACCCTGCTTATGAAGGCACAGCGAGCCTGAAATTGCTTCATCTGGTTTGTGTTAAGGCAGGAGAAAAAGGCTTTATCGTGAATAATATAGATTCTACCGTCATCCTGGAAAGGCCGAGATTGATGGACTACATACATGATATGGAATTGAATATTTCGAACACATTAAACATCCCGATGGAGAAGGTTAATGTCAAGGCGAAAACCAATGAAGGGATGGGGTTCCTGGGACGTGGAGAAGGGATCGCCGCCTTTGCTGTGGCTACAGTCAACGAAAAGGACAGCAAATGATTTCCAATATACGAAGGGTCAGATTTGCTCCATCGCCGACGGGAGACCTTCATGTCGGAAATGCGAGGACGGCCCTGTTTAATTGGCTCTTTGCCAAACACTATGGAGGAGACTTTATACTGCGGATTGAAGACACCGATCAGGATAGGACGTCCCCTGTCTTTGAAAAGAACATTCTGGAAGATCTGAAATGGCTCTCTATGGAATGGGATGAAGGACCTGAGAAGGGCGGCAGGCTGGGGCCGTACCATCAGATTAAGAGGCTTGACATCTACGATAAATATGTAAGGGAGCTGAAGAGCGCCGGCAAAGTATACCCCTGTTACTGTACAGAAGAGGAATTGGAGGCGGAACGTGCCTCACTCCGTTCCCTGAGGATGATGCCGAGGTACATGGGGAAGTGCAAGAAACTAACGGACAAGGAACGTGAGGTTCTGGAAAGCAGCGGCAGGAAACCTGCCCTTCGTTTCAGCGTAGATAAAGGAGCTATCGAATTTAACGATCTCATTCGGGGAGAAATGAAATTTGAGGGTGATGCCATCGGTGATTTTATTATCGTCCGTTCCAATCGCATTCCTTCGTATAACTTTGCCGCCGTCGTGGACGATCACCTTATGGAGATTACCCATGTCATCCGCGGAGAAGATCACCTGTCCAACACGGCGATTCAGATTCTTCTCTACAGGGCCCTTGATTTTGAACCGCCTGTGTTTGCCCACCATTCACTCGTTCTGGGGAAAGACCGCACAAAATTGAGCAAACGCCACGGGTCTGTCACCGTTCGGGAATTCAGGAGCAGGGGAATCCTGTCTCCGGCGCTCTTGAACTATTTATCTCTTCTCGGAGGTTCGGTTGGGGAAGGGAAAGAAGTTGCTTCCATGGAAGAGATCATCAACATGTTTTCTCTCGAGAGAGCCGGCAAGAGCGGCGCCATCTTCGATGAAGCCAAGCTAGAATGGCTAAACGCAATATACATCAGGAATTGCGATGTGGATAGGCTTACCGAATTGCTTCTCCCGTTTATCAGAGAGGCCGGATATGACGTTGACCTTATGAGTCGCGGATGGCTTCATCAGGTAGTTGGGGCTCTCAGAGACAACCTCGTGACATTGGCCGACATCGGTCTGTACATGGATATCTTTATTGATGACAGGTACTCTATATCGGATGAGGCGAGGGCAATCCTCAGGGAGGATGCTGCTGCTGTCGTGAAAGTACTTCGCGAGGAGTTGGAGCAGAAAATGATCCCTGAGCGGGATTTCTATCGCAGTCTGATCAATTCCGTAAGGAGAAAGACGGGTCTTAAGGCCAAGGGTCTTTTTCTCCCGATCAGGGCAGCCGTAACGGGCAGGACCTCGGGGCCGGAACTGGAGAAAGTCTTTGCTATACTGGGTAAGGAATCAATCGTGAGACGGCTGGAAAGGGCAATTCAAATCGCTGACTGACCGCACGTGACTTGTTGATCCATATCTCTTGCCTGCAACTCTTTACGAACCAAACATTATAATTAGTGCCGATTAACGGTTGAAACACCGCTTGTGTCAGTTATCCGCAAACATATCAGAAATTACCTCCTCTGACGATATCCCACCGATACCCTCCTCAATCAGCAAGTTGGAAGTTCGCTGTCAGGTTTTTAGCGGCAGCAAATCAGGATATTACCGATTGTGAATCGCTGTATAGTTCTGTATGTGAAAATTAGATATTGTTGCACTCTATAATCACTCGATTACCTTTGTTATGAAGAAGCAGGTATGATGAGAGGCGCAGGAAGTTTGTTTCACGAACCGATCTCAATTGCGAGAGAATCTTATGATCCCGGAAGGAGGATCAAATGCTGCGGGCTGCTACTGCCGTGCTGATAGTCTTATGGCTATTGGGGCTCACGACTGGCTTTACGATGAGTTCATTCATTCATGTTCTCCCGGCGCTTGCTATTATCATCGAATTGATCAGAATCGATGATGCAGAGGAGGAAACCCTTGCAGCAAGCTCGCAAATAGAAGAATGAACTTTAAGTAAAACAAACATACGAGAACAGATGGCCGCATGGAAAGGCTTTTCCTATGTCATGCCATTCCCATTTCCGGCACGGAGCGCAAGATAAATATAACTCCGCGAGTCAATTGACTTGCTGCAAGATAAGTTCTCAACTATGAATTGACATTTTCACCCTTCCCGTTTAGACTCCGCCGAGATCACCAATTCATATTAAGGAGAGCTGCATGAAAGGATCGGACCTGGAAAAATATTGTGAAAAAGCCATTCAAGGTGGAGCGACCCACGCCAAAGAGATTCATCCCAGCAGCGTCGTAACGGCTCCCTGGGTCATGATGAAATGCCTGTACGGATGCCAGTACAGGGCAGGCTTCTGCTGCCCTCCCCATTCGCCCACGCACGCCCAGACAAGGGAGGTCTTAGACTCTTATCAACGTGCCATCCTCTTTCATCGAGAAGCTCCCCGGACCAAAGAACGGGGGGAGCAAAACATGAAATTCTTCGACACGCTCCTCACGATGGAAGGGGACCTGTTCAAAGACGGCTATTACAAGGCCTTTGCGATACTGGCCGGCCCCTGCGCGCTGTGCAAGGAGTGCGGCAAGGTCCAGGGAATTCCCTGCCGATTCCCGGCTAAGGCGAGACCTTCTATGGAAGCCTGCGGAATCGACGTTTTCCAGACGGCGAGGAACAGCGGCTTTTTCATACAGACCCTCCGAGAAAAAACAGAAACACAAAACCTTTATTGCCTCATACTTGTCGATTGATATCTTTCTTCATCTGATTGAAGTCGTGCATGCCGTAAATTTGCAGAGTTCAATGGGCAGTCGCTTTTTCGCATGATCAATGTTCGCAACGAGAGAAGAAAGACGATAGAGGGAAAGATGACTAAAACAATTCACTATTCGCTTAGATGCACCTTGAGCATTTTAGTGGTCTTATTGGTCGCTCTCGTAGCCGGAGCAGCGGCGGCAGAATTAAGAACTTATGTTAAGCAATATACCTACCGGGCAAGCGAAGCGGACGGCAAGGAATCGAGCCGGACCATAGCCCGTATAGAGGTCAAAAAACTTTTGCTGGAAGCATTGGCTACGGACCTCGAAAAGGTAACGGAGCAGGGACGAGTCCAACTGACGAAAGATCAAATTGCAGCGCTTTCGGCAGGCATAGTAAAGATGGATGTCGAGGACGAGCGGTGGCATGACCGCACATATCGGCTTAAAGCGCAGATTGCGGCGGATCCTGGCGAGGTGATCAAACGCATAGAAGCTCTTCGTGAAGATCAGGAGAAGGCAAAGGAACTGGAGAAATTAAGGATGCGGTCTGATGATCTCATTCGGGAAAACGAAAGATTGAGAAAAGAATTCATGGCGGCAACGGGCAAGAAGAGAACCTCGTTTAAGGCCGCCTACGATCAATCGATAAAAAAGCTCAGAGCGCTTGACTGTTATGAAGAGGGATTCGCGGACATCAATCTTGTTATGTACGATCAAGCAATTAAGGATTTGAGCACGGCAATTGAGTTGAATCCAAAAGAACTCGGCCCTTATCATAACCGGGGGCTTGCCTATACAAAACTGCGCCAGTACGCTGAGGCAGTCCATGATTATAGCAGGGCGATTGAGCTCGACCCCAAATTTGAAGCTGCCTATATCCAGAGAGGATCCACCTTTTTCAATATGGGCCAGGACAATCAGGCGATAGATGATTTTAACAGAGCAATTGCGCTGAACCCAAAACCTGAGAATCCGTGAGCTGCCGGAGTTCATCAAGCTGATCGGTCCATAAAGGAAAATGCCGCATACGCATCTCTCCAAGTGTAAATGTGCACCGAGGGTGAATGGAGAATGTCCCGCAAAGGGAAAGAAAATTGAACCGAAAAGTGAGAGGAAAGCGAATTTCTGTCTTGACCAAAATGGCCCAATAAGATATATATTGCCGTCCTTTTCCCGAAGAAAAATATTAAACTGATTGGATGCTGAAGAAAGGGGGAGCTATGAAATTTATTGATGAGATCGATCTCAAGGGCAAAAAGGTTTTGTTCAGGTTTGACTACAATGTTCCTTTGGATAGTACCTTAAACATAACTGATGATATCAGAATAAGAGCGACACTTCCAACGATTAATTATGCCCTTGATGAAGGAGCAAAAGTGATAATTATGTCCCATCTGGGACGACCCAAAGGAAAGGTTTCTCCTGAGTTTAGTCTTGCTCCGGTGGCGAAAAGGTTATCGCGGCTCCTTAATAAAGAGGTAAAGCTGGCA
This sequence comes from Syntrophales bacterium, assembly GCA_049512055.1. Taxonomy (GTDB): domain Bacteria; phylum Desulfobacterota; class Syntrophia; order Syntrophales; family UBA2185; genus Fen-1135. The sequence goes on along the minus strand of JBEKXK010000001.1, from coordinate 18,528 downwards.
AAAGACTGTATTGGCGATGAAGTGAAGAAATTGGTGGCAGGTATGACTCCGGGAAGCGTTGTCCTTCTTGAGAATCTGAGGTTCCACACTGAAGAGGAAAAGAATTCTGACGAATTTGCCAAGGAGCTTGCCAGTCTGGGGGACGTATATATCGATGATGCCTTTGGAAATGCCCACAGAAAACACGCATCAAATGTGGGGATCATCAAGTTCATAAAGGAATCCGGGGCAGGCTTCCTGATAAAGCAGGAGTTGAATTACTTAAAGAATGCTGTAGATAATCCGGCGAGACCTTTTGTCGCTATTATTGGAGGTTCGAAAGTATCCGGCAAACTTGAACCGCTGGTGCATCTCATTGAAAAAGTGGACAAGATGATCATCGGGGGAGGCATGGCTTTCACCTTCCTCAAGGCGCAGGGATATGAAATCGGCAAATCCATTTTTGAAGAGGAGCTCATGCCGAAAGCAAAAGAGATCATGGAGACAGCCAAAAGACTGGGCATAAAATTTTATTTGCCGGTTGACTGTGTCATTGCTGAGGATGCGAGCGCCGAAGCGGAAACCAAGATTGTCACGGTGCAGGAAATCAACCCTAAATGGAAGGGCCTTGACATCGGTCCTGCAACGATAACCCTCTTTACCGAGGTGCTCGGCAACGCCAAGACGATTGTGTGGAATGGTCCGATGGGAATGTTTGAAATCGATGCGTTCGGCAGGGGCACATCGGCTTTGGCACACAGCATCGCAAATTCCTATGCAGTCACCATTGTCGGCGGAGGAGACACGGATGTCGCCATTCATAAAGCCGGAGAGAGCGACAGAATCACATACATATCAACAGGCGGCGGGGCATCTCTTGAGCTTCTTGCGGGTAAATCACTCCCGGCCATTGAGGCCCTTGATGGGACGAAAAACCCGACCTGATCATGAATCGGAACGACCAAGGGGGGGGAATAAGACCCCCCTTTTTGTTTTGAGTTGATTATTGCGGGAGTTTGACGGCAAACATCAGGAAATGACCGGCAGATATGACGCGCAATATAAAGATGATCCTGGAGTATGAGGGGACAAGGTACCACGGGTGGCAACGCCAGGCCAATGGGCTTACAGTCCAGGAGGTTCTGGAAGAAGGCATCAGTACGATTACCCAGGAAGACATCAGGGTTATAGGCTCAGGCCGAACGGATGCGGGCGTTCATGCCTTGGGTCAGGTGGCAAACTTCAGAACAAATTCAAATATAGGGCCGAGAGGTCTTCTTCAGGGAATAAATAGCCTTCTGCCATGGGACATTGTGGTCAAGGAACTGGCCGAGGCAGATACATCTTTTCATTCACGCTATAAGGCTAAAAGCAAGACATACATGTATCAGATTTATCGTGGTACCGTCCGTTCAGCATTATACAGAGATTACGCTTGGTTCATCCACGATACCCTTGATATAGAGAAAATGAAGGAAGCGGCTCAGCTTCTTTTAGGGACCTTTGATTTTGCTTCCTTCTGCGCTGCAAATTGCGGTATTAAGAATCATGTAAGAACCGTGATGGCTGTTGATATAATAATGGACCGCCGCGGCATGTTAAGGTTCTGTATAGAAGCAGACGGTTTCCTGAAATATATGGTCAGGAACATAGTCGGCACACTTGTTGATGTCGGAAGAGGGAAGCTCTCGAAAGCTGAGTTGATGAACATCGTCGCAGCGAAAGATAGAAGGCGGGCGGGTCAGACAGCGCCTGCCCACGGACTCTTCTTGAAGGAAGTGAAATACTGATTTAAGGGGTATGCTGATGAAGATTCTCATCTTCGGCCATAAGGGCATGCTTGGCAGCGATCTTTTTTTGAGGCTCTTTGCCTTTCATGACGTGGCGGGTCTGGACATAGAAGACATCGATATTGCCTCTTCCGAGGCCTGCGAAAAAGTCATTTCAGAGATCGAGCCCGATGTTGTTGTCAACGCCGCTGCTTACACGGATGTCGACGGCTGTGAATCGAACAGAGAGAAATGTTTTTCCGTCAATGCGGAGGCAGTGAAGAATATTGCATTATCATGCCGAGAGCGGGGCATAAGGATAGTTCACTTCAGCACGGACTATGTCTTTGACGGGAAGAAGCAAACACCCTATGTGGAAGACGATACATGCAACCCCATCAATGTCTATGGCCAGTCAAAGCTTGCCGGGGAACAGTATTTGAAGCAATTTTCCGACAACTTCCTCCTCGTACGGTCGGCATGGCTTTACGGGAAGAACGGGAAAAATTTTGTTAAGACAATTGTGGAAAAGGCAAGAACAGAAAAGTATCTGGAAGTAGTGGATGACCAGGTGGGGTCACCCACATTCACGTGGGATCTGGCGGGCGCCGTCCAGCTGTTGATTGAGGGTCAGTATACCGGGACTTTTCATATCACCAACAGAGGGAATTGCAGCTGGTACGAGTTCGCCATGAAGATATTGAAATTTGCGGGCATGACAGGTGTAACCGTGAAGCCCATAAAATCCGATAAACTGACAAGACCGGCCAAACGTCCACATTATAGCGTCCTCAACTGTGGAAAATTTTCTCAGTCCACGGGAAAAGCCATGAGATATTGGCAGGTTACCGTTGACGATTATATCGGCAAGGTAATATTATAAATTGTCAGTAAGTAAGACATGCCATCATCAGGAATTGCAATGATTTCTTAAGCTATAATTCTGAAATAACCTTGACACTCCATAGCTATTTCAGTATATTCTTCAACGCTTCCTTCCAGCAGTATAGATGCATGTTTGTCAAGAGCCGCAGGTTTTCATGAATCTGAGAAATTGCAGCAATGGACATGCTATATCCATCTTCACCATATCTTAAAAAATAATGATCGGAGGTCTACCTATGAGAAGATTGTTATTCTCCATCGTGGCAGTGGGCATGGCTATGATTTATGATAATGCCATTGACATTGCCAGTCTTCAGGGTTCGCACACTTTCCGGGACAGATCTTCAGTGTTATGAAAGCCATTTGGGGGGCTTCAAATGAATAGAGGATTGCGAAGGTTCGTATTAGCCGTTTTAGTTCTGCCGTTGATGGTTATGTTTCAGAGCTGCGTAGTTGCCACAAAAGAGACTGCCATTTCACCGCAGGTCCGGGATCTCAGCGCATTGTTTAAGGGTACGTACAAGGTAGACCCTTACATGGAAAAGCACAAACCCCAAACTGTTGCGGTTCTTCCCTTCATGAATCTCGCAAAGAGCCAGAAGGGGTCCGAGGAGGTCCGCAAGGCATTTTACAATCACATGAGCTCCCTACCGTATAAAGGCATGAAACCTTATGTCGTGGATAATACTTTGAGGAAGGCGGGACTCAACGATGCGGAGGCCATCGACAAGATGTCTCCCCAGGAGTTGGGCAAGATCCTCGGTGTGGACGCCGTCATCTACGGCAATATCTCGGATTTTGACAAGCTGTTTGCAGTTATTTATTCCTCCGTCTCCGTGGGGGCGGAGATCAAGATGTATGATACCAAGACCGGCAATTTTCTCTGGAGCGGCCAGCATGTCGCCCACATCCAGGAGGGCGGCATTTCTACTACCCCCGTCGGCATCATTGCGACGGTCATCGCGACCGCCATGAATGTGAGGGACATCCAATTGCTCCGCGCCTGTGACGACCTCTTCAGAGACATGGTGAAGACAATCCCCGTACCGACCATAGCCGAGGCCCTCCGGCCGCCGGTCATTAGTCTTCTCACACAGGATACGAAGAATATGCCGAAAAAGGCGGGCGACGAAATCAAGGTAGTCATCCAGGGTGCACCCAAGATGCAGGCCTATTTCGATATCGGTGATTTCAAGAGAAACATAGATATGCAGGAAGTTGAACCGGGTGGATACCTGGGCGTCTATAAAGTTATTCCTGGGGATAATGTGACAAAGGCCGTGATTACCGGCTATCTCAGGGATGAAGCGGGCAATACCGCGCAATGGGTTGATGCAGTAGGAACGGTAACGCTCGACACCATACCTCCTGATAAAATCAACAACGTCAAGGCCGTCGGAAGGAATAAGGTCGTTCTTCTGGGCTGGGAAAAATCACAAGCCGAGGACCTGGCGGGATACCTGGTCTATCGCAGCAACACTCCCCTTTCGGGTTTCCAGCAGATTGCGAAGACGGAATTGAACGAATATCGCGATGAGAATCTCGTCAATGCGCAGAAATATTACTATCAGGTAACTGCCTTAGACTGGGCGGGTAACGAAAGCGACAAGTCCGATACCATAACCGGCATGCCCGTGGAGCCCGGACCGACGCCCGTTTCCGGCATCATCGAGTCCGATACGACCTGGTATGCAGGCGCGAGTCCTTATATAATCAAGAATGGAGTGATCGTCAAAGATAAGGCGCTCTTGACAATTGAGCCGGGCACAGAGATACGCTCGCAGGGCGGCGCCCTTGTGATCGAAGGGAGACTCATCGCGCAGGGGGATGAGGAGCACATTATTTTATTTGATGCGGCCGAGGGCGCTAAATCGTGGGACGGCATAGCTTTCAGCAACGTCAAGGAAAAGGAAAATCTGGTCAAGTTCTGCCGCATCAGGAATGCGGCGACGGGGATCACATGCCAGGCATCTTCACCGCAAATAGAAGCTTCTGAGCTTACGGATAACGGCGTTGCCATAAAAATCTCGGGCGCCTTTTCCAAACCGCAGGTCATGAAAAATACAATCCATAAAAACAGGGAAGCAGGGATCTTTATTACAGACGGAGCCCAACCCAAACTGATGGAGAACAATATTCAGGATAACGTGAAGGAGGGCATCGTGATTCAGTCGTCTGCCCCCTTAATTACTCACAACACAATTACGCGAAATGGGGGGCAGGGGATCATCGTAAAGAACTCTCATCCCGTAATTGCGGAAAACAATATAAATGCCAACAAGCAATTTGATATCGCAGGCGACATGACGGGAGAAGCCGTCAATGCCCTGAACAACTGGTGGGGCTCTGCCAAGGGTCTCGAAATCCTGGCGAGGATTCACGGCAAGATCAATATAAAGTCTGTTCTCAATGCAGCTTATCCTGAAGGGAAGCCGCAGGAACTCCCCATACTAAATCAGGTCCTCGGCGGGCCTATCAAGGCGGATGCCTTCCTTATCCTTTCCAACAGTCCTTACCGGGTGGCAAAGGATGTCGTAATCGATGGCGGGGCAACCCTGTATATCGAACCCGGTGTGAAGATCGAATACGACCAGAATACATCCATCATTACTGAAGACGGCGGCGTTGTGGCAAAAGGCACCAAGCGGTATCCGATCGTATTTACGGCTTCCGGGAATTCTCCGTCTCCCGGCTTTTATAATAATGCCGTAAGACTGATGAAACCTACAAAGGTGAACAGCGCCTTCGCATACTGTATCGTCAAATTTGCAAACACCGCTTTTGACATTTATTATGGCGCACCGGAAATCTCGTCTTGCAGCATTGCACAGAATGCGCAAGGGGGCATATACACCCGTAATGACGCATCCCCCAGGGTATTCTATAATACGTTCGCCGGCAACCTCGGAGAGGGCGCTATCAAGTGCGTAGGGATGTCGAATCCCGTCATACATAATAATAACTTTATCAACAACACGGTGGCCATCCAGACATTCTCCTCCATTTATATCGATGCGAGAAACAACTGGTGGGGCAGCAGCAGGCCCGATCAGAATGTAATCTGGGGAGATCTAGAGAAAAATATCAATATTAAGCCATGGTTAGAAGCCCCTGAAAGCAAGGCTTTTACTGAAAAAAAATAATATGATTTCGTGATTGAAACCTGTATCGCATTCTGTTATTTTACGCAGGTCTTTTTGAAGGGAAGATACGTACATCAATTCCAGAGAGTTGATTATGTACTTTTGTGGGTGAGTTTCCAAAACCAACAGTAAGGAGGATTTTATGAGGTCGAAACTAATCGTTACAGTGGGTGTTATCGTAAGCATGTTGTTCCTCTATACAGGGATCGGTTTTTCTCAGGAAAAAGTCAGCGGGTCCGAGTGGACTCAGATTGTCGAACAGATGGGCGATAAAGGAAAGATTAACTGGTCGGAAGGTTATATTGAGGCAGTGGGGATCGGCGCCCCTCCCGAACGGTACGTAGGAAAACCCCAGGCCCGTCCCATGGCCCTGAGGGCAGCTAAGGTAGACGCCTACCGTAATCTGCTTGAAACGACGAAGGGAGTGCGCATTGATTCCACAACAGTCGTAAAGGATTTTACGGTGGAGAGCGATGTCATCAATGCAGCGGTGGAAGGCCTTGTGAGAGGGGCTAAGGTGGTGAATCAGGACTACCTGTCCGATGGAACTGTGGAAGTGACCTTGAGGATGCCGATGGCGGGCGGTTTTGCGCAGGTCATTATACCCAAGGCTCTTGAGAAAAAACCGGAGGCCGCTCCTCCAGCACCCCCGGCGCCGGCGGGAGATGTCTTCACCGGTATGGTTGTTGACGCGAGGGGGCTCCAGGCCAGGCCGGCTATGGCGCCTAAGGTTCTCGATGAGAACGGGAAAGAAGTATATGGTTCCATGAATGTTGACAAAGAGTTTGCCGTCCAGCAGGGCATGAGCGGTTATGCAAGGGATCTTACGGCAGCCCAGAGTAATCCGAGGGTGACAAACAATCCCGTCAGCGTTAAGGGAGTCAAAACCGAAGGGCCGGGTAAGTCCGATATCGTCATCAGCAATGCCGATGCCGACAAAATCAGAGGCGCTGCAGACAATATGACGTTCTTGAAAAAGTGCAGGGTAATGATAGTTCTGGATTGATCACGGCGGTGTATCGAGTTATATTCGACCGCAGTTACTTCATGATGAGGGTGACTGCGGTCTTTTATTATATGGTTTGAAGAAGTGTTTCGGTCGATGCCATTTGTAAGAATACAGATGCCTTTCCTATCAAGCATGGTATGACGTTTAAGAGTCCGGTTTTTTTATAACAGGTGATTTATCTTGGCTACGAAAATTATCGTTCTGCCGGAAAGTTTGTCGAGCAAGATTGCCGCGGGAGAGGTTGTCGAGAGGCCCGCATCCATTCTGAAAGAACTCCTCGAAAATGCCCTCGACGCCGGCGCTACGGACATAACCGTTGAACTTGAAAAAGGCGGGCGGGGATCGATCAAGGTCATCGACAATGGCGAGGGCATTGAGAGTGCGGAGGTCCCTCTTGCCTTTGAGCGCTTTGCGACCAGCAAGATATACCAGTTCGATGATATTTATAAGGTCAGGTCATATGGGTTTCGGGGCGAGGCCCTGCCGAGCATTGGCGCCATTTCCCGTGTTGAGATGGTAACGCGGAAGGAGTCTTCTTTATCGGGCACCAGGGTGATAGTGGAAGCGGGACGACTGGAGAGCATAACTGATACGGGATGTCCCGTAGGCACTTCCGTTTGGGTGAATCATATCTTCGATCCCGTTCCCGTGCGGAAGAAGTTCCTGAAGACGGAGGCGACGGAACAGGGATACTGCATGGATGTGATTACGAGAACGGCCATTTCACATCCGGAGGTCAGATTAAGAGTCGCGGTTCATGGGAAGGAGATATTGAATGTACCGGCCACCGGAGATATCTCCGAGAGGGTCTCTCTTGTCTTGGGGACGGATTTCATGGACCACATGTTACCTGTTAAAGGCGCGAGAGGCGGCATGACCGTTCTCGGATTCGCCTCAAAGCCCGATTTCACAAGATCAAGTGCGAAACAATTATACTACTTTGTGAACAAGAGATATATCAGGGATTATCTCTTGAATCATGCCGTCATGACCGCTTACAGACGCTTGATTGAGGCAAAAAAATATCCCGCGGCAGTCTTGTTCATCGATCTCCCTCCCGGGGATGTAGACGTTAACGTCCATCCCGCGAAAATGGAGGTTCGCTTCCGAAACCCGAGGGAGATTTATGATATCATCGTCGAGACCCTGGTTCATGCCCTTGCCAATATCGCGCCTGTTTCATCGGGGGCGATAGGCCGTACCATGCCCGAAGGCTATGGCGAGAGGGTCCAAGAGGCGTTGAAGCGATACACCGTGACATCGGGAAGCGGGAAGCTTTTTTTCAACAAGACCCTCACGGATTACCCGAAGCCGCGCCCTGCCATGGGGCGGATTCCGGAGAAAGAACAATCACAGATATCCCCGGAGGAAATCCGCGTTGAAGAGAAGATTCCGGAGAAGGGGATAAATTTTGTTGACCTGGAATATATCGGACAGTTTGCCGGCACATACCTCATCTTTTCCTCGTCTCCCGGTCTCATCATTGTAGATCAGCATGCGGCTCATGAGAGGATTCTTTTTGATAGACTCAAGATGGAAGCTGCCCGGCGCGGTGAGAAAATGATGAGCCAGCGGCTCCTGATTCCCGAGGTCGTGAGCCTGTCCTCGGGAGAGTTCGCCGTAATTATGGCATCCATGAAAGTCCTCGAGCAAATGGGCATAGAGGTGGAACCTTTCGGCGAAAAGACGGTGATTGTGAAAGCCGTGCCGGCAATGCTCTCTCATGTTGAACCTAAGGGATTGTTTTTTGAGATCCTCGAGGAGTTATCAAATGCGGAACGCACCCTCGGCTTGGAAGAGCGGCAGGAAAAGCTTTTTGCCCTCCTTGCCTGCAAAGGGGCGGTCAAGGCGAATCAGAAACTGTCGGAAGCTGAAGTGATGCGGCTTTGCAGGGATTTGGATGCCACACAGTTTTCGTCCACGTGTCCCCATGGAAGACCTGTTTATGTCTCGTTTGGTCTCCGGGATATAGAAAGGATGTTTAAACGAATATAAATGCATGTGCGCAAATGTTAAGAAACCCCGCCTGAGCGTCATCCTTGGACCCACAGCGGTCGGCAAGACCACTGCTGCGATGGCGCTCGCGCGTGAATCAGGCGGCGAGATTATCAGCGCCGATTCGATGCAGGTCTACAGGCTCCTGGATATAGGCACGGCGAAGCCCACTCTTGAAGAACAGTCTCTAGTGAAACATCACGCAATTGATGTCGTCAATCCCGATGAACAGTTCAACGCGGCCATGTTTATCAGGCTCGCTCATGAGACTATCGGGAAACTCAATGATGCAGGAAAGCCCATCTTTGTGGTCGGCGGGACGGGCCTTTATATAAAGGCGCTCTTAGGCGGACTCTTTGCAGGGCCGGATGCTGATGAGGATCTGAGACGGTTATACAGGCAGGAGCTCAAACAATTTGGTGAGACATATCTATACGAGAAGTTGAAAGAAAGGGACGAACTGGCCGCTGCCCAGATTGACAAGAATGACATTCCCCGGATCATCCGCGCCCTGGAGGTTCTGGAGCTATGTGGTATTTCGATTGTCGAGAAACAAAATGCCCATCGCTTCGGCGACAACCTTTATGACGTGATCAAGATAGGACTCACGGTGGAGCGCACGGAGCTTTATCGGAGAATAGATCAAAGAACGGAGAAAATGATAGAGGACGGACTGGTTGGCGAAGTGGAGAGGCTTTTCTCCATGGGTTACCGTGAGAATTTGAAGCCCATGCAGGCGCTCGGATATAAATACATAGCCAGGCTGATAAAGGGGTCATGCGGTCTCGCAGATGCCATAAGGATGATTAAACGTGACACGCGTCATTTTGCCAAGAGGCAGATGACCTGGTTTGGCAGGGATAGAGAAATTGAATGGGTCGCCCCGTCCGATCTTGACGCCATGAAACGAAGAATCGACCAATTTCTCTCGCCGTGAGCGTCCTTGCCTACGGGGTTTCGCAAGTCTTGGTTTCCGTTTGTATTTTAGGAGAATTCCGTTAAATATCTTGACTTCGATATGGTATGAATATAATTAATTGCGTGATTTCTCGGATATTGAGAGTGTGGAAGTGTGAGTTGCAAAAATGGCTAATGTTGAACCGGGAAGAGCTTGATCCCGGGGAGTTACATTAAAAACACTTTTTTGATGAAAGGAGAACGTTATGATTCAACGGTTGAATTATCGGAGTTTATTGATGTTCTTTGTTGTTATCGCGCTGGGGTTTTTCATTGTCTCCTGCGGGGCCAAAGCAGTGAAGCCTGTAAGCGAAATGGATACGCCCGAGCATCATTTTTATTCAGGCATGAAATTCCTCGATCAGAAGATGTATCCTGACGCCAAAGGAGAATTTGATCGGGCAATTGCACTCGACCCCAAGTACTCAAAAGCCTTTGCGGGAAATGGCCTGGTTGCAGCTTATCTCGGAGATTTCAAGGCTGCGAATGAATCCATGAAGCAGGCTTGGAAATTTGCCAAGAAGGATGATGATAAGGTATTTGTCCATGTAAGCAGGATAAGGCTCTATACACTGGGCAAAGTACAAAAGGACTGGATCAAAGACGCCAAGAGCGAGTTTGACAAAGCCATCAAGATCGATCCCCAGTCTCCTGCCGCCTATTATTTTATGGGCATTGCCTACAAGAACGCGCTGGATTTCGCGAACGCAGGGCAGATGTTCAAACAGGTAATCGACTTCAACCGCGATTACGTCAAGGAGGCTGATGCTGAATGGAATCTGACGCAGAAGATCCAGAGGGCCATGCCGGGGACGATTACAGGAAAGAAGATTGCGATACTTGAAAGGATCAACAGGGGTGACGCCGCCGCCCTCTTCATGGAGGAATTGAAGATTGACGTCCTCTATAAGAAGAAGACAGTAAAGACCTTCGACACGTCCTTTAAAGACCCGGAAAAAGCGAAGGCACAGGCGAGCGCTCCTGCGCCAACGGCGACGGATATTGCAAATTATCCTTTGAAGGCGGATATCGAGGGGATTCTCCGAATAGGTGTTCGCGGATTGGAGGTTTATCCGGACGGCTCATTCCACCCGAATGACATGGTGGACCGCGCAACGTACGCCATGATGATCGAAGACATATTGATCAAGGTGTCGGGAGACAATTCACTGGCGACAAAGTTTATCGGCAGTGCCTCACCGTTCCCCGATCTGAGGTCCGATCTGCCTTACTTTAACGCAGTGATGGTTGTGACATCGAGAGGGATCATGGAGGCGAAGGACCTTTCGAGCGGCGAGTTTGCGCCCTTAGGTCCCGTCCCGGGCGTTGACGCCCTCTTGATTATCCGGAAACTGAAAGAAGAATTAAAAATATTCTAACGGAGACGTTTCATGGCGGAAAAGTCATTGGGCAAGGCGTATGAACCTCAGGCATCGGAAGCCAGGTGGTACAAATACTGGCTTGACCGCGATTTATTCAGGGCTGAGGATTCAAGCAGGAAGCCACAATTTTCCATTGTTATTCCTCCTCCGAATGTGACAGGCATGCTCCACATGGGGCATGCCTTGAATAACACGCTGCAGGACGTTATGACCCGGTACAGAAGGATGCAGGGTTATAACGCCCTCTGGATGCCGGGAACCGATCATGCGGGGATCGCGACGCAGAATGTGGTGGAACAGGAGCTCGCGAAAGAAGGCATCACCAGACATGATTTAGGCAGAGAGAAATTCATTGAACGCGTGTGGGAATGGAAGGAGAAATACGGCGGGGTCATCATCAATCAGTTAAAAAGGCTGGGCTGCTCCTGCGACTGGTCGAGAGAAGCCTTTACCATGGACGAGAAACGATCCAAGTCCGTAAGGGAAGTCTTTGTGCGTCTGTACAACGACGGGCTCATCTATCGCGGCGACTATATCGTCAACTGGTGCACGCGATGCCGCACGGCCATATCGGATCTCGAAGTGGAATACGAAGAGAAAGAAGGCGCTCTCTGGGAGATCAGGTACCCTTACCAGGACGGCAAGGGCGACATCGTGGTTGCCACCACGCGTCCGGAGACGATGCTGGGGGATACAGCGGTTGCCGTCAACCCCGATGACAAGAGGTACAAGGACAAGATAGGAAAAAAAGTTATCCTGCCTCTGGTGAACAGGGTAATACCGGTTATTGCCGACAGCCATGTTAGTGTGGAGTTCGGCTCGGGAGCGGTTAAAATTACGCCCTCCTCCGATCCGAATGACTTCGCCATAGCCGAGCGGCATAAACTGGAAATCATAAACATCATGGATGGCAACGGAGCCATCAATGAAAACGGCGGCGTCTATCAGGGTCAGGACCGCTACGAGGCCAGGCAAAGTATTCTCCGTGACCTCGAAAAAGGAGGATACCTCTTAGGGAAGAAACCTTACAGCCACAATGTCGGGCAATGCTATCGCTGCAAGACGGACATCGAGCCCATGGTTTCTGCACAGTGGTTCGTGAAGATAAAACCCCTGGCAAAGACGGCGACTGCGGCGGTGATAAAAGGGAAGACCCGAATCCTGCCCACGATGTGGGAAAGCACATACTTTGAGTGGATGAACAACATCAGGGACTGGTGCATTTCGAGACAGATCTGGTGGGGCCACAGGATACCCGTTTGGTATTGCGGGAGCTGCGAAAAAGAAATTGTCTCCACCATAGATCCAGTTGAATGTCCAAACTGCGGCGGCAGCCGCCTCAAACAGGAAGAAGATGTTCTTGATACGTGGTTCAGTTCCGCCCTCTGGCCTTTCTCAACCCTCGGATGGCCCGAGAAGACAAAGTCCCTAAAGACATTTTATCCCACATCGCTCCTCATCACGGGGTTTGACATACTCTTCTTCTGGGTGGCGAGGATGATGATGATGGGGCTCTATGTGATGAAGGATGTTCCTTTCAGGGATGTCTATCTCCATGCCCTGGTGCGCGATGAGAATGGCGAGAAGATGAGCAAATCCAAGGGGAACATTATTGATCCCCTCGAGATGATCGATAAGTTCGGCGCGGATGCCTTCAGGTTTACCATGGTTGCCCTGACAGCCCAAGGCAGGGATATCAGGATGTCCGAGGAGCGCATTGCCGGCTACAAGCATTTCGTAAACAAGCTCTGGAACGCGACGCGCTTTGCCCTCATGAACCTCGATGATTACCCGACTTCCGGTGCTGAGATCAGCAAGGACGATGAATCCCTTCCCGACAGGTGGATCAAGCATCGCCTGAACATAACCGTTGCGGAAGTTATCAAATCCCTGGACGAGTATCGCTTCAATGATGCCGCATCGGGCATCTACCAGTTCATCTGGCATGAACTCTGTGACTGGTACCTGGAGCTTGTGAAGCCTGAGCTTTATGGGAAAGGCAATCCTGCTCAGAGGCGCGCGGCGCAGCACACCCTCTTTACGGTCATGATGTCTTCTCTGAAGATGCTTCATCCCATCATGCCCTTTGTTACGGAGGAGATATGGCAGACCCTCGTGGGCGACGGGACATCGGTCATGGTAAGTGAATTTCCCGCGCCCCAGGACGCTTTCCATGACCCGGTTGCGGATAGGCAGATGGGCGCCATCATGGACACGATCACTTCTATCAGAAACATCAGAGGTGAGATGAATATAGCGCCATCGAAAAAATTAAAGGTCGCAATCTCCGCGCCCGATGAGGAGTCGCGGGCGATCATGGAAATCGGCGGCAGCTATATTACCAATCTGGCTAATCTCGAGGCATTGACCGCGAACGCAAGCGGAGAGGAGCCCAAGAATGCCGCTACCGGCGTTGTCGGCTCCATGCGGATATATGTGCTCCTCGAAGGCGTGGTAGACTTTGCCGGGGAGATGAAGAGACTCGAGAAAGAGATGGCCAAGGTGGATAAAGACCTCGCGGCGATTTCGAAAAAGCTCGCCAATCGCGATTTCATGGCGAAGGCCTCAAAGGCGGTCGTGGAAAAGGAAGAAGAAAAGTTCAGGGAAGTAAGAGAGAAGCATTCCGTCCTCGCGGCAGCCATGAAAAGACTTCAGAAGATGAATTAGAAGAGCAGCGCGTCAAGAACCTCTGAATATCTTTATTATCATGTTACAGAAGCATATCATACGCAAGATAGTACAGTCGGCAATTGAAGAAGACGCCGGTGAGGCGGATGTAACGACTGCGGCGGCCCTTACAGGTGAAGAGACCGGCAAGGCCCGGGCTATCGCCAAGTCTGTCGTTGTTGTGGCGGGCATTGATGTCTTCAAAGAGACCTTTCTTTTCCTCGATCCGGGCATGCAATTTAAAGGCTGCTGCAAAGATGGGGATGTCGTGGAGAAGGGCGGATGTCTCGCGGAGATATCAGGGAATCTCAGCAGAATGCTTACGGCCGAGAGGGTTGCCCTCAACTTTCTTCAGAGGATGAGCGGTATTGCGACGCTCACGAGACGATATGTCGATGATGTCAAAGGCACAAAGGCAAAGATCCTCGACACGAGAAAAACGGCGCCGGGGCTCCGCTATCTTGACAAGTATGCCGTGAGGATTGGCGGCGGTCATAACCACCGATTCGGCCTCTATGACGGCGTCCTTATCAAAGACAATCACATTGCCGCAGCGGGCGGCATATCGCAGGCGCTCGCCAGGGTTCGCGGACGCCTGCCCCATACGCTGAAGGTGGAAATTGAAGTAAAAAATCTTCAGGAGCTTGCGGAAGCCATAAACTCCGGGGCAGATGTGATCATGCTGGACAATATGTCTCTCTCGGATATGGGAAAGGCCGTCGCAGTAGCGGACGGCAGAGTGCCGCTGGAGGCGTCCGGCAATGTTACCCTCGCCAACGTGAGACAGATTGCAGAAACCGGAGTTGACTTCATATCCGTGGGGGCCCTCACCCATTCGGTATCGGCAGCCGATATATCCTTGAAGATCTCATAGGTCGCCGGCGCTTTAATCAACGCAATGGATTTTAATCAGAAAAACTTGGCTGTCCGTCTTGCGGGGAAACGGATAGGAAATAATATCCACTTTTTTACGGAGGTCGAGTCGACCAACGACGTTCTCTTCAGACTCGCCCGCGATGGCGCTCCTCACGGGACTGTCGTTATCGCGGAATGCCAGACGAAGGGGAAGGGCCGTCTGAACAGAGAGTGGCAGTCTCCTCCGGGCTGTAATATCTATACCTCCATCGCCCTGAGGCCGCCCATAGAGCCTGTTTATGCCCCCCAGATCACGCTCATGACGGGTGTTGCCGTTGCCGATCTCTTGTCTGAGTATTGCACCGGAGCTGTAACTCTCAAATGGCCGAACGACGTTCAGATCGAAGGCAAAAAAGTTTGCGGCATACTGGCGGAGATGAGCGCTTCCGCCGAAGGCAGTGTGGATTTTGTCGTCGTAGGGATCGGCATCAATGTTAATATTAGAAAAAAAGATTTTGAGGAATCGATCCGCGATATGGCGACCTCCGTTGCGGAAGAAGCGGGACATAATATTTCACGCCTTGATTTGACGGTAAAATTGTTCGATAGATTTGATGAGCTGTATACCCGTCTCCTGGACTCGGGATTCGGCTCCATTAAGGATGCGTGGCTCTCGTACTGCGATATGGTCGGAAAGCAGGCGCGGGTGATATTCAAAAATGACATCGAGTCGGGGAAGGTCCTCGGCATTGATGATTTTGGCGCTCTTGTTATCTCAGATAAAAAAGGAAAGATAAGAAGGGTCATTGCCGGCGATGCCTCGGTGGTGAAGGAATAGATGCACCATATGACGGGGAGCGATAGATAGGGCTGCCGCAGGCAATGCTTCATAGCGAGGGTTTGACATATGCTTCTGGTTATAGATGTCGGAAATACCAATACCGTTTTGGGTTTGTATGACGGAGATGAGCTGGTCCATGACTGGCGGGTCAGGACCGTCGTCGATCATACCGTCGATGAATACGGTATGCTGATCTACAATCTTTACAAGAACAGCAAGATCAGACCGAGGGAGATCAAGGATATCATCATTTCCTGCGTTGTTCCGACGATGCTGAACATCCTGGAACCCCTCTGCGAAAAATATTTCAATGTCAAGCCTCTGATAGTGGGACCGGGCATAAGAACGGGAATGCCTATTCTGTACGATAATCCGAAAGAAGTGGGGGCAGACAGGATCGTCAACGCCGTAGCCGCATACGAAAAGTATGGAGGAGATATCATAATCGTCGATTTCGGCACCGCCACCACCTTTGACTATGTATCAAAAAAAGGGGAATACATGGGCGGCTGCATATCGCCGGGCATCATGATAGCGAGTGAGGCGCTCTTCAGCAAAGCGGCAAAGCTTCCGAGAGTCGAAATCGCAAGACCCAAATCCGTCATCGGCAAAGACACTGTGAGCAGCATGCAGGCGGGCATACTGTTCGGCTACGCCGGCCTCGTGGACGGCCTTGTTGGCCGCATCAAAGCGGAAGTCATGTCAGACCCAAAGGTCATAGCAACGGGCGGGCTCGCAAACATCATCTCTCATGAAACGAAAAGCATAAATATTGTGGATGAAATGCTGACGCTCGAAGGGCTCCGGATTCTCCATAAGCGAAATAGCGAGCAATAGGTATATCATTTCATTGTTAAGGTGTCATATCGACTGGATTCTCGGCGGCACAAAAATATGCTTAACGTGGGTTTGACAGGCGGCATCGCCTCAGGAAAATCTACCGTAGCGAAGATGTTTGAGGATCAAGGGGCCTACCTCATCGACTTCGATGCGCTCGCGCACTTCGCGGAGGAGCCTGATCAACCGGCCTGGAAGGCTATCGTGGAGTTTTTTGGACGTGAAATTCTAAACGAGGACGGAACAATCAACAGGGCAAAGCTTGGCCCTATCGTCTTTGCTGATCCGGAGAAACTCCTCAGGCTTAACAGCATCGTTCATCCTGCCGTTTTCGATCTGTGGCGGCGGAGGATGGAAGATATCCGACAGATGAATCCGCGCGCCATTGTTGTTTCCGATGTTCCTCTCCTTATAGAGGCAAGCATGCAGCATCTGTTTGACGTTGTGATCTTGGTCTATGTCTCTCCCGAAGATCAGATCAACCGTTTGCGGGAGAGAAACGAATACAGCCGCGAAGAGGCGGAAAGCAGGCTGGACACACAGATGCCTATCGACGAGAAGATTCCGCTTGTCGATTATGTCATCGACAACAAAGGGCCAATTGAAACAACACGGTCTATAGTCAGTGCCGTATGGGAAGAACTTCTCGTGCGGGAAAGGAAAAATCTCATTTAACATCATTACTCCGGCACATAATCATATCAATTCTGTCATTCCCGAGAAGCTTATCCTCGACCTGATCGGGGATCGGGAATCCAGCTAAGATACTGGATGCCGGTTCAAATACGGAGGCAAAGATGATAGAAAAAAATGTCACTGCGGATTTCTGCAAAAAGGTTTCGGAACCGGTTATCGATCAATCCACATATGTGCATCCACTGGCCGCTGTCATCGGCAATGTGATCCTCGGCAGGAATATCATGGTTTCTCCCATGGCATCCATCCGCGGCGATGAAGGGCAGCCGCTCTCCATCGGCGACGATTCAAACGTCCAGGATGGCGTCGTAATCCACGCCCTGGAAACGGAGATGAACGGCAAACCCGTCGAAAAGAATCTGTATGATATCAGCGGCAGGAAGTACGCCGTGTATGTGGGAAACCGTGTTTCCTTAGCCCATCAGGTGCAGATCCACGGGCCCGCCGTTGTGATGGATGACACCTTCGTCGGTATGAAGTCCCTCGTATTCAAATCATTCGTGGGGAAGAAGTGTGTGATTGAGCCCGGTGTTATTCTCATGGGCGTGACAGTGCCCGATGGCCGCTATGTCCCCGCAGGTTCAGTAATCAGAGATCAGGGGAAGGCCGATCAGCTTCCGGCAATTACGGAAGACTATCCATTGAAAGACATGAACAAGGGGGTGGTTCACGTCAATAAATCCCTTGCCGAAGGATACTTAGCAGCAAAGAAGTAAGTCAAACAGTGTTGCTTGCCCCGTGTCCTATTGAGTCACGGGTTATATGAATTCGCCTTCAGGCAGTAAACAGTGTCGCACTGGACTGCCGGAAAACACTGCGGCTGACTTCCTGAAAGAAATAATAGACAAATCAAGACAAGTAATGTAGATTTGCTATCGAAATTAACAAAGTTGACAGAGACATAATTCATTACTTAAATGAAATATGGGAAGTGTCCTCATTTTAGATTTTCATCAAAACTGATCCAACCCTGACACTGCCCGATAATCGAACGTATAATGTAAAGGTTGTGCTTCACACTCCGGGATTAAAACGTGAAGAAACGACAAATTAAGGTTTGGCCTGAAACTGTCCATTATCTGCCATCTGTAAGTCCGTTACAGAGATTAGCTGGCACACAAAATGATATAAGAATTGACTTCTCAGAATGCCGTCAGATCACTTCTACAGGTTTAACCGTCTTACTACTGCGACTCCTTAACTTGCTTCATGGTGGATCTTCACAAAGAAAGTGGGAGACGGATAATGACCCAGCCAATCCCGTTTTCGAAACAGTCCTAAAACTGGGCTTCTTCAACCACCTTAGCAGCTACTGCACTGTACGTCTTCAAATGGTTTTGGACAAAGCAGGTCTAAAGCTAAGAGAGGGTTTGAGTTCTTATATAATTCACTCCTGCCTTTCAGGCAAGTCTCAAAAAGCGTTTCTGCTTCCTTCGTAACAGTATGGTCTTTCGTTTAATCTGCTCGCGCCGGGCAAGCACTTCAAGGTCACGGCCATAATATACGTCCGCAG